>NZ_JBQVPI010000008.1:0-247618 GCF_052438155.1 Shinella sp. | reverse complement strand
CCGGCCGTCGCCGCAGGGCGGGCTTTCGCCCTCCCCGCTCCGTCCGGGGGAATGTCAGAGGCCATTCCCCCGGAAAGACCGGGGAGGCTTCGCCCAAGGGGGCTTCCCCTTCGGGAAACGCAAACTCAGGAGACAGACCATGACCGAACTCACCAACTTCATCCGCTTCAACGAAGACAACACGATCAGCGGCAACATTGCCTCGATCTCTTACGACCTCGATATCAGCGGCGAACCCTTCACCAGCACCAATGCGAAAGCGCCGGTCTATCGCCTCTTTGCCAAGTCCCCGCGCGGTCGGCGCATCGAAGTCGGCGGCATCTGGAAGAAGAAGAACCAGAACGGCGGCGACTATCTCAGCCTGTCCGTCAGCACGGGCCATGGCCGGCTCAATGCCAATCTCGGCCGCTTTCCCGGTCAGGACGACGAAGACCTGATGGCCGTCATTCCGTGGGAGTGATGGCGCGACAGAAAGACAGCGGCCGAGGGGGATCGTTCCCCTTCGGCGCTCCGGGAACCTTCGACGACGATCTCAAGGATACGATCATGGATGCCCCGAACATCGACACGCTGGGCGTTGCGCTGGTGGATAAGGGCTTTGAGCCCAACCTTGCTATTCTCGATATCAACAACTCCCTGTCGGTCCCGCACAATTTCGACCTGCCTGCGCCGTGGAATCTTCCGTCGCGCATGTTCCGTTTTCCCATCGAGGTTTGCCGCCCCGATGACGATCAGCCGCGCACCCTCGGCCTTCGCCATCCCCTCTTAGCCGACCATCCCTATGTGCGGCATGTCGAGGCCGTGTTGGGTTTCGAGATCGCCCGCAACGGCGCGCCGAACCGTCACGGCTATTCCACCGCGCCGACCGCCCGCTGGTGGCACGCCGTCGATCTGGTCATGGCAGGGAAATGGCGCGAACTGCTGGAAACGCGGGAATTCACCGAGCCGCATTGCATCATGCACGCCGTGGCGTTCGGTTGCCGCTATTCCCATCATGAGGACAAAAAGGCGTCCGGCTATATCTCGATTGCCGACGCCCGAAAGGTCATGGACGCGGTCGGCGCGCAAGAGCCCAACGAGCGTAGCGCCACCATCCGCGCCTTTTCGGCCCCGAGCCTTCGCCGTCAGGAAAAGGGCGCGGAGCATTGGCCGATCAACACTGGCCGCCTACCCGCCGAGGCGGAGGCGTGGGGCATGATCCTCGGCATCGAGGACGGCTGGTTTCGCCATGACCGTGCCGGTTTCCTTCAATGGTCCGAGCTTGGACGCGAGCGTTACGCGGCCGGCGATAGCGCCTCCTATGTGCAGGCAAGCGGTCAAGCCGCGTTCCTCTTTTAGCGTTGGCACGAGCGGGAAAGGAAAATGCCAGTGAGTAAGCAGACAATTACCATAATCCAAACATTCCGCGCCGAGCGCCGGATCACCGTGGAGGATGCGGCCGGTCACGAGCGCGCCATCGAGGGGTTCCAGAATGGCGATGCCGACATTCCAGCCTTTGACGATCCGGTGGAATACGGTGTGGAATTTGCAAAGCGAGGAATACGAATGAGCCGCTACACGATCATCCTTCTCAAAGGCGAGAGAACGGACGACGAGGCCGTTATCGGTTTCGATCCGCCGCTGCGCACCTTCTTCCTTCAGGGCTTCGAGACCGATGACGATTTTGGCACGCCGGAAATCTGGCTCGGCACCCTCTTGGAGGAATTCCCGACCTTGGAGGGGGTTATCGAGGTGGCCCGCCGAAAGGGTTACGAGGTGAGCGATCTCGATCACGCAGACATGATCGCCATGCTTGCAGAGGCGGGTCACGACTACGAGCCATCCGTCGCGGAAAAACTCGGCTTCATTCGGTAGCTAACCACTACCCCTCCTCCCGCCGTGGAGGGGCAGCAGCGCCAGTGACCGCTTTGCACCCGCATCGAGCGGGCGCAGTGCGTTGCGAGAGGAGCCCCAAAGCCCCTCCCCTCGCCCTCCCCTGTCCGCCCGCGGCGAAACGCGACGCCCCGTTCGTTTCCTGATTTTTGTCTCGATCGCACACGGGACATCGCGCTCGGCGCAGTCGCATCTTGCAATTCCGACACATACGGGCTAAATGTGGTTACGTAACCACGACTGTTGGAGGCTTGATATGACCATCACCACACTTTCAGGCCGGGAACTCAATCAGGATCTTGGCCGCGCAAAGCGCGCCGCCAACGGGGGGCCTGTCATCATCACCGACAGGGGGCGGCCGGCGCATGTCCTTTTGTCGTTCGACGAGTACAAGCGGCTTACCGGAAAAATGCGGACGCTCGGTGACATGCTGGCTGCGCCGGGGGCGGAAGACGTCGACATGCCGCTCCCGCAGCGCACCGAGCATGCCCGGCCGGTCGATCTGTCCTGATGCTGTTGCTCGATACCAATGTCGTGTCCGAACTGCGCAAGGTTGCGAGCGGCAGGGCGCATCCCAATGTCGTGGTCTGGAACGAAACAGTCGATCCGGCCGAGACCTTCATTTCGTCTGTTGTGCTGCACGAGCTGGAAATTGGTGTCCGGCTGGTGGAGCACAATGATCCCGCCGGCGGCAAAGTGTTGCGAAACTGGCTCGAAAATACCGTCCTTACGACGTTTTCGGGCCGAATCCTGCCTCTGGACGAGGCGGCGGCCGTTCAGGCGGCCCGATGGCATGTGCCGGATCCCAAGCCGATCAACGACTCCTATATCGCGGCGACGGCCTTCACCCGTCGCATGACCCTGGTGACGCGCAACATCAGGGATTTCGACGGCATGGGTGTCGCACTCGTCAATCCGTGGGACCTCTCGGAATAGCATTCCGACGATTCGGTCCCGCCGTCATGTCCGACGGTGGAAAGAGACGATGAAATCAATCCACGCTTTCGCTTCCAGCCAACGCGGTCGGCTGTAGCCCTGCGCCTTGAACGTGGCCGGTCTATTGCTCCAATCGCGCGCCTGTTTGCGGAGCTGCAATTCGGTTTTTGCCAGCCAACACTCTCGTTGTGTGCCGCCTGTTTTGCGGTGATGCAGACCGTTTTCCAGCCGCAGCGCCGTGAGGACGGCGCGGCCGCGGCCGCAGCGAGCCGCAGGTGAGCGGAGCAGGCGGAGGAAACCCGCGCTCCCCAATAGCGCCGAAGGGTTTTCCGGAGCCTCGTGGGAAACGGGCGTTTTTTCATGAATGTGATGTTCCTCGGTATGCTGTCAGGCCACCGCCCGTTCCGGTCGGCCGCGCTCTATGCCGATGGCACGGAGCCAGCCTGCGGCCGTCTCCGCCGATCCCGGTACGATCGCTTGTCCGGTCGGTGGCTATGCCCCCGGCACTGAGGCCCGTCGCCGGGCCGCATCTCTGTTTCCGCCCCATGACAGCGCCGGCCGTTCGGATCAAGGGGCAGGCGCGGCACAGCCGCTTGTCGCGCCGGCAAAAAAACGGCTTTCCGCCTGCGGCCTAACCTTCCGTTTTTTCCCCGTCACGACCCCTTGACCCGACCGGCCGTCGCCGCAGGGCGGGCTTTCGCCCTCCCCGCTCCGTCCGGGGGAATGTCAGAGGCCATTCCCCCGGAAAGACCGGGGAGGCTTCGCCCAAGGGGCCTTCCCCTTCGGGAAATCGCGAACCGAGGAGACGGAAAAATGAGCGCAGTCAATGCCTTCCTGATCGAGCCGATGGCAGGAACCATTCGCCCGGTGACGATCAACCTTGAAGGCAGCTATGCCGAGATCAAGGGTTTGGTAAATTGCGACATGATCGACATCGTGCGGGTGAACGGTCTCGATATCATCGTCGATGACAACGGCCTGGGGGACACCGTGCCGTGCCTGACGGAAGTCGCAGGCGCGCCCACGCCGCTGGCTGGAAATCTTCTGGTCACGAAATCCGACAGGCTGGGCGAACTGGTGGACGTAACCGAGGCCATCGAGGGGGTTGCGGCGCTTTTCGCCATTGTCCGTCCGGTCCTTCGCCCGGTCATCGTGGTGTCCGAGCGACCCGGCATCATCGCGGCCGAGATCGCCCGCATCGAAATCATCCTCGACCGCAGCGCGCCGAAAGCCGTGAAAGCCGTCGAGCCGTAAGCGCCAAGCCTCATTATAGAGCGGGGCGGCGATGTCGTCCCGTTTCGCCCCCTCCCCTCCCCGCCAGCCGAAGTGATGCCATCGGAGGAACGGACATGGACGACCGGGAAGAACTGGACCGTCTATTAGGCAAAAGCGAGCGCCCTACCCTGACCCCCGATGGTCAATGGCGTGCCGACTATCGCAAGGCGCAGCGCCAGCGCCGGATTGCCAGCGTCCAGCCGGATATGTTCGGTGCGCCTGCGACCGAGCATTTCCATCGGAATCCGAAGCCGCCAAAGGCGGAGGACTGGCCGCTCGACTATAAAATCACGCGGTTCCACGACCTTTCGCCGGAGGAGCCGGCACAGCAGCTCGCCGCCGATCCTCACACGCCTTCGGCGCGCACGACCCACAAGGCGCTGACACCGGAAGAAGAGGCCGCGATGATCGCCAGCGCGGCGAACTGGCTCCGCCTCGGCCAGCGGGTTCGCATCACCGGCACTTCGCCGTCCATCGATGGCACCAACGAGCGGCGTGTCGGCCGCGTCGGCGTCGTCTGGCGCTTGTGCGGTGAGCCATTTGCCGATTACGTCCATATCAATCTCGACCTGATCGGGCAGAAGCGCACCGAGAAAGTCGTCCTTGTCGAATTGCGCGACGTGGAGCCCACAGAGGGCGAGGACTAAGGAGGGGGCTGGTGGTGTCCTCTCCCTCGGGGCCGCAGCGCGAGTGCCTGGTCCTCACCGCGTCGAGCGGGTCGGACCAGGACGAGGGGGCGCCCCGAAGCCCCGCCCCTCCAACTCCCCTGCCCGCCCGACGAAACGGCGCGCCGCGAGCGGGCGCAGTCGGTTCCGCCTCCCCTCCGGGACGCTATGCTGAGGCTCCCGCGGCTGCGCTCATTCCGCCCGCGGCGCATCGAGAATTCCCGAAATCCCGGCCGACGGCCGGCGCTATGCTGATTCCTCCGATGCGCGCCTTCTCCCAGGATCGTGCCGTGCTCGCTCCGCTCCGCAATGGCCCGATCGGCAGCTATTGTCCGGGATCTCCGCCGTGGGGCGGGCGGCAAGAAGCGCGGGATCGCGCCGGCCGCTGTCATCGAGCCCGCGGGTCAACGCGTCGATGCTCTTGACCGTGTCGATGACGGTCCCGTTCTCGGGCAGCAGGGCATTGTGCGGTCGCCGGTAGATGTCCGGATTTTGCGGCACGAGGATCAGGCCCGGACCGACGCGCCGCGCTTCGCCGATCGTCATCAGCTTCTTGACGCTTGCACCTTCGCCGACTTCGAGCAGGCGAGCACGGCGGTTCGGTCGATCCCGCTGAACGGGACGCCGCCGCCCGGCCTGCCCCATCGGCGCGGATCGCCCTGTTGTAAGACCGAGGCGAAAAATCTATCAAAATCAATGTGCAACCGTTCGATTTTGTCTGGGTTTCCCATCGGCGGGCTCTACGAAAATGTGGGCGAGCGAGATCAGCCCGTGCGTGATGGCACATAGGGCAAATTGCTTTTGATGGGTATGCGTTCCTAGTTTGTTCCGCTTTGGATCTGTAGTCAGTCTGCTTGGGGTCCGCCGCCCTTAAGAAGGCTGGGACACCGCCCTTTCAGGGCGGCCGCGCTCTATGCGCGCACGGAGCCAGCCTGCGGCCGTCTCCGCCGATACCGGTGACGATCGCTTGTCCATAGGGCGCTGCGCACCCGAAGGAGAGGCCCGTTCCGGGCCGCATCGTTCTCTTCGCCCCATGACATCGTCGGCCGCTCGGATCAAGGGGCAGGCGCGGCAAGCCGCTTGTCGCGCCGGGAAAAAAGCGGCTTTCAGCCTGCGGCCGAACTTTCCGCTTTCCCCCGTCACGACCCCTTGACCCGAACGGCCGCCGCCGTGGGGCGGGCTGCGCCCTCCCCCCTCTGTCCGGGGGAATGTCAGAGGCCATTCCCCCGGAAAGACCGGGGAGGCTTCGCCCAAGGGGGCTTCCCCTTCTGGGAACGGGAAACCAAGGAGACCGACAATGACTGATACCAGTGCAGCAACCGAAACCATCACCGTGGCCTTGAACAAGCTGGACCGCGATCCTCTGAACGTGCGCAAGACTTACACCAAGGAGGGCATCCAAGAGATGGCGGCGACCATCCGCGCCGATGGCTACCGCATTCTGCAGAACCTGATCGTTCGCAAGAGCGACAAGCGCGGCCGCTTCTATGTCATCGCCGGCGGCAGACGCCTCGCCGCCCTCGACCTTCTGGCCGACCTGGGCGAAATCGCCAAGGATTTTGCCGTCGAATGCAAGGAGCGCAGCGCCGAGGACGCCACCGAAATCAGCCTGATCGAGAACACGCAGCGCGAAGCCATGCACCCGGTCGATGAATACGAGGCCTATCGCGTCTTGGCCGAGGCCGGAAAATCCGTCGAAGACATCGCGGCCCGCTTCGGCACCACCGAAACCATGGTCCGCAAGCGTATGGCGCTCGGGCGGGTTTCGCCCATCTTGCTCGACCTCCATCGGCAGGAGGAAATCAGCTTCCAGCAGCTTTCGGCCTTTACCGTGTCCGACGATCACGAAAGGCAGGTGGAGGTCTGGAATAGTCTGCCATCGTGGAACTGCGATCAACGCGCCATTCGTGCGGCCCTGCAAGGCGAGGCCGTAAAGGCCACGGACAAGCGCATGAAGTTCATCGGCGGGCTCGACGCCTACGAAGCCGCTGGCGGAGCCGTCAAGCGCGATCTCTTCGATGAGCAGAACGGCGGCTATGCGCTCGACGTCGCTCTTGTCGAAAAGCTTGTTGCCGACCGGCTTGAAGCCGAGGCGGATGCACTTCGCGGCGAAGGCTGGAAATGGGTGGAGGTCGTGCCGGTCGTCCCGAACGAAGCCCACTACATGAACAGGGTCTATCCGTCCGACTTTCCGTTGACGGACGAGGAACAGGCCGAGGAAGAACGGCTGGAAGCCGAACATGACGATCTGGTGGCGCAGATCGAGTCAGGCGAGGCCAGCGAAGACGCCGAACCGCGCATCGAAGCCATTCAGGCGCGTCTGGCGGTTCTGTCGACGGCACAGGAAGACTACACCCCAGAGGACATCGCCAAGGCCGGTTGCTACGTCACGATCGACTATTACGGCAATGTCGAAATCGAGCGCGGTCTCGTTCGGCCCGATGAGGAAGCCGAAAACGAGGACGAGGGGGACGACGGCGAGGAAAACGCGGATAGCGATACCGACGAGGCGGAAGAGGGTGGGACTACGGCCGCGCCGCAGCCCGAACAACGCCTCGAGCCGACCTTCAAGATGCCTGCCCCACTTGTGCAGGAGCTTACGGCACAGAAGACCGCCGCCATCCGGGCCGAACTTGCGCATAATCCGGAGGTCGCTCTTGCGGCCGTGGTGCATGCCATGCTGGTGAACCTCTTCGGCAGCTATGGCGGCAGCGACTATACGTCCCTTGAGGTGACGGTGAAAAGCGAACGTCTCGAAACCAGCATTGCCAATCCGGCGGCGTGCAAGGGCATCGTGGCGCTGGACGAACTCAAGGAAAACTACGGCCACACCATTCCCGGCAAGCCGAGCGATCTTCTCGAATGGTGCCTGGAACAGCCGACGTCAACGCTTCTCGACCTCCTTGCCTATGCGGCGGCAAAGTCCATCAATGCCGTGCAATACCCGCACTATGAGCGCAAGTCGCAGCGCGCCCATGCCGAACGGTTGGCGCAGGCCCTCAAGATCGACATGACGCAGTGGTACGCCCCGACCGGCGAAAACTACTTCGGCCGGATCAGCAAGGCGGGGATCAAGCAGGCGATCACCGAAGCCGCTGGCGAGGATTTCGCGCTCGGCGTTCCCGGCATGGAGAAGGCGAAAGCCGTGGAATATGCCGAACGGAAGGTCACCGGAACCGGATGGCTGCCCGCGCCAGTGCGGATTGCTCTCACGGCCGAGCAGGAGCGTGAGCGGATGGCGCAGGCCGATGGCGAAGATGACGGCGTTTGCCCGTTCGACATCGATGACAAGCCGAACGCCGAACACCAGCAGCTCCCCGTAGCAGCCGAGTAATCGGTTGCGACAGGTCGCGCCAGTCTCCGGCGCGGCCTGTTCCACCCCCTGAATTTCTCAAAACCAGCCGCAACGAAACGCCGGGCATTGCTCCGGCGATTGGCGAAGTGAGCCCTGCGGCCCGGCCCGGACAGGTGATCCTATGACCTCCCCCCGTCTCAATCCCATCGTGAAGCTGTTTGAAACCTGCCGATATAAGCATGATCTCTACACCGTCTTTGGAGACTGGTGCGAATGCTCCGCCATATCCATGAGCAATGCCGTCGATGTGGCGAACTTTGAGAAGCGCGAGGCTCGATATGTCGAAATCGCTCGAAAATGCGGGAGCGAAACCATGGCGACATTCTCGAAAATATTCGGTGAGGTGGTCATGGCGCTGGAGGAAAAGCCGCAAGATATTTTGGGCATGACATTTCATGCTCTCGAATTGCACAACAAGGCGAGGGGGCAATTCTTCACGCCGTACCCCATCTGCCAATTGATGGCCCGCATTATCGCCGGGAGCGCCGAGGACATGCAGAAGGCGATTGCGGAGCGTGGCTTCATGCTTGCGCAGGAACCCGCCGTAGGGAGCGGCGCAATGATCGTCGCGCTTGCCGAGGCCATCCTTGAAGCGGGCTTCAACTACCAGCAGCTTCTCCATGTGACCGCCGTGGACATCGACCCGCGCGCCGTCCACATGGCCTATATCCAGTTTTCGCTCCTTCATATTCCGGCGACCGTCATCGTAGGCGACAGCCTGGCGATGCGGTTCCGGGAGGAATGGCGCACGATGGCCCATGTCATGGGCGGTTGGTCGACAAAGTTGCGGCGCGCAAGGGAAAACGCCGGGGCAGGGGTAGGGGAAGAGGAAAGGGCTCTTCCTGTTGCGGTACCGCGACGGGCTGCGGTGGTCGCCGCTGGCACTTCCGCACCAAAGCAAGGAGCCTCCGCGCCGGCCCTTGAGGGGAATGGGCAATTGCGCTTGTTTTAGACCGCAGCGCAGAGGCTAGAAGCTCCGACCGGATTGACCGGCCGGAGCTTTTTTGAGAGGGGGGCTGGCCGGCCCCTCTCAATCTCTCCCCCATGAAGGGGGCAGGGCAGAGCCCCCCCTTCAAACCCCCACCCACGAAAGGGGGGGGCCACCCCCTCCAAACCTCCCCGGCCCAAGCGGTCGCGGCCCCTTGCCGGGGCCGCGGGCTCATCTCTCTCTCTGAATTCCTCAGTGTCGCATTCGCCCCTGCGCCATAAAGGACGAGCGGTTCCCCCAAAATGCTGACGCATTTCGGTTCCCCCACCCGCCGCCTCCGGCGGTCGCTTCGCGATCCTTGACTGCTTGGGTCGCCAATGCGGGCTCCTTTTCGTCAGAGCGAAAAGGAGGCTTCTATGACACAACTGAAAGTCACCATTTTCGACGGCGGCAGCGCAGAATACTGGAGGCAACGGACAGAAGGCTTCCGGTTGATCCGCGAAGCGGAGCATGCTGCGCAGCGACTAGCGGATGCGCCGATGTATCTTCACGGCGGCTACGACGAGGACGGCGACGTGATCGCCATCGAAAACCTCAGCCCCCATGACGATATGGAAGATGCAATCCGGGTGATCGAGGCGAACGAGACGGCCGTGAGTATCCTCGTGGCGCAGGGACGCACTAGGATAGGAGGCTGCGAGATCAGGGCAGTGATCAAGGCGATGGCGCCCGACTATGACGGCATCGAAGATCCGGAGCGCAATCCGCTCTGGGGACCGGCCACCGACTGAGATGCAGGCGAAAGGCGGCTACGGCCGCCTTTCGCCTTTACCTCGACAAGTGAGCCTGGTCAGCCGGTTCGACCGGCCGACCAGGCTGATGAACGAGGCCAAGCCCCCTCCTCCGGGAAGGGCAAGCCCCTCCCTTTGAAGCCACCCGTGGGGAAAGGGACGGTTCCCTCCTCCCTTTCCCCAAACCCCTATCCCCCTCCCTCGGTTAAGTGCTCGCGTATGTGATATCGTTTGAGGCGGGGCGAGATTCGGTCGTCAGTCACGATTTTCTGCAGCTTAACAGCTGTTAAGTTGCGTCTGGATTTGGCCAACTTGTCAGCTGGAGGAATCCGCGTCACGTCAGCGCGAACTTAACAGCTGTTAAGCCGCTCAGGTCTGGTCAATGGAATGCCATTTTACAGAACCGAGCGCCTCCGCACGATCCACCATTTTAACCTTTCGTTAACGAAAAACACCTTGAAGAATCGGAGTCTGTCTGGCATCCATGACGGAAATGATCGCGTATCGCGTCCAAAACCGTCAAGAGGAATAAATGCTTCAACCGGCTTCTCGAAGCGTCACCGATACCGCATCGAAGATCGGCAGTTACACGTCGAAGCTGTCGGCGGAACTGCATGAGATGCGCGAAGGCTTCTATCCGCCGACCGCGAAGAAGACGTTTGCGCGCACCTTCTCGACAACAGACCTCGTGCGACTGCTGAAAGTTCCTGAAAGCACGTTGCGGCAGCTCACCATCGAGGGGAAGGGGCCAGTACCCGAGCGGGCGGACAACAATCGACGCACCTATACCGTTGATCAGGTGAGAGAGCTGCGCGCATTTCTCGCGGAGCTTCGTCCAGACGATGCTCAAACTCTGCTGCCCCATCGGCGTGCAGGGGAGAAACTGCAAATAATCGCGACAGCGAATTTCAAGGGCGGCAGTTCCAAAACGACGACCTCCATCCACCTTGCCCATTTTCTTGGCCTTCAAGGCTATCGTGTTCTTTGCATTGACCTGGACCCCCAAGCGTCAATGACGGCATTGTTCGGTCTCCAGCCGGAATTCGATCTTGGCGAGAATGAAACGGCCTATGCTGCGATCCGGTACGACAACGACCGGCGGCCTCTGGCAGACGTTATCCGGACCACGTATTTTCCGGGGGTCGATCTCGTGCCTGGAAATCTGGAACTCATGGACTTTGAGTTCGACACCCCTTCCTACCTCTCGCAGAAAAATCGTGATGATCTCGGACTGTTCTTTGAGCGGCTCAACAACGCGATCGCTGGCGTAGAGGATCGATACGACATCGTAATTCTCGATACGCCGCCGTCGCTCGGCTACTCCACGCTTGCAGCACTTTATGCGGCTACGTCCCTGATCATCACGGTCCATCCCGCCATGCTGGATGTTGCGTCGTGCAATCAGTTTCTCATCATGATTTCCGATCTCAGTGAAACCCTGGCGGAGTTCGGTGCCCGGTTCGAGCACGACTTCTTCCGTTTCCTATTGACCCGCGTAAACCCGAACGATGGGCCGCAGAAATATATGTCGGGTGTCATGCGCCGTCTCTTTGGAGGCGACGTTCTGGTTGCCGATGCCTTGGAATCGACTGCCATCGCCGGTGCTGCAGTCGCCAAGAAGACCCTCTACGAGCTTGAAGCAGGCGAGGTCGGCCGAGAAGCGCTCAAGCGGGCTATCGAGAGCGCCGACCGCGTTAATTTCGAAATTCTTGAACTCGTTCACAAGGTTTGGGGGCGTAGCGCATGAAGAAGAGCATACTCCAACGGATGGCGGCGGATGCCGAAAATCGCGGTGATGCAGCTCCTGCAAGCGATGGGACGGACAGGATTGGCCTTACTCGTCGCCACTCATCTCCAGTCGTCTCCAACGTAGGAAGGGCGCTTTCCCACCTCAGCGAAGACGTTATTGTTTCTCTCGATCCCTCGAAAGTAGAGGCTTCGCCCTTCAAGGACAGGTTTGAGTACGATGCAGAAGCCGATGAAAAGTTCGGTGCCTTGAAGTTCTCAATAGCCACGGAAGGCCAAAGAATCCCAGTCCTTGTCCGGCCTCATCCAACCAAGAGGGATCACTATCAGCTTGCTTATGGGCGCCGTAGGCGCGACGCCATCTTGGCAATCATGGCGGAGGCTGATCGTCCTGAAACCATCAAGATCAAGGCCTATGTGCGTGACCTGACCGATCGCCAGTTGATCGAGGAGCAAACGCTTGAGAATGGTCCCCGAGAGGATCTCAGTTGGATCGAGAAAGCAATGTGGGCCGTGCAGCTGAAAGCCAGCGGCATTTCTCAGCGTGAAATCGCTTCGATCATGGGGCTATCCGAAGTCGCGGTCTCACAAATGTTCCGCGTAACGTCCGCCATTCCGGAAGACATCATCTTTGCAATAGGTCGTGCTCAGTCAGCGGGCCGCCCGAAATGGACCGCGTTTGCAGAACTGCTGAAGGACGCGAGCAAGGTTGACGCCGTCCGAAAAATTGTCCCCACGGCCGAGTTTCAACAGGCAGACGGTGCTGGGCGTATTTCCCTGGCAATGCGGGCGACCACCTCGCCGGTGTCTCAGGCGGAAGAACACGTACAGGAAGAAATTCTTGACTTCGTCATTGGCGGCCGCGTTTTCGGCCGCATGAAATCTACCTTGTCGGGAACGATCGTGACGATCCCGAAAAAGGAGCAGGTCTTTGCGCGATGGCTGGCAGAACGAATGCCGGAGCTGATGCGTGAGTTCAACGCGGCCGATCCCTCGCAGTAAGCGGGATTTCGGCTGAGAGGATCAATTGGTCGGAAGGAGAGACCGCCGCAAAAGAAAAAGACCCCCAAAGCGTTACCGCCGTGGAAGTCTTCCTCTGATCTAAGCACCCAGAGAATCGCATTTCCACGAATCACAGTCAAGAGTCTTTGGCGCCGTTTTGGTGAGTGGATTTCTTTTGCCTTTTGAGAGGTGAAGGTAAATGCAGATAGGACGTGTAACGACGCCTCATGGGCGGCCGATGACGCTTGCCTTGGTGAAAGGACAGCTCGCGACGGCCGATCGCCGCCCGAGTAAGGCGGTCAACAAATGGAAAGTCTTCAACGACGTCGGCGAGGCGAAGGAAGTCTTCGGCCTGCAAGACCGTTCGATTACGGTGCTGCAGGCGCTGCTGAGCTTCTATCCGAGCGACGAGCTTTCCGATGAGGGTGGCGGCCTGGTCGTGTTCCCGTCGAACAACCAGTTGTCCCTTCGCGCGCATGGCATCGCCGGGACGACCTTGCGCCGGCATCTTGCCGCGCTGGTAGACGCAGGATTGATCGAGCGTCGCGACAGCCCGAATGGCAAGCGCTATGCCCATCGAGGCAGGGGAGGGGAGATCGAAGCGGCCTTCGGCTTTAGCCTCGCGCCCTTGCTTGCCCGCGCCGCCGAGTTGGCGAACCTCGCGCAACAGGTTGCTGCCGAGCGTCTTCGGTTCAAGCGCGCTAGAGAGGCGTTGTCGCTTTGCCGGCGTGATGTCCGCAAACTGATCTCAGCCGCCATGGAAGAGGGTGCGGACGGCGACTGGGCCGCCATAGAGTCGATGTATATCGACCTCGTCGCGCGCCTTTCGCGCTCTCCTCGGCGTGAAGATATCCATGCTGCGCTCGACGAAATGGAGCTTTTGCGCGAGGAAATCATCAACCGATTGGAAATTCAGCTAAAAGCAGAAAAAACGGACGTCAATGACCACCATGATGACCGTCACATACAGAATTCAAAACCCGAATCCTTCCTTGAACTTGAACCTCGCTCCGAAAAAGAGCAGGGCGAGATGCCGAGCCAGAAACCGAAACGGATCGCCGAGCCGCTGAAGGCTTTCCCCTTGAATGTGGTACTGAAGGCATGCCCCCAAATCGCGGATTACACGCCGGGAGGCCGAATAGACGGTTGGCGCGATCTGATGACGACCGCCGTGTTGGTCCGGTCGATGCTGGGCATCAGTCCATCGGCCTATCAGGAAGCCTGCGAGGTGATGGGAGGCGAAAACGCCGCGATCGCCGTCGCCTGCATCCTGGAGCGGGCGGAGCATATCAATTCGCCGGGCGGATATCTCCGCGATCTCACACGGAAGGCGGCGCGCGGCGAATTCGGTCTCGGGCCAATGTTGATGGCTGCGCTGAGGGCGAATGGAGGAGCCGAGAAGCGGAGCGCGTGACGATCCGCTTCCGCGGGTCAGGAAATGTCGGGAATCCGGTCCGCGATCTTCACGAGATAGTCGTCGATCGCCTCCTCGATGTAGCTGTTGAACTTGCGGCGCTCGATGGCGGCGAGGATCTTCAGCTTCTTGTGGACCTCGGCACGGATATGAATGCCGGTCGTGACCTTTTCGGTGTCGCGGAACCGTTTCCCGGCAATAGGATCGCGACTTTCGCCCTTGGCGACCAGGTCGCGGAACTGGGTTCGGCCGACTGTCGGCTTTGAAGAGGTGGCGCCTTCATCGTCGGTGTTCGACGGGGGAGGGGAAGAGGCTGGTTTTTCGCGCACCGATGGCCGGTCGCGGCCCGTCGAAATCAGCCCGAGGACGAGGTTCTTGTTATCCGATCCTTCGCTCATAGCAGAGCCTCTTTCGCTGTCGATCTGTAGAGGGTGAGCAGCTCGCCGAGTAGGGTTTCCATCTCGGCAATTGCCTTCGGGTCGGATTTCGCGACGGTCTGGAGCGTGCCGGCGGCACCGATCGACTGATAGGAGGCGCGCCGGGCGATCGGCTGCGACGAAAGGGCGACACCGCTCTCCCGCAGGATTTCGCGCAGCGGCTCGTGGGCCTTCGCCCGGCCGGTGACAAGATCATGCTGGTTGATGACGATCATCGCCGGCAGCTTGCGTTTCTGGTCTTCCTCGACCACCGGAATATGGTTCAGCGCGAGCTGCATTCCGGCGACCACATCGTCCTGGGTGGTTTGCAGCGGGATCAGAACGATGTCGGCGCAATAGAGACCGGCGAACAGGTTTTCATTCGTGGTTCCCTCGATATCGATGAAGACGATCTTTCCTTCGAATTGGTGCTCCAGCGCCATCTTGTAGATCCGGTTCGGGTCGAGGCAGCTTTCCGCCTCCAGCCGGTCCGGCCAGACGTTCATTTGTTTCGACATCGCGACCCAGCGCATGGTGTTTGCCCGGCTGTCGGCGTCGATGAGAAACACGTCGTTGCCGGCATGGGCGGCCGTGCCTGACAAGGCACGGACGAGCGTTGTTTTGCCGGTCCCGCCCTTTGGGTTGGCGATGGTGACGATCATGGTGGCTCCTTCAAATGAATAAACTATAATTACTCTCTTATCCTCTTTCCGCAACGAAATCATTGCCCATTGTTCGTTCACCATTGATGATTGACGATTGATGATTGCCCAATGACAACGGGCAATGGTGAATGAGCAATCATCAATTGCCCGTTGTTAACGGGCAAATGGAGCGCGGTTAACTGTCAATAGTTAATGAGTAATTGGCAATTGCCCGCGATATCGCTGGCAACGATCGCATTAATAACGGGCAATTGTTCGCGGGACAATTGCGCGCCGCTATCGACGTGACATGATGGCGAGAGTGAGGATGCATGGTCGAGCGAAGCAGGTCAGTGAATAAAATATAGTTGTCATTTATTGTGGCAGGATAGTCAAGTTTGTGGTACAAACTCGACGTCGCCCCGCCCCCTAGCAGGGCTCAGGTTCGCGCCGGTGGCGCTCTGGGGTCGCCTCCGGCAACCTGGCAAGAGGAAGGAAAGCGATGCGCAGCGAGGTGGTCAGGGTCCGTCTAAGGCCGGAGGAGCGGCAAGCTCTGGCGGATCTTTGCGGCGACGATCGCACCGCCAGCGACGTGATCCGGCTGCTGTTTCGCGACCAGGCCGGTCTGCCGCTCCCGGTCGGACCGGCCGAAGCTCTGGCCTTGCGCGGCACCAATGAGGAGCTTCGGCGCATCGGCATCAATCTTAACCAGGCTGTCCGCGCGATGAATGAAGGGCGCGTCGGCTACGAACCGCATCTCGACGCCGCGCTGCGCCGCCTCCTTGAGGGTGTCTTCCGCTTGCGGGCGGACGTCGACCTGATGCTGCGGATCAGCCGGCAGGAGCGCAGGAGGGGCAGTCATGGCCTATGACTGGTCCAGCCTGCTCGGGGATATCGAGAGCTTTACCGTGCTGCGGGCAAAATCCCTTCTCGACGAGGAAGACGAGCGTCGCCGCCGAGCAGGAGCTTTGCAGATTGCCGTGGCCACCGAGCCGTTACAGCAGCGGTTCATGCCGTCCGGTATCGTCAGGAAGAGCCGAATGACGGCTGTCTCTGCCCATGAGACAACCATCGGCGCCATCCTGCAGCCAGCTCAGGCAGCGCCGCAGGAGATCATCGCTCTGGTCGCCGCTCTCGGCGCAGGTTCGAACTCCGAGATGGATGACGAGCACCGCAGGTCGGGCGGCGGGGGAGGGGGATCGACCAAGGGGGCTGGTATCGTGCCATCGCGTGGTGTTCGGCCGTCCGCCGCGAAACAGGCATCGGCCGAGAGCACAAGCCGCGCGGCGATCGCGGGCGGGGCGCAGCCCGTGGTGATCAAGGTGACGTCGACGGTATCGAGCAGGGCGTCGGCCGCCGGCCTGATGACCTATCTGGGAACGCGCGAGGTTGAGAAGGAAAACGGTGAGGAGGGCAAAGCGGATATTCCGATCTTCGACCAGGACGGGGTCGCAATTGCGAGCCGCGAGGAACGGGCCGCTGTCCTTCAGGGCTGGATATCGGAGTTCCGCGAACCCTACGCCCTTGATGCTGTTGCCACTATGTCGATCAAACTGGGGGATGCGCTCAGTGACGAGGAGCTGCACGACGCATTGAATGCAGCCTTCGGCGCCAAGCCGTTCCTCTATTCTCGTCGCCAGGATGGAAACGTCTCCGTCTATGCTGTCACAAACCTGCCTGCGAAGAAGCTCGCCGGCGCGCTCAGGGCGCGCGAAAAGGATGATGGGCCGGCCCGCACGCTCGATAAGGCCGAGGCGGATATCGCAGGCAAGATGTCGGACGCTGGTGTTATGGCCGAGGTGTGGATTGTCGGCGCTGCGGTCTCCGACAAATCGGGCCGGTATTTTTTGGAGAAGTTTCTCCGAAACGAGAAGCACGTCGTCACCAGCGCCAGCGAGGCGGTCAAGCATGGCGCAGCGGTGAAGGATGTCGCCGACGGGATCTGGCGGGGTTGGTCGGCCGATATCCGGACGGTCGAACCGCGCAACGCCTTTCATGTGATTTTCTCCGCCCGAGCCGGCACGGATGCTGATGCGATGAAGCGTGCCGTGCGTGACTTCCTCAGCGAGCAGGTGGCGGGCCATCGCTGGATCACGGCCCATCACCCCGATACCGGTCATGTGCATGTCCACGCGATGATCTCGGCGCGAGACGATGTCGGCAAGGCACTGCGGCTCACGAAGCCGGAACTTTATGCATGGCGGGAGCGGTTCGCTGCGAAGGCGCGGGAGCACGGCATTGCCATGGTCGCCACCCGCCGCGCGGATGTGGCAGCCACGCGGCCTTATAGCCAGGCACAGGCTGGCGCCTTTGAGCGCGGCCGCGCCGATCCGCGCTATCTGAAATCCGCTGCGGTCAATCAGCGGGTGGAGCGCAAGCGGGCAAGCGTCGCCGATCATGCAACGCTTGCCAACGGCAATCTTGCGCTCGCCTCGAAATGGCAGGCGACGGCCGCCGTGCTGAAGCAGGCCGGGGCGAAGCCATCGGTCATCGCAGCAGCGGATCGTTTCGCAGCCGCGGCCGCAGGCTATGCCCAGAAGTCCGCGGCCCAACCTGCCTCGGGGTTCGTTCTCTTGCGGGTCGCGGTCGAGCAGCCGGCGGATCAGGCGAGGGTGGTCGCAGCCATCCAGAGCGCTATCGGGGCCTGGCGTGAATCCGTCTTGGTGGATGGAAGCGAGATAACCGTTCTGATGCCAACATCGGTGAGCGCCAGCAAGATCGAGCGGGAGCTGGCGCGACAGAACGATGAATTCGGCCCCGGCGCCGAGATGCAGGCGGTCTCCCGTGACGTCGAAGCACGCCTGCTCCAGGCGGGATTAAAGACCTCCGTGACCGTGGAAGCCGCAGGCTCGGCAAAAGACGGCGGGCCGACGGCCTGGCTGCAGAACCGCTTCGACGCGGCTCAACGAAATACTGATACCGAACCAGCGGCGCCTTTGACGGGCCTGATGACGCTCATAGCAGACCTCAAACAGCAGAAGGAAAGTGCCATGCCCCTATCACTCGAACAGTTCGACGAGCGCGTTGCGCGCGCCAACAAGTCGATGGATCGCCTCGAGGGGATGGTCGACAGCGGCGCCGAGCGCCAGGCTGTCGAGGAAATGCGCAAGGAAATCGCGGCTCTGTTCGAGGAGCAACGCCGTGATATTCAAATGCAGCAGATGCCATTGACCATGCCGGCCGGCGGAGGAGGGGGCACGCCGACGACGGCTCGCGTCGAAGACGGCCAAACCCTGGATCGGCCGACGCCTTCGAATGTCGATCCTGCCATTGCCGCTCAGCAGCAGGCGATCGCCGCCGGCCGCGCCGCGCGCGCTGCCCGTGAACAGGCCGGTGCTGCCAAAAATGCACAGGACGAACAGCGTCAGCAGATCCTCCGGCAAGCCGAGCAGGAGCGCCAGCGCAGCAATGACCGGGATGGCGCTGAGCGATAGCCCCTATTCCTCCATCAGGCCGTCATACACTTCCAACAAGGCGTTTACGATGGCCTGGCCAAGGGCGTTGGCCGTTGCGGCAACTTCGTCGTCGCCGTGGTCACGCGTGGCGATGGCGAGATTGCCACCTTCGTTTGCAACAATAGTTTTTGCTCGTTCGATTGCCCAAAGGGCAAAATCGCTGCGGCTTGAAATCGTCATCGTCTCGGTCTGCTCGTCCATGGCGTTTACCTTCGGTCCGATCGGCACAACTGGCCGTCAGTTTCGCTGATGCTGAAACCCAGCCATATCGCTCGGCGGGTATTGAGGGAACCATCTTCAGCTTTTTTAGCAGCTAGAAATCATTCGGCATTTTCGGTCGGAACGTTTGCACCGCGCCGCGTGATCGCCTAGACTCTCGGGTGAAGCAGTGACGCGCTGCTTTAGGGCGTGGAAACCCTTGTACACGGGTACGAGTGCCGACCTGTAACGGCACTATCTCCTTGACCTTATGGTCGGGGAGCCTGCGGCGTATGCAACAGGTTCTCCGAACTAAAGGCCGTGGGGATCGTGTGTACACGGTTTTCCAACTCCCCGATCACCAGGGGTCAAAGAGCAGAAGCGGGGGCGTACCGCGAGTTGCTCTTGGGAGGAAACCGAGTGTCAGCAGCACCCTCATTCACTTTCTTCACCTACTCGCTCGTTTTTCCGTGCGAGGAACCGCGCTGGCGGGACGATGGCATTGGAGATGTATTTTTCGCCAGTGCAGAGAAGGCTCGTGCGGCCGTAGACGAGCTACGCGATGCCATTGCTGACGAACCTGATCATGACCTGCCGCCGATGCGCCTTGAGCGGATCGAGACGGTTCCGGTCACGAAGGAGGCGATGCTCGCGCTGCTCAACAAAGGGGTGGGTGCGATTGTCGGGGCGTACGAGATAGTCGAGACGATCGAGGGAGGCGCATATGGCGAAGGTGCCTGATCCCATCGATGTTGAAGTTGGTGCGAAGATTAAGGCGCGGCGCCGGCTCTTGGGCATGAGCCAGGACAGGCTGGCCGAGGCGCTCGGTATTACCTTTCAACAGGTGCAGAAGTACGAGAAAGGAACCAACCGCGTCAGCGCAAGCCGGATGGTGGCTATCGCGGACGCGTTCGGGCTGACGCCCTCATATTTCTTCCCCGTGGAAACTGCCGACCGCAGGCCCGATCCGCCATCGGCGGCGCCGGAACTGGTGAGCTTCATCGAGACCAATGAGGGGAGGGATCTCAATGTGGCGTTCGCCAAAATTGCCTCGACCACCACACGACGGAAAATCGTTGGCCTGGTGACCGCGCTGGCAGCCGCCCTTCACGCAAACCCCGGCGATCCCGGCATTTAGATGCGGTGCACCTCCCTCCCGCGCCGGGCTCTTTTAGTGTCTTCGTGCGGCGAAAGGCGGACCCGGCAATGCCGGCAGATTGGGGCAAACTGATTGCCGCACCAATCCAAGACAGCGAAGACAGCGGTATGACGCTGCCGCTGGTCCGGTCAATTCCTGAAGACGATGCAAGCGCTACCGCTCTTGCGGACTTCAACGCACACGGCCTCGGCTTCCTGCCGGGTCGGCCGTCCGATGCGGGCCGTATAGCGCAACCTTGTTCCGAAGGCTCGGTTGCGTTGCTTCTGGATCAGCGGTTTTTCCTTGTTCAGCGGTGCAGGCAAAGATTGGACGGTCGACAGGAACAGTCTGACTGCCACCGTCTTCTGGAAATGTCCCGCCAGTTGCGCGCCCCACGGCGCCCAAGCGCCTTCCGTTTCAAACTCCAGGGCCTTGATGCGCCGCGTGTCAGCAAGCGCTACGCAGGCTTCCTCGAAGGACTTCTGCCCGTCGAGGCGCAGATCGATGACAGCAGGCGGGTTGTCGCGCCAGTCCTCGGCCGCGTAAGCCGTGATATCGAGGACGTAGTTTCGGGTCTCCTGCGGCAGGCTTCCGGAGTTCAGGAACGCCCGCAGTCCGCCTTCGCCGGCATTGTAGGCAGCAGCTGCCAGGCCGATATTGCCGAACCGATCCCGCAGGTCATCGAGATACTGGGCCGATTTCTGCAATGCCTCCAAAGCGTCGAAACTGTTCGATAGGCCGCGCAGTCTTGCGGTGGTGGGAATGAACTGCGCTATTCCTTCCGCACCCTTCGGGCTAACCGCGTCAGGACGAAACCGGCTTTCCTTCCAGATCAACCGCGCAAAGAAATCGGACGGCAGATCGTTTTCACCGGCGAAACGGGCAAGCGCTCTGCATATGTCGCGATTAAAGCTGGCCGCGCGGACACAGAGCGTTCCCGTTCTGGTGGTTGCGGAATAAATACAAGGCGGCGCGCGCCATTCAATCTGGGCGATCGCGGCATTCGTCGGTATGCAGGAGACCAGCCATCCCGCAGTCAGGAGGGCAAGTCTTCTCCTGTCCCATCTCCGTCGCGCGTGCCACATCTCTCCCTCACGTCATCGATTTAGAAAACGGCAGGACTGTATCTCATTTGTGGCGGGAGTTTTAATCCCAATAGATCTCAGATTCAGACCCAAGAGGGGAGGGGCGCCTACAGGCCGGCGGCCTTGGTCAGATTAATCCTGAACCGGTCACGCCGGCGCTGGTAGCGGCGGGTCATTTCGGCGGAGACATGGCCAAGCTGCTTCTGCACATGGCGCTCGTCGACTTCGGCCGAGGAGGCGAGACCGGCGCGCAGTGAATGGCCGGCAAACATCTGGCCGCGCTCAGCCTCGGAGAGATCGCCGCGCACGCCGGCAGCGAGCGCGGTCTTCTTGACGAGGCGCGCCACCTCCTGGTCGTTCAAGCGGTCTGGCCCGACATCCTTGCCTTTCCCGGTCACGCGACGGAAGAGGGGGCCTTTGGCGAGCCTCGCGAACTTGATCCAGGCCTCCAGCGCGGCGACGGGGCAGGTGGCATCGGCGGAACCGCGGCCGATCTCGACCTCGCGCCAGCCCGTCTTGCCACGCAGCGTCAGCAGCGCGCCCTTGTCGAAGATCTCGACCCAGCCGCGCCCATCGTCTGTCTGATCCCGTCCCAGGTCGAGGCCGGTGATCTCCGAGCGGCGCAGGCCGCCGGCAAAGCCGAGGAGCAGCATAGCCCGGTCGCGCATGCCGCGCAGCGACCCTCGATCGAGGGTTTCGAGCATGGCAATCAGGTCTTCCGGCAGGATCGCTTCCTTCTGGCGGGGCGGGGCGGCGTGCTTGTTGCGAATGCCCGCCATGACCGTGGCGATCGCTCGGTCCTTGCGATCGAGTTTTTGCGCGCCGCGCTGGGTATAGTTCCAGCTGAGGGCGGCGAGGCGCCGCTCAATGGTTGAGACTGTGTTCGCTTTCATCCCACGCTCAGCCGTCCCCGATGCACAGGCGGTGATGTAGAGGCCGACGACTTGCGGATCAGCGGGCAGGGGCGAAAAATTCTGGCGGCGGCACCAGGCTGCAAAATGCTTCCAGTCGGAGGCGTAGGCCTTGCGGGTATTGGCCGAACTGGCCGCCTCGACATAGCCGCGGGCGCGCTCGGTGAGATCCTGCAACTGGGCGGGCAGGCCGGTGTTGGGCACGGCAAGAGGGGAGGGGAGGTTGGCCGAAACCCCGGCAGCGGAAACATCAGCGGAATCCGTTGTGCTGTGCGGCGGCGCAGCGTGCTCCGGAGGGGGATTTTGGCTGTTTTCGTCGATGATTTGGGCTGTCATTCATAGTTCACTGGCGGACGGTAAGCTTCTGATATAGGGCGAATCATACTCGCAGTTGATGACCGGATTTTAGTCGAATTGGCGGATTTTTCGCGATAATTCGGCGGACGAACTTTGCAGCGAGGCAGCTGTGGTTCATGAGCCTGACAGGCATGTTGTCGACGACGCTGTCTGGAACGAGGCAGTTGCGAGAGAGGCTGTGATCCGGAGGCTGGTATCGCTTGAGCAGCCCCGTCGGTCTGACTTTCTGCGCGCCTGTCGCGAACTTGGACTTCGACGAACCCGCCTGTATGAGTTGATCAGGGTGTATCGCGAGGATCCGGTTACGAGTTCACTGCTGCCGCAGCCGGCAGGAACGCGACGCGGCAGTCGGCGGCTTCCGGACGAGACCGAAGCCGTGATTGCCGAGGCGGTACGGGATTTCTACAAGACGCGTCAGAAGCCGAGCATCAACCAGTTGCACAAGGAGATCCGCAGGCTTTGCCGCGTGCGTGGCGTGCGGGCGCCGTCCTGGCACGCCGTGAAGGCGCGCGTCGCTGCCCTGGAGCCAGCTGAACTTATCGGGGCTAGGCATGGCCCGAAAGCAGCCCGTGACCGCTTCCGACCGGTTCCCGGGCAATACGAGGCCGAGTGCGTTTTCGGCGTTGTCCAGATCGACCATACGCTGGCTGATATCATCGTCGTCGATCGTCAATATAGAAAGCCGCTGCAGAGGCCTTGGCTGACGCTTGCCATCGACGTCGCAAGCCGCATGATCGCGGGCTTCTACCTGACGCTCGAGGCACCGTCGACGATTTCCGTCGCGCTCGCGATCCAGCATTGCGTGCAGCCAAAAGAGGCATGGCTTGCCGGGCTGGGCGTCAGCGCGGTGTGGCCGGTCTCCGGGTTTCCCGATGCGATCCATCTCGACAACGCCAAGGAATTCCGATCCCGTGCCTTGAAGCGCGGCGCCCAAGAGTATGGCATAGAGCTCATCCATCGCCCGGTCGCCACACCGCACTATGGCGGCCATATCGAACGGCTGATCGGCACCATGATGGGCGCCATTCATCTTCTGCCGGGCACGACCTTCAGCGACATCGACGAGCGGGGCGACTACGATTCAGCCGCCAGTGCGGCGATGACGCTGGATGAACTGGAGCGCTGGTTAGCACTCGAGATTACCCGTTATCACGCCGATCGGCATGGGGCCTTGGGTATTCCGCCGCTTGCGGCGTGGCACGAAGCTGTGGCGCGGCGCGTCCGGCCTGTCCGGCAGCCCCAGGATCTTGCTGGCTTCATGATCGATTTCCTGCCGAGTGTTGACCGGCTGGTGCGACGGGACGGCATTCACCTGTTCGGCCTCCGTTATTGGGATGACGTGCTGAGCATCTGGGCCGGCCGGCTCGATCGGCCGCTGCGTATTTCCTACGATCCGCGCGACCTCTCGACGGTTTTCGTGCGAGGTCCCAACGGTGCGCAATGGCCGATCCGCTTTGCAGATCTGCGGCGCCCGCCGATCACGCTCGGCGAGCACCGACGCGCCCGAGCAGCTTTGCGTGAGTGCGGCCTGGCGCTTGTCGACGAGCAGCTGATTTTCGAGACGATCGAGGCGCAGCGCGTGTTGGTTGATGACGCGGTCCGGCGCACCAAGGCAGCGCGTCAACTGGTGGAGAAACGCAGCCGCGCGCTTGGTGCTGCCACGCCAAACAGATCGCCCGCTCCCGCCGAGGCGCCACAAGCTGATGACGACCGGCCGATTGATTGGAGTAAGGTGCCGATCTTTCCTGTCGAGGAGTGGTCGTGAGAGGGGAGGGGACCTACGAACATCTCGACGACCGCTACCGTCGCTACGCCGCGCTGTCCAACGATGAGCGCATTGCCTGGATCAAGGCCGATCGCTGGATTGGTTTTGAACAGGCTGGAGCAGCAATTACACGTCTGAACGCGTTGCTTGCCTATCCGCCGCGGGATCGCATGCCTTGCCTTTTGATCTATGGCGACACCGGCATGGGCAAGACCAAGATCATTCGCAAATTCCAGCGTTCGCATCCGGCCAGGTTCTGCCAGGCAACCGGTGTGACCATCAGACCGGTCGTTGTGGCGCAGGTGCCGTCGGAGCCGGTCGAACGCGATCTTTACCGGGAATTGCTGGCAAGCCTTGAGGCTCCCGCGCTCGCCGGCGGCACACTTGCCCGTGAGAAGGATATCTGCCGCTCGTTGCTGCGCACCGTCGGCGCCAGAATGATTGTGCTCGACGAGGTCAACGGCATGCTGGCCGGCACCTATCGGCAGCAGCGGATTTTTCTGAACGCATTGCGGTTTCTCGCCAACGACCTAAAAGTTCCGCTTGTCTGCGCCGGGACCGATCTGGCGCGGCAGGCATTGCTGACCGACGCACAGCTTGCCGAGCGCTTCGAAGCGTTTCATCTCAAGCCATGGAGGAACGATCACGTCTTTGCGGCTCTGTTGAAGAGCCTGACCCGAATCCTGCCCTTGCGCGCTTCCCCCGATCTCGAAAGCGACGCGGTACGCGAGCGAATCCATGTGCTTACCAGTGGCGTCACTGCGCGGATTTTCCGGCTGCTCGAAACGGCAGCCGAGGAAGCCATCCGTTCGGGGAAGGAGCGGCTCGACCTGGTGAGCTTCGGCGACAATCTGGTTCTGCCCCTCGTTTCGATGACGCAGTCCGTCGAACGACGCGCGTCTCGCAGGCCGCAACAGGTGGGTGCATGACGGCACGCCGTCTCCCCGTGGTACCGCGACCTTATCGTGGCGAACTGCTATCGTCGTGGCTTGCACGAGTGGCCTGTCGCTACGGTCTTACTCATCAAGCACTCGCCGAGTGGATGACCGATGGTGGGCGGAGTTTTTCGCCAATTCAATCCGTCGATGATCGGCTGCCGGCCCCCGAACAGGTCCGACAATGGGCCTGGAGCTGCGGTGTCGATCCAGAGCGGCTGCTCCGATTATCCCTGAGCCGGCGCCATCCGCAACGCCCAAATTCCTGGTACACGTGCAGAGGGCCGGAATGGGCGCCTTCAGCGATGATCGGGTCCCCAGCCGTCTGTCTTGCCTGTTTAGCGGCCGATCACACGGCCGATCGCGATTCGTGGCTACGGGCTGACTGGGTGCTCGCCGAGCACTGCATCTGCCCCAAGCATGGCCATCTTCTTCGCGATCGCTGCCTCGGATGTGGTCACCGTCTCTCCGTCGCGTTCCGCCTGCGAGAAGGACAAGCACGCGCGGTCTGCAGCCGGTGCGAAGCGCTTCTTATCGATAGGGGAGGGGAGGACGACGCGCCGCGGGATGCCGCTCTGATTGAAGCGGCGTTATCGATCCAGCAGCAGGTTGCTCAAATCGTTGACGGCGAAGGCCCCGCGCATGAACAACTCGGGCAGGCGCTTGCGACGCTCTGGGCACCACTCGATCATCCGGCGGCGGCGCGCCCGGTATTGGCGCTCTGGTTAAACCAGGCAGGCTGGCGATGCCCTTATGAGGTTCGCCATGCCGTCGGCGTGGCGATGCCGCTCGGCCAATTGCCGGTAGGCTGGCGTTTCGTTACCCTGCTTGCTGTGAATGATGTATTCGGCGTCAACCCCGATGGGGTCGCTACAAGCTCGGAAACCGCTATTCGTCTGGCGCGCCGCGCAGCATCGCGGCGGATGCGCGCCATGCCACCGCCGCTCCATGGAATGGCCACCGGTCCATTGCCGCGCAGTTCGGCTGAATATGAGCGTCTGGCCAATCAGATCCTGGCGGACCCAAGGTGGACCGCCGCACAATGCCTATCACAGCGCAAACGCTACAGTGCTCGTGCGCGACTGATCGATGCAGCGCTTTCCAGGAAGGGGTGACCCGCAGCCCGGTCGCCGCCAGAGGGACAGAAAGTACCCAAAAATCGAGTCACACAGAAGACCATGGAGTGCGTTTCGAGGGTCAGGATGAGGCGTTGATCGTCAGGCGCTAAAAGCCGCTGCACGGGCTTCCTTGGCCGAAATCAGCGAAGGCGGTGATTTTTCGGAAGAAGGCGCCTGCGAGCACCCGGCCAGTTACCGCGACCGCTGTCGACGCCGGTCGGGATTGCCGGCGAAGCGCCGGATCGCTGCAGTCCACTGATCAAGCGCACAACCAATCCGCCCAATGACTGCGAATTTCGACGGCCAGAGACGCCAAAAACGGGCCGTCCGGCGGTTAAACGCGAACGACATTGCGTCATTTCTCTATAATGAGGAAAACGAACGATAATGCAAACTTATCCATCATTATTATGGAACGACAAGCCGTGCGGTTTTTGTCACAATCCATAGCATAAACCGCACGCTCGTTATAGGATTGCGGCCATGGATTCGCCCGTCACCCCTCTCGCCGCCCCGCTGATGTTCCCGGCTGCCTTGCCCAGCTGGACCCTGCCGCGTGGCCGTGAGCCGGACGAGGTTTCCGCCGCCTTTGCCGCCGGCATCGCCTTGAAATCGCTGGATGATCTCATCCGCTCCGCGCCCCCGTGGGGCGGCTGCTGGCGCTCCCGCCAAGCCCTGAAATGTGCCACCGTCGCGGTCCGGCTGATGGGGCGCAACGAGGACGACGCGGCGTTGCGCGACGCCGTTCTGCTGACGGCCGCCAGTGACGATCCGGGACCAGCGGGCAGGATGCTTTTCGCCTACAAAAAGCTCGCCACGCGGAAACCCGCCTTTTCCTCGAAAGCGGTGGCCGAACTCGCCGATCTTCTCGGACTTGCCTGGGACGATCGATTGACCGCGGCCGTCGCCCACGCCGACGACGCGCTGCAATCGGGCCGTCCGGCGCCGCTTGCCGCGGCGGACCTGGTCACCGCCGTGCATGCCGTGCGGCCGGATGCCGAGCCGCTCGCCTGGATGCTGGCCGATCTGCTGATCGCCGCGCTGCTGAAATGGGATTATGCCATGCCGCTGCTGATGGCCGAACGCTATGGGCCGGCCTTCAAGACGCTTGGGGGCAGGGGCCGTGTGCGCCCAGGCGAGCCGGCCTTTGTACGCGCCGTCTGCCTCGCCCTCACCGAGGCAACGGGCGCGGCCCTGCGCACCGCCGACGAGATTGCGCGCCGCGCCGAGACGCTGCATGCCGCCGCGCCAAAGGTCCGGACGAAAGGCGCCAGCGCCGTCATCCAAGCCCTGCTCAATGAGGACGCCGTGGCCGCCTCGGCGCCCGGCAGCAATCTCTCGCGCTGGGCGGCGACTCGGCTGTTTGACCGGCTGGAGGGCTTTGGTGCGGTGCGTGAACTGTCCGGCCGCAGCGCGTTCCGGATCTATGGGTTGTGACATGAGCGAACCCGAGGCGGCCAGCACGCGGCGAGGCCGCAGATCGACATCGGAGGACGAAGTCCTCCTGGATCGGGAACTGGCGGATTTGCCGCCGGAGCTGCGCTGGCGCGAATGGATGTTGCGCGTCGAGGCGGTGATCTTTGCCGCGGCCGAGCCGGTCGGTCGCGAGACGCTGGCCCGTGTCGTCGGCAAGGACTGCAGCATCGACCTGCTGATCGAGGACCTGCAGGAAGAACTCCGTGACCGGCCCTATGAGATCGTCTTTGTCGCCGGCGGCTGGCAGCACCGAACGCGTTCGCGTTTCGCCGTTTCGATTAGGGCGTCGCAGGCGTCAACGCGGAGTGCGGCGCCCGCGCTGTCCGACTTCGAGGCCATGGTGCTGATGGCGATTGCGTATTTCCAGCCGATCACCCGCGGAGATCTGTCAAAAATCTTCGGCAAGGAGGTCAGCCGCGACACGATCGCCGGGCTGCGCAACGCCAACTTCCTCGCCTCCGGTCCGCGCAGCCCGACGCCCGGTGCGCCCTATACCTATGTCACGACAAAGTATTTCCTCTCCGCCTTCGGCATGCAGACGCTGCGCGATCTTCCGGATATCGAAGCGCTGGAGGATGCCGGCCTCCTCAGCCGGCAGGTTACTCAGGGGGAGCTGCTTTCACCGGAGGTAGATGGTGACGAACCGTAGAACGCGAGGCTGACAAAAGCCACGAGAAGAGCTCTTGGGCTCGATCTTGCCGCGTGACTGACGCGTGAACGGGCTCTTCACAGTCAGGCCATGCTAATCCAGTGTCCTTCGAAAAGGGGTGTCCTTCTTCTTTTGGTGAAATTCTAAGTCACCGCGCGCTCTGCTAAGTTGGACGATTGCGTATTCCGCTGGCGCCACCGGCGGAACGACGGCCCAACGCTTTGTCGGGAGCACCGGGGTGACGCCGATGGATTTCAGGTCTGTTCTTTCCGCCGCCGTGATGCTCCTGCTTCTTGCGCTGGGATCGGCTCGCGCACAGCCGAGTTTCGATTGCGCCAAGGCGTCGAATGCAGTGGAGCGGGCAATCTGCTCTGATCCGGGCCTTGCGGCGCTCGATGTCGAGATGGCCGAGCTCTATGCGGCGGCGCGGGCGGCCGTGCAGGGCGGCGCGGCGGAAAAGCTGGTGGCGGGCCAGCGAGCCTGGATGAAACGGCGCGGCCGCTGCGGCAGCGATGCGATCTGTCTTGCGGTGCAGATGGGAAAGAGGATTGCGGAACTGCGCCAATCGCCCGCGACGGAGAGCGAGGGGCTCGCCTGTCCCGAGGCGCTAGGCGAAGCACGCACAATGGCCGCGGGCATCCGGTTTTCCATCGGTATGGTTCAGACGCTGACGCCAGGAACCGGTCTGCCGCTCGGCTATACGCTGTCCTCGACAAAGCCCGCGCCGCTGCCGCTGTTCATCGTCGCCGATTTCCCGGAGGCGACACGCTTCAAGGGCAAGGGCTTCCTGCCGCTGACTGCGGGCGCCAAGGGGCCGGACGGCTTGAAGCATGCCGAGGAGCGCACGCGCGCCATCATTCCGCTCCATGGTCGCGTGCCTGCGGCAAGCGGGGCGATCACCGTCTTCCTGCTCTCCGCCGGCCCGCAGGATATCGGCATCAGCCTCGTCACTATCGGCAGATGCGGCGAACATGTGCTGCGCACGGAGCGCTCGCCGGGCCTGACGGTGGAACTCGGCCTGCCGGAAATCGTCCTCCAGGACCGCTTCACCACCGATGCGCCGGACGAACTACTGGCCGATGCCTCCGGGCGCTATACCATGAAGGTCTACAAGGGCCGCTACGAGGTGTTCGACCGGGAGGCGGGCGCACTGCTTTTGTCGCGGGCGGGGTTGAGACCGCGCTTCTCACCGGCGGGGCGGTTCGTGGCGGCGGAGAGGATGCAGGATCGCCGGCTCGAAATCATCGACCTTGCCGATGGCGCGGTCATTCAAGTGCTACGGCCCGGCATGCTCGCCTGGGCGCGCAACGACAGTTTCATTGTGCTCGGTGCGGAAATTCGCCAGATCGACAACACGATCGTATCCAGCCTCAATGCCGACATCGTCACCGGGACGTCCATGCCGAACATGGGGGTGGGATGGCTCGCGGAGGTCGTGCTCGACGTCGACCGCATGTTCGTCGCGATGTCGGATCCCAGCGTCAACGGGTTTGAATCCGGTGCGAGCTTCTGGGATATGATCTCTGGTGAAACCTACCAGATGGCGCAGTCGGCAATCCCGCAGCAGGAACAGGCCGTGGACGGAGACCGGAAGGCCCTTCGCCGGCTTGTCAGGACGCATCGCGGCATCGACATCCCGCTTGAATACCCTCTCTGGCGGTTCGGTGAGCCCGTGCTCGTCACGCATGGCATCGAGGCCTACCGGATGAACACGTTTGCGACGGACATGCAGACCTTCGTTGTCGAGGACCAGGTCGTGCGGACACCGCTGCCGGCAGTCACGGCGACGGCAACGACCGCCGACCAGCGTTGCGAGACCATCAAGGATGGGCGCGGCCTTGCCCGCGTTACGGGCGATGGCGTGCTGTGCGCAGTCGAGGTGGCCGGCCGGGGGCTCGGCCGCCTGCCGCAACCGGTGTTCCAGGCCTCCGAAGCGACCGTGTTCGACCGGATCAGCGATGTCGTCGGCGAGATCGACCGGGTGTCGCCGATCACCCACGACACCTATGGCGACCATATGGACGCCTATGCCGGGCGGAAGGCGAAGGTCGAGGCGCTGATCAAGAAGATCGCAGCGGCGACGCCTGCCATCCGCAAGCGCCTCAGCCCGCTGGCCAAGGAAAACTTTGGCTTCGAATGCAAGACCTCCGCCGAGGCCTTCGACCCGGCCGCCATCGAGCAGGCCTGGCGCTGGGGCGAGGGAGAGAGCGTGCACCACCTGCTGTTCGCCAACTGTTATGCTGGCAGCTCCCGGGTCAGCCAAGCGGGCCTCATCCTTGTTTCGGGCGACCTCATCGAGAATATCGACCGGCAACTGGTGCCCGACAATGCCTCCGACGATACCAGCGCCTTCGGCTGGAGCGCGACCGATGCGAGCGAGATCCGGGTCTTCGTGGTGGCGAAGGATCGCATCCTCGTCTCGGCGAGCTATTCCGGCATGGCGGCCTTCATCGACACGCGCACCGGCAAGCGTATCGGAAACCTCGTTCCGCTCGCCGATCCGACGCTGGTCAGCGCCATGCGGCTGACCCGCGACGGGCGGCATCTGGTGCAGCTCAACCATGACGGACGTTTTACCGTGTCGCGCGCCGATACCGGTGAGCGGCTGCTTTCGGGCGCGCATATCGACGACGAGATCGTCGTCATGCTGCCGGATGGCCGGTTCGATACGACCTATGAAGGCGCGCACGCGCTGAACGTCCGGTTTGCCGGCATGTCCGGCCTGCAGACCGTCCACCAGTTCGCTGCCACACTGCAGCGGCCCGGGCTGGCGCGCGCGGTGCTGGAGGGGCGGGTGGTCGCGGCACGGCCGCAGACGCTCGGCTTTCCGCCCCAGGTCTTCTTCACGGTGGATGCGGCGGTGGGCGGCAAGCGGCGCCTTGCCGTGCGCGCGAGCGACGAAAGCGGGCTTGCCCGGCTCCGCGTCTTCATCGATGGGCGACTGACGGACGAGCGTTCTGTCGCGGGACGCGCGGCCGCGGAGGTCTTCGAGATCGCCGATCCCGGCGGCAGCCGCTGGATCACCGTCCTCGCCGATGACGCCGACGGCCTCGTCAGCACGCCGAAGGGCCTGCTGTTGCCGCCGCCGTCGCGCGGCCTCGGAAATTTGCGCGCCGTTCTCATCGGCATCGACGCCTATACTGCCGATCCGGCCATTCCCGCACTCACCTTCGCGCGTAGCGACGCTGAACGGCTGAAGGCGGTTCTGGCGGACCATGGCGCGCCCGAAACGACGCTCCTCACCGATCGCGCGGCGGGCGCCGCGGCGATCCTCGAGGCGGTGGCGCAGGCCGTCGCCGCCACTGGTCCGGAGGATACGCTGCTGTTCTCCTTTGCCGGCCATGCGGTCGGCTCCGGCGCGGCGGGCACGACCGGCGACCTGCTGCTCGCTTTGCCGGAAACGCGCACCGGCGCACTGAAGAAGACGGCACTCGCCTGGCGCGATATCGCGGCGCTTCTGGCGAAAGCGAAGGGCAAGGTGGTGGTCCTGCTCGATGCGTGCCATACCGGCCTTGCCGGCAGCAGCGCTTTTGCGACGAATGACGACGTCGCCGGTGCGCTGCTGACGACCGCCGGCGCGCCAATGGTGGTGCTCGCGGCATCGAAGGGGCGGCAGGTGGCGCTAGAGAGCGCCGCCAGGGGCGGTGGCGTCTTCACCTCGGCCATAGTTGAGGTGCTGGGAAAAGGCGGCACTACGGCCGATGTGGATATCAACGGGGTCATCGACCTGGGCGAGTTCTACGCTGCCGTGAAGACCCGCGTGCTGCGCGACACCGAGGGCCGGCAGAGCCCGTGGCTCGCCCGCAACCTTCTGGTCGGCGACATGGCGTTGTTTTCAGTGGGGATGACCACTCGCACTGAGGGCGGCGGCGAATAAGACCTATTAGTGGTTTTATCTTGATGGCGAAGCATCGCCTGGCCCGATGCCTGTAGGGTGCACTAAGTGTTGGCGTGGGGATCATTATCTATCCGGCCGGCTACGAGACCTTCGCGGACGTGGCTAGATGCTTGCCCAGGTTAATCGAAGGGATTTGCAACGTCAAGCGGTCGCACTCAACACTTGGCTAAAGATTGCTGGCAGAATTTGAAAACCAACTCGCCCAGCGAGCGGCTTGGTTTGGAGGGACTCGCGGGTTCAGCGCGAGGGGTTCGCGCCAATCCCGGGTCAACGCCCAGCGCAAATCGAAACCGACTAACCTAATTCTGATGAACAATGCCCAATGACTAAGAAGCCCAGAATATCGAATATCCTGATTTGGAAACCGGAAGTAAGTTCGGCAATATATGGTAGGCGCCCGCACATATGGAGTGCGTGCTCCTGAGAGGGGCGGGAAGTTGGAACGCCTTAACCTCCCCGCCAGCCACTTCGCGGCGCGCCTGCATCACTGGATGCGGGCTTTAATTGAAGGACGCTCGATATTGCGTCGCCATCAAAGAAACGTGCGCCTCTAGAGGCGGCCGGAGCTCGAAGGCGCGCACCTGACGGGAGAAGTCGAACAGCCGCACCAGGCTCCATTCCTGTCGTCGGGCGTCCGCAACCTCAAGCTCGTTTCTCGTGATATAGAAAGGCGTGCGCTCCCATCCGTTCGTCGTCTTCACCTCAATGAGCCGTGGCGAGCCATTCGGCGCGAAACTGGCGATATCATAGCCGGCGCCGTCACCGTCCTCCTGAGATACCCAACGGACCTTGTCTGCTAGATCGCTGCGACCGGAGGCTAGTAGATTCCCGCGTTCGTGATGGAAAACACGCTCCTCGCCGGCCTTTCCGAGGGAGCGGTTTCTTTCGTCCCGTCCTGCCACATCAAATCTACGAGCAATCGCCTCGAGCTGTGAGAGTTCGGCCGGAGGAGGAGCATTCGTCATGGTTGGTGGCGAGCTAAAGGGGAGAGCTCGCGTATCAACATGACGTTGGGCGACCATGGTTGCACTAGACGCTTCAAACGACGGGTTCTTTGCGAGCCACCTCGAAACGGCCTCCGCTAATGACATCTGCAAATTGAAGCGAGGTTGATAGCCCTTGATATAGGGTAGCCCAAAGCCGATCATTGCGGCCGATATGTTGCAGTTCTTAAACTCGATTGAGCCCTTGGACCGACCAAGGGACTGCTGAAGCCCCCTGTTGTTCATGGCTTTGTTGTAGGCGCGGCCAGCCAGATCATCCATCAGCATTTGGAAGTAGACGGCGACGACCGCGTCGTTTTCCTGATCGGACCAATTTTCAGCGTTCATGCTGCCACGCTCTGGCGGCCAAGGTGCTTTGTCATCTGGAAGCCCCGGAAATTCGAATGCGACGGGTGGTATAGGTATGCTCGGACATTGCTCAATGCTCGATACTACCCACCATCCAGTGGAGATCCAGTTACGCGAGCATCTGCAGCCCGTGCTTTTGCACGAGCGACAGGAGCTTGAGCGCTGGCCCGCTTGGGCGCTTGGCACCGGTTTCCCACTTTTGAACCGTCGACGGGCTCGTGTTCAGATAACGGGCAAAGACCGGCTGGCTGACGTGGTTATCCTCGCGGAGCACCTTGATCTCGCCAGGCGACAGTTCCTGCGGGATCACAAGACAATCCTCATCGAAGGTCCGCATCGTTTCCTTGTCGATAGTCCCAGCCGCAAACATGTCTTCGACAGCGCTATGGATTGCCTCGAAGGCGTCGCTCTTGAATCTGCGTTTAGTTGCCATGATCAATCTCCAGTAAGGCGCCAATCTCGAGTTCCGCTTCGAGGTCGGCTTTCGCCTTGCCACGGTAGAGGCCCGCGAGTTTCCGCAACGCCAGAAGCTCGTCGTCGATGTTCACCCGATCCTTCTTGGCGAAGAGATAGGCAAACACCCAAAACTCCCCGGCCTTCGCAAGAACAATTGAACGATGCATGTTGTCGTTGAGGCGCTTCTTGAAGACGCCACCGCCGAGATCGTCGGCCTGTCCAAGGGCAACCTGAACGATTGCCTTCGACAACGTCTTGTCGGAGATGCGCGTTCTTTGCCGCCTTGGCAAACCACGCTGTTTGAACACTCGTTCTGACATCGGTTCATATAGCACTAAGTGCTATATCCATCAAGATTTTAATAGGAGAGCTATGCCGCCTCCCATAGCCGATTCAGAATTCGGGCAGCAAGCGCCGCCCTGTTTTGCGGCTCCGACGTCCTCTATTTTCGAATGTTCACTGCAGGCTCTATAAGTGACGCTCAAGCGCGCGGCGTTAGGCGCTAGCCAATGCGAGATAGGTGGCATGAAGCAGCAGTTCGACTTGTTCGGAACGGGGGAGGTGAGGGAGCCCGAAGTAAAGGCCCAGTCCGTCCCCAGGGACGGCGTTCAAGCGGTTCAGGATGAGATCGACATGGTCCGTCGGCTCGAAGAAACCGGCCGCTATCGCGTTCTGCGGAAACTGGAGCCTCGCCCCGTCGCGGATGCACCCCGGTCTGGCTTTCCCCTGCGGGGCGTCATCGTTGATACGGAGACGACAGGCCTCAATGCCCGCAAGGATGAAATCATCGAGATCGGGATCGTCGCCTTCAGCTTCGACGCGGTTGGAAATATCGGCGATGTCACGGATGTCTATGGCGGGCTGCAGCAGCCAAGTGTCGCCATTCCCGCCGACATCACGCGGCTGACCGGTATCACGGACGCCATGGTGGCCGGCCAGACGATCGACATTGCGCGGGTGCAGGCCCTGATCGAGCCTGCCGATCTGATCATTGCCCACAATGCCGGCTTCGACCGTCCCTTCTGCGAAACATTTTCCCCGGTCTTCGCGCCGAAGGCGTGGGCGTGCTCCGTCGCCGAAATCGACTGGTCGGCGCGGGGTTTCGAAGGAACGAAGCTTGGCTACCTCATCGGACAGGCAGGTTACTTCCACGATGGACACCGCGCCGTCGATGACTGCTTCGCGCTGCTCGAGGTCCTGGACGAAGGTGGACCGGAGCAGGGCAACACACCGTTCGCCGAGCTTTTCGCCGCAAGCCAGCGCTCACGGGTTCGCATCTTTGCCGAGCATAGTCCCTTCGAGATGAAGGACCATCTCAAGGCCCGTGGCTACCGATGGTCGGACGGGAGCGACGGGCGGCCGAAATCCTGGTGGATCGAGGTCGCCGATGACATGCTCGACGAAGAACTCCGCTATCTGCGCGCCGAAATCTACCGCTGGCCCGACGCCGATCCCCCACTCAAACGCCTCACTGCCCTCGATCGCTTCAAGGCGTGAGCCATCGTTAGAACGGCAAACCGGCCGGGCGCGCACCTGTTGGCATACCTCACAAGTCTTCACCCGGTTTCGTCGTCTGTCAGCCCGTCTGCTCAAAGGGCTACCGCGACCTGAACGCGTCGATCATCGCTTTTGTGACGTCGCCGGGGAAACAGACCGGCGAATATCCACCCGGCTTGCTATAGGCGCTGCGCTTGCCGCAGCGCCGTCCAGCGCGATCGCGGCTGTATGGACATGCACATGAGCTCGGATAGGAATCGAGAGATTCTGCAATAATGCGCTGGATCAAGACTGTGTCCGGAACGACGGGGACCGCAACCTCGATCTCCTCCGGCTTTTTCTCCTTCCTTGCTGGTGCGGTTTTCGCCTTGACCTCAGTTTCGGAAAGAAAGCGAGTGGCGATCCATCCCTCATGCTGGGTGAGATCATCTCGAATTCTGGACCAGTCTCCGGCTTGTTCCATCAGGAAGACCTTTCTCCCGGAGTCGAAACGGTCGATGATAGGATCGGTCGTTGAGGGGCCAGAGCGAAACCCGACGCGCCTGCCTGACACATAGCGGATCGGTGCATCGGCAGACCGAAGCTCCAGGCCATCGCTGGACGGCGTCTCAACCTTCGCGCTTGAGAGTTCGCGCGCCGGCTTTGCGGAAACTTCGACCGGTTCGATGTCAGCCGCTCGTTCAACGCGGGTAGGCGTTGTATCCTGGGGCGAAGGCACGGTTGATCCATCGTCCGTCTGCCTGAAGAACGCATAGATGAGCAGCGCACCAATGAGCCAGTATCGTTTCTTCATCCCCAATCCCCACCCGAATTCTGGCTCACATGAAGCCGGACGACAAGTCTAGGGTGAGAGCGAAACCTGATTTCCCGTTCGTCGTGAATTTGCTACCATGGCGCTTCATAATCGGAGGCTGGACAATGACAGGATGGGATCGCTCGCCCGGCCCGGACAATGATTATGCTAGCGCACAGCCCTCATCGTCTGTCTGGCGCGGTATGCTTGTCATGGTGCTCATGCTCTTTGCAGCGGGGCTTGTCATCGGCTGGCTCACATAGAGCCGGTGGCCGTCAGCCCCAACGCAGTGCCATCAAACAGATCCCGAGCGGACGCGGATGTCTCGGCATCCGCTCGGGTGCTATGGAACCCTGGCTTTGATCTAGCTGGCCTATGCGGCTTCCCAGACCTGATTCAAGATCCTGGCGGCCAGTGCTGCCTTGTCCTGCGGAAGAAACCGACCGTAATGCTGCTGCACCACATCCGGCGTGTCCTGGATCGCATAGCTCGCCTGCTCGTAGGAACCCGTCTGCTTGAGAATGTGGGTTGCCAGGATGTCGCGAAGGTTATGAGGGCCATGCGGTAGCAATCCTTTGATGGCGCCGCGACCGGTATAGGGATTGTAGATGCCGTACCTCTGGATGACGGTCCGCCAGGCTTCGTAGAATTTGGTGGAGTCATATGCCGCATCGAGGCTCGTCGTCTTCACCGTCTTGACGAACAAGGTGCCGGGATCCTTCGCCGAACCGAGCAAAACGCCGCGATGCCGGTCGATATAGGCCTCGAGGTATTTGTAGAGGTCGAGCAAGTCCGGCAGGATGAGGCGAAACGGCTTCTGCCCGAAGAAGGAGGAGACGGAGTTCTTGAAGGCGGCCGACGGGATCAGCACCTCCCAGCCTTGCTCGCGGTCGCTCCAGCGCAACTCGCCGCATTTCATGTCTTCGAGACGCCGTTCCGAGGTTGGGAAATGATGGCGCGGGCAGACACGAAGCTGGCGAAGGTTCTTCTGCCGAAGCCCGAGGTGCAGACCGAGACGAAGCAGAAGAAAGGATCTAACGGCCTCGGCGGCCGCACGCGGGTAGCGATCCTCGTCCGGCATGCGGTTCAAAATCTCGTCGGTGATCTTGCGATACTCCGCCAGCGGGCTGTCCGCCTCGAGAACGCACATGATGGGCTCGAAGGGGTCGCGATGCACACGCATGACCCGCTGGATTTCCTTCGAGCGATTGGCGGCATGCCGATGAAACGCATCACAGGCGCCATGCCAGTCCCGAGCAGCGAACTCGATCTCCTCCGGTGCGATCAGCCCTTCGATCGGCCGCACATTCTTCAAGAGCTCCGGATGCTGGCGGATCCAGCCAACCTCTGACCGCGTGAGGGCCTGGGCGACCATCAGCATGTCCTCTTCCCATTTGGTATAGAAGCCACGGCGCTTTTCTCGCCATTGCAGATACCAGTCCCAGACGCCGGGGAAGATCAGCAGGCCGAATGTCAATTGGCTAAGCGGCACGCCGCGGCCTTTGACAACGCCGGCGGGGGAGGCTGCCAGAGCTCCGAACATCAGGCCGAGATGCTCGATCTTTTGTGAGGCGGTTTCCTCGCCCCACACCCCGTTCCGCTGAAAGCCTATGGCCGTCAGCGTCGAGGTCTTGAACCGAATGAGGTCAGCCATCTCCATGGCAAGCCGTGCCGGCGCATCAACGACACCGGACAGGAGATCAGGGTCCTCGAAGGTTTCCGCAGCGTTGTTGTTGGCGCCGGCCGTCAGGGGACTCGTGCGAGGTGACAACGCCGCTCAGCCATAGGTGACACCCGGAAAGCGGATGGCATAGCGCTGCTTGCTGGCCGCGGCCTGATAGCGCCGATAGTCGGTCGATCCTGAAATAATGACCCGGCGCACCCAGTCGATGATCTCCTCCCGCTTGCTGAACGGCAGGCCGCTGAAATCGTCGGGAAGGTGCAACGAAATCCGGCGTCGTTCGGCGGGACTGATGTCGCCAAGGTCGTGACCGAGCAGGGAGCGGGTCTGATAGGGCAGTTTTGCTTTGAAGTATCCTGCAGGCAGCCGGTATCGTCGTTCGATGCGGGCGAGGATTTCGAAGCTTGCGACGGATCGCGGCACACGCTCTCCCTGGATCCAGGACAACATGGTTTTATGGTCGAACGTTTCGCCGAGGCGAACGACAGCGCGGTAGAGTTGCCAGTAGCTCTCGCCAAAACGGCGCATCTGATAAACCAATGCGTCCTGAAACGCAGCAGGATCGTCGCGTGCCTCGAACAACGGATCCGGGAATGGTTGGATGGGTTTCGGCTCTGGTCCTCTCTGGGGTGAGGCGGGGTAAGCGCGAATATCGTCATCACCAACCCGTCTCGGCTTTCGGGTAGAGGGCGCAGTCGCTACCGGTTTCCGCTGCTCTGCACTTTTGGTTGGGGATACCGGCTTCGCCTGACGGACGTCCCCTGCCGCGGGCGGCTCGCCCAACCATCTAAGGATTGCATCAAGAGCGATGCGGATCTGTTGTTTAAGATCGCCCGTCAAATCGCCGCCTAGCCGGCAAGCTTGAGCGACTTCTGCCCAGTCGATGCGACCGTTCAGGAGAGGTGGTGCCCTACGATGAGCAATCAGTTTGACGAGATACGTCTCGATGTTGCTCAACGAGCGCTTCGACGCGATTGGCGCAATGCGCAGCTCGCAGAATTTTGAGATCTTGCTCTGAAAATGACGTGAGGAAAGGTCTGGTTTTGACATGCTTGCATTCCCGTTCGCTCGGCACCAATGCCGAGGGCGAGCGGGGATAGGGCGTGTCATTTAACAAAGAATGTAGCACAGGCGGCGACGATCAAAGTGGCGATGCTGCTGTGGGGTGTGGCTGCAAATCCGCCTAGTAGGATCGCGTGACCCTCTGTTGGGACAATAACTTCCGCCCTTTCAGTTATCGATTGCCATTCAATCGATGCTTGGTGGTTTTCCGTAAAAGGCTTGTCGGAGAACCCAAGTATTGCTGCAGAAACGTCCTGTCACGGTGCTTATAGTAACCATCGATAAACGTTTGTTATCAGAAGTCAGAACGGAATCCCGCAATCATACGCAGTGAGGAACAGTAACTTTACTATAGAGTTCTTTTAATAAGTCGTTTACCATAAAATCAATGGCTTACGATCTCGCGGTCTTGCCCCTTCAGAGCCTGCTGAAGTCCACTTTCGAGGCCGGCGTCGCGCTCGTCCGTCTCGACGAACGCATCGCCCGCTCGCCGGTTGGCGCCGGTTTTCTTGAGCGTGCCCACTTTGCCGATGCCTGTACCTGCTTGTGGCTCGACGGCGAACTCGTCAGCCTCGAGGACCTCGTGCTGCACGACGCCGGCCATGACATCCGCGCGCCGACCCACGAACTGACCATCGCCCGCGACGTCCTGCGCACCCGCCGGCGGATCGTCGGACAGCCACCCGGCTGGGCCCTGTCGGTGGCGGGCCTGACCAGCCCGTGCCGCGTCGACGCCGGACCCACCGATCCCACAGGGAAGGAGGGGACGCCGACAGCCGCGGAAGTCGAGACTGCCTAAAGGGGAGAGCGACAACGTCACCGATCCGTTGGCGCGCTGTTGTTGCCGAACTGACAGACCTGCCGCCAGTGCTGCAGGCGGTGTTGGCATTGGATGCCTAGAACAGCCTCGCGGTTCTGCAGCACGCGCCTTGGTTGGGCCGGCATCTGGCAGCCTCGATCCTGCGCCAGGCCGGCGTCACCACCGGCGCGCATCTTGCCGCCATCAATCTCGGCCTCAAAACCATCCCCGTCGATCGGCGCCGGCATAACAGTCGCGAGGTCCGGCTGCTGGCCATCGCCGACGGCTTTTTGGCGGCCGCCGAGATCGGCCTGAAGCAACATGACCGGCTGGCGCTGGCTCGCAAAATGATGGAGCGGAAGCTGCAGGGGAGGCGGAGCTCGTCGAGTTCGTCATGGCGACTCCGCTTGTTCATGCCGGGACCGTCACCAAAACGCTCGGGGTTACGCCGCAGGCGGCGCGGCGGATTGTTTTGGAGCTGGGCTTGAAGGAGATGACCGGGAGGGGGAGGTTTCGGGCGTGGGGGACAATTTAATCCACCAGCCCAAGATTACTTGGCGCCGACATAACCCCGCGATGGTGAGCCATTCTCAACTGAGCTTCGACGTTAGTTTAAGGGCGAGAATTAGGTAATGGGCTCAAGCTCCATGAAGGTTACATGATCGACTGTCGGGAACTCGTCGATCATTGAGACCCTTGGTCAGTGAAAAATCGTCCGTTGCGAGTGCGCGGGCATTTCTGCGGACACCGAGAACAATCTAAAGGTCGACGGTATCTCTCGAATCGCTATCACAAGGTCGATCGATATGGCGCTGCCGACCCGTCGGGATCATGATTTGACCAGACGACGTGGCTCACCGCGCCCAAGGAGACGGGAGAACTTTCGATACTCCGAGTGTTCATACTGCCAACGGCCCGCAACGATTGCCGGATGAATTCCAGCTTCCCTGCCAGTGTTTCCAGTTCATCTATTTGCATTTCACTTGAGACATGCTTCTCCCAGATGTCGGTAAGATGAGCGAGCGCGATCCGCGGCGATAGAGATTTTGTCGAAGGTGATCACCGGTAACCATGGTGTCAGCCGCGCATGCTCGTGCCTGGAATGTGGAGGAGGCGACCGGCGTCCTGTCGAAGGCCGGATTCGAAACGCGCTCTGGCTCATATGCTGGTCAGCAAGAGGCTCGTCTCGCTCTTCGACACGCCGTCAATCATCCGGACCTCGCGCAGCACGCGATCGAAGTCCGAGAGACTTTCCGCGCGAATATTTGCGACGATGTCCCAGTTGCCGTTCGTCGTGTGTAGCGAGTGGATTTCTGGAATCCCGCGCAACCTGCGGGTCAACTGCGTCGTCGATCGGCCGGTCACCTCAATCATCATTACCGCGCGGATCTGCGCTTCGTGGTCGTCGCGCACGCGCACAGTGAAGCCCAGCAGAGTTCCAGTTTCCACCAGACGGTCGAGCCTATTCTGTACCGTGCCGCGCGCCACGCCGAGGGCTTCTGAGAGCTTCGACAGGGATGCGCGCCCGTCCGCGCGCAGATGTGCGATGATGCGTCGGTCGAGTTCGTCGGGGATGTATTTGGCGATCGTCGTCTTGTCGGCGGGTATGACCATTTTCACAATTTCTCTGTGCAGGTTGCCTGAATTTTGTTCGAAATTAGCAATGTTTTACAATTTCCGCCACCCATCCGCCTTGGTAGCCTAAATTTCTTCAATTGCTAAAAAGGATAGCCGCTGTGACCGCTCTGCCCTCGAAAAAAGCTCTGGTCCCCTTCGTGAGTGTCGAGAACATGATGCGGCTGGTTCACCACGTCGGCATCGAAACGATGCTGGCCGAACTCGCAGATGCGATCGAGGAGGATTTCCGCCGGTGGGAAAGCTTCGACAAGACCCCGCGCGTCGCCTCGCATTCCGACGAAGGGGTGATCGAGCTGATGCCGACCTCCGATCATGCAACCTATGGCTTCAAATACGTCAACGGCCATCCAAAAAACTTGGCTCAAGGGCTGCAAACGGTCACGGCCTTCGGCCTGCTCGCCGACGTCGCCACCGGCTACCCGGTGCTGCTTAGCGAGATGACGCTGCTGACGGCGCTGCGCACCGCCGCGACCTCGGCTGTGGCCGCGCGCCACCTCGCACCGAAGGGCGCGAAGACCATGGCGATGATCGGCTGCGGCGCGCAGTCGGAATTCCAGGCGCTGGCGATGAAGGTGGTGGTCGGGATCACGGAGGTGCGGTTCTACGACATCGACGCCAGGGCCACCGCCAAGGCGGTGCGCAACCTCAAGGACAGCGGCCTCAGCGTCGTCGACTGCGCCTCGGCCGAGGCCGCGATGGAGGGGGCCGAGATCATCACGACCTGCACCGCCGACAAGCAGTATGCCACCATTCTCACCGACAACATGGTCGGCGCGGGCGTGCATATCAATGCCATCGGCGGCGATTGCCCCGGCAAGACGGAGCTGCACCGCGACATTCTCCTGCGCGCCGACACCTTCGTCGAATATCCGCCGCAGACGCGCATCGAAGGCGAGATCCAGCAGATGGACGCGGACTACCCGGTGACCGAACTGTGGCAGGTCATCAACGGGGAGGCGTTGGGGCGTCGCGACGCCGGCCAGATCACCCTGTTCGACAGCGTCGGCTTCGCGATCGAGGACTTCTCGTCGCTGCGCTATGTGCGCCGCCGCCTCGAGGGAACCGGACTTTACCAGGAGCTCGACCTGCTGGCCGATCCGGACGACCCGCGCGATCTCTTCGGCATGCTGCGCCGCGCCGCGAGCTGAGCCTTGGCTCCCGAAGGCGACGACCGAGTATCGGGGCTGTTGAAAGTGACGCTTTTGTAGTCAACTCCATTTTTGGAATAGGTCTATCCCGTATCGTTGTCTACCGGCGGGTCAACCACGTTGGATCGTGGCCGGATTTAAATAAAGTACAACGTTCCTTGTATGGAACTGTAATGGAAAGGTGTCCGCTGCCCTCGACGTCGATTTCGTGTTCGAAAAAGGTTCGTCGCGTTTTGCGATGACGGGCCGAGAACACTCCTCTCCATCGCCCCGATAGAGGCCCCTGTGGTGAGTCTTGAAACGCTTATGGCGCAGGCTTTCGTGCACGGTGGACGATGGCTTTCGCGCGGTCGTCCGGTCTCGGAAAATAGTGGTTTTTTCGGCGAGATTTCAGGGTTTGCGAACTTGACAGCGGAGAATATCGGAATACAAATTTACTTACCAAGCTAGGAATATCGTTCTTTATGAGGAATTTGCCTTCCGTATTCGCGCTGGACCCGCGACCCGGAAGGTGTGTTGAAAGGGAGGAGTGAAAATGAAACGGACGACTCTGGCAATCCTTGGATGCCTCGCTTCGGTGGTGACTCTGGGCGTCGAAACGGCATCGGCCGGCCCTATTCTTGACGGGATCCGTCAAAGGGGGGCGATCCGCTGCGGCGTCATGAATCCGCTGCCGGCGTGGAACTACGCGGACGAAAAGGGAGAGTGGCAGGGGTTCAACGCCGACGTTTGCCGCAGCCTGGCCGCCGCGGTCTTCGGAGACCCCAGCAAGGCGCAGGTAACGACCACGACTCCCGCGGTTCGCTTGACGGCGCTGCAGACGGGTGAACTCGATGTGCTCGTGGCCAACGTGACGGAAACGGTGACCCGCGACACCGAGTTGGGCCTGACCTTTGCCCCCGTCACCTTCTATGATGGCCAGGGCATCATGGTGAAGAAGGCCCTGAACGTCGGCAGCGTCAAGGATCTGGACGGCGCGACGATCTGCGTTCAGCCGGGCACGACCACCGAACTCAACCTCGCCGACTATTTCCGCACCAACGGCATGAAGTTTCAGGCCGTCGTGATCGAAAACCAGGCCGAGACGCGGCGGGCCTACAACGAAGGCCGTTGCGACGCTATGACCGACGACCGTACGACGCTCGCGAGCGAGCGGCTGGCGCAGTCCAATCCGGACGACCACTTGATTCTGCCGGAAGCGCTGTCGAAGGAGCCGCTGGCTCCGGTCGTGCGCCAAGGTGACGACCAGTGGGCCGATATCGTCCGCTGGACGATCTACGCGCTCATCGAGGCCGACGAACTGGGCATCAAGAAGGAGAATGTCGAGAGCACCGCGACGAGCAGCCAGGATCCGCGCGTTCTGCGCTTCCTCGGCACCACGCCCGGCCTCGGCAAGGCGCTTGGCATTGACGAGAAATGGGCCGTCAACGTGATCAAGGGCGTCGGCAACTACGGCGAGATCTACGACCGTAACCTCGGCGATCAATCCGAGATGAAGCTGCCACGCGGCGACAACGACGTGTGGACCCGCGGCGGCCTGCTTTACGCCCGCGCCTTCCGCTAAGAAAATAGCACCGGGGCGGTCAAACGCTGTTTCGATCGCCCCGGTAGCCGGATCAACTTCGGTCGGATCGACCTGAATTCCGAATCCGTCTCCAAACAAATAGACAGAGCATGGTCGTCCGCATCGTGCTCTCCCAGGATCGCCACCATGTCAGAGCTTCTTGTGCCCGATGCGGGGAGTCCCCCCGCGCCGCGCCCAGCATTTTCCCTCCTCGCAGGCGGAACCACCTTGCGCTCGGCGCTCTGGCAGGCGCTCGCGCTGACCGTGACTGCCATCATCCTCGGCTGGTTCGGCAATAACGCGGTCGAGAACCTGAGCCGTGCCAATGTCGCGAGCGGTTTCGGTTTTCTCAGCCACACCGCGGGCTTCTCGATCATCGAGACCCCGATCGAGTATGCGCCGGACGCCAGCTATGGCCGGGCGCTCATGGTCGGGCTGCTCAACGGCGCGAAGGTCGCCTTCCTCGCCATCGTGCTGGCAACCGTGATCGGCACGTGTATCGGCGTTCTTCGCCTCTCCTCGCATCCCGTCGCCTCGCGTCTGGCGGGCGCCTATGTCGAACTCTTGCGCAACGTGCCGCTGCTGCTGCAACTTTTCTTCTGGTACGCGATCCTGCTGAAGCTGCCGGCGGCGCGCACCGCGCTGACGCCGCTGCCGGGGATGTTCCTCAGCAATCGAGGCCTCTTTCTGCCGGCGCTGACGAGCGACGGCCGGTTCTGGTGGCTAGTCGCGGCGCTTCTGCTCGCGACGCTCGCCACGGTGTTTCTGTCCGTCCGCGCGACAAAGATTCAAGGTGCCAAGGGACATCGGCCGTCGGTGTTCGTTCCGTCGCTGCTCGTCTTCGTCGCGCTGTCGGTGGGCGCCGTCCTCGTCTTCGACATCCCGTTCGGCCTCAGCGTGCCGGAACTGCGCGGCTTCAATTTCTCCGGCGGCATGGTCATCTCGCCGGAATTCACCGCGCTCCTCATCGGGCTCAGCCTCTACAGCGCGGCCTATATCGGCGAAACGGTCCGCAGCGGCATTCTTTCCGTCGGCAAGGGCCAATGGGAAGCGGCGTCCGCTATCGGCCTGACCGACATGCAGAGGCTTCGCCTCGTGGTCATGCCGCAGGCCCTGCGGATCATCATCCCCCCGATGATCTCCAGCTATGGCGGCATCATCAAGGGCACCAGCCTTGGCGTTGCCATCGGCTTCCCGGAACTGGTCAGCGTGTCCAACACCGTTATGAATCAGACCGGGCAGGCCGTGGAAACGATCGGACTCGTCATGGCGGCTTTCCTCGTCATCAATCTCGTCATCGCGGCGTTCCTGAACTGGTTCAACGGCCGCCTTGCATTCAAGGGGCGCTGAGGATGGCGACTTCACAATTAATGGCTCATACCGGCGGCTCGGCGATTTTCCGCTCCCGGCTTTTCCGCCAGCTCTTCGGCACGCCCCTCAACCTGCTGCTCACGCTGGGCACCGCTTGGTCGCTCTGGGCGCTCACGTCATTCCTGTTCCGCTGGGCGGTACTGACTGCGACCTGGGAGGGCACTGGCGAGACCTGCAAGCAGAACGGCGGCGCGTGCTGGATCTACGTCCGCGTCAAGGCGCAGCAGATGTTCTTCGGCGTATACCCGGCCGAGGAGCTGTGGCGCCCGGCGCTCGTCATGGTGCTGTTTCTCGCGCTCCTGACGCTCAGCATGTTCAAGCGCTTCTGGCGCCCGTGGCTGTTGGGGGTGTGGATCGCCTCGGTGCCGACGCTCTACCTGCTGATGGCTGGCGGCGTCCTCGGCCTCGCCCCGGTTCCGACCGCGCGCTGGAGTGGTCTGCCGCTGACCTTCCTGCTGGCGATCTTCGGTCTGGCGATCGCATTTCCCTTCGCCGTGCTGCTGGCGCTGGCACGCAAATCCTCCATGCCGGTGATCCGGCTGCTGGCGACGATGTACATCGAGTTCATTCGCGGCGTTCCGCTGATCTCGCTGCTGTTCATGGCGTCGGTACTGCTGCCGCTTTTCCTGCCGGCGGGTGTGACCCCGGACAAGCTGCTTCGCGCCCAGGTGGCGATCGTGATGTTCGCCGCGGCCTATATCGCCGAAGTCATTCGCGGCGGTTTGCAGGCCGTCGGCGCTGGCCAGTACGAAGCCGCCAAGGCCTTGGGGCTCGGCTACTGGCGGATGATGGGACTGGTGGTCCTGCCGCAGGCGCTGAGCACCTCGATCCCGCCGCTGATGAACATCTTCATCAGCTTCTTCAAGGACACGACCCTAGTGGTCATCGTCGGCCTGCTCGATTTCCTCTGGGCGGTGCGCTCGCCCTACAGCGACCCTGAATGGGGCAGCTTCGCGACGGAATCCTACGTCGTCGCCGGCGCGACCTACTTCGTTCTCTGCTTCACCATGTCCAAGTACAGCCGCTACCTGGAACGGACGATCCGGCAGAAACGCCAACACTAGCCAAAACCAACTCTCGCAAACGAATGGGTGATGTAATGGAAAACGCAAAAGACCAGCAACAGATCACAGTGTTCCGCAACTGTGACTGGATTCTGGCGTGGGACGCGGCGCAAGGGTCGCATGTCTATATGCAGGGCGCGGATTTCGCGTTCCGAGGGAACGAGATCGTTCACGTCGGCCCGAACTACGCCGGTCATGCCGACACGGAAGTCTCCGGCAAGGGGCGTATGCTGATCCCCGGCTTCGTCGACATCCACAGCCACCCCGGTCACGAACCCGGCTGGAAGGGCATGTTGGAAGAACTCGGCAGCCCGAAGCTCGGTCAGAGCTCGCTTTACGAGTTCATGCCGGTTTTCGACATCGGCCCGGAATATGCGCGCCACGCCGCCCGCGTCGCCACCTATGAACTGCTGCGCAGCGGCGTCACCACCATCTGCGACCTAGCCGCGCCTCGGCCCGACTGGGTAGGCGACTACGAGCCGACCGGTATCCGCGCCGTTCTCTGGGGCATGTTCCGGTCCGGCCCGTGGAAGACCCGCAACGGTCACTCGGTCGAATACGATCTCGATTTCGCCCTGGGCGACAAGCGGCTGCGCGATGCGATCGACGTCGCCGACACGGTCTCGAAGCATCCGAGCGGCCTCTTCACCGGCTATTTCGGCCCAGCTCAGATCGACACCTGCTCGGAAGGCCAGATCCGGGACTCGCTGGATGCCGCGCGCGAGCGCAACCAGCCGATCCAGATCCATGCCGCGCAGAGCATGATCGAGTTCCAGGAAATCGTCCGCCGCTACGGGGAAACGCCCATCGGCTGGCTGAACAAGATCGGCGCGCTGGGGCCGGGCACGGTCATCGGCCATTGCATCTTCCTCAACGACCATCCGTGGCTGCACTGGCCGCATGCGAACGACTTCGAAATGCTGCGCGACAGCGGCGCGCAAGTTGCCCATTGCCCGGTCGTCTTCGCCCGCCGCGGCATCGCGCTCAACTCGCTGACCCGTTACACGAACGCGGGTATCCGTTGCGGCATCGGTACCGACAGCTTCCCGCACAACATGCTCGATGAACTGCGTATGGCCTGCTACGCAGGACGCATCGTTACCGGAAGCTTCACCGGATCGACGACGCACGACGCGGTCATGTCGGCGACGGCCATCGGCGCCGACATCATTCGCCGGCCGGACCTCGGCCGCTTGGCGCCGGCCTGCAAGGCCGACTTCTCGGTCGTGGACATGACCAATCCCTACATGCAGCCGGACTACGAGCCGATCCGCAGCCTGGTTTATTCCGCCAACGATCGCGCCATCAAGGACGTTTACGTCGACGGTCGCCAGGTCGTCGGCGACGGCGAGGTCCTGCACTTCGATATCAGCGAAGACATCGAAATGCTGCGCAAGGGCCAGGCCGAGGTCATCGCCAAGGCACCGCAGCGCGACTGGGCCAGCCGCCGTCTCGATCAGCTCAGCCCGCGTGCTTTCCGGCTCGCGAACGGCTGAGGATCGCCGCCATGCTGATCGATCGAAAGGTTGCTATCGAAGCCAATCCCCCCGCGGTGGAACTGCGGGGGGTAAACAAATGGTACGGCGAGTTCCAGGTCCTTTGCGACATCAATCTGCGTGTCGCAAAGGGCGAACGCATCGTCATCGCAGGCCCGTCGGGTTCCGGCAAATCGACGATGATCCGCTGCGTCAATCGCCTGGAGGAACACCAGAGAGGACAGATCATCGTTGATGGCACGGAGCTCACCAACGATCTGAAGAAAGTCGATGAGGTGCGCCGGGAGGTCGGCATGGTGTTCCAGCACTTCAACCTCTTCCCGCATCTGACAATTCTCGAAAACTGCACGCTGGCGCCGATCTGGGTGCGCAAGATGCCGAAGAAGCAGGCCGAGGAAATCGCCATGCACTTCTTGAAGCGCGTCAAGATTCCCGAACAGGCGAACAAGTATCCGGGCCAGCTTTCCGGCGGCCAGCAGCAGCGGGTGGCGATCGCCCGCTCGCTGTGCATGAACCCGAAGATCATGCTCTTCGACGAGCCGACATCCGCGCTCGATCCCGAGATGGTCAAGGAAGTTCTGGATACGATGGTGAGCCTCGCGGAGGAGGGCATGACAATGCTGTGCGTGACCCACGAAATGGGTTTCGCCCGTCAGGTCGCCGACCGCGTGATCTTCATGGACCAGGGCCAGATCGTCGAGGAAAACGCTCCCACCGAGTTCTTCGACAATCCCCGGCACGAACGCACCAAACTGTTCCTGAGCCAGATCCTGCATTGAACATGTAGCCCGCCCCGGCGACGGGACGGGCTTTTGAAGCGCTTGAAAAGACGTCAAACGGCCAGATAGCCGCCGTCGACGGGCAATATGGTCGCGGTGATATAGGACGCGCCGGGTGAGGCGAGGAAGAGCACCGCCGATACGACATCGTCCGGCTGGCCCCAGCGCTTCAACGCGGTGCGTTCGCTGATTGCCTGATGGCGGGCCGGATCTTCCCGCAGAGCGGCGGTGAGGCGGGTTTCGATCCAGCCCGGCGCGATCGCATTCACCCGGATACCATCGGAAGCGTAGGCGATGGCCAGCGATTTGGTCAGCTGCGCCACGCCACCCTTGGACGCCGAATAACCGGGGACCAGACCGCCACCAAAATAGCTCAGCATCGATGCGGTGTTGATAATCGACCCCTGGGTTCTGGCGAGCAGCGGCCGCGCGGCCGCGCAAACCCGCATGGTGCCCGTAAGGTTGATATCTATGACGGATGCGAAGGTTTCAGGGTCGAGCTCGGCGCCGCGGCGAATGACACCGGCGCAGTTTACCACGACATCAAGGCCAGCCAGCGAACCGATCAGACTTTGAACGGCCTCCGCGTCCCGGACGTCCAGCACCACATGGCGAACCGACGCGCCGGCGGCTCCGTCAGCGTCGGCCGCGTCGACGTCGGCCTGGGTGGCACCGGTCGCGAGCACCGTTGCGCCGAGACGGGCAAACCCCGCGGCGATGGTAGCGCCAATACCCGAGGTGCCGCCTGTAACCAGAACGCTTCGCCCATCAAACAATCCGGGCACGAAGATTGCCAGGCCATTCGATGCCGCCGGTATCGCCGTCTCAGCGGATGAACTGGTCGACATAGTCGGCTCCCAGCCCGCAGGCGGCGTAGTGTGCCCGGCACATATCGATCTTGGTGAAGACGTCCTCGTAGCCGATATGTTTGTTGGCTTGGTCGAGATAGACCATGCTGCCGGTGATGTTGAAGAAGGTGATCATCTCGTCCACCTCCTCGGGCACCCAGAGAGTGTGAATTTCGCCCGGCGGCTCAAACACGTAGGAGCCGGTTTCGGCGGTCCAGTCGTGCTCCAGATATTTCCATTTTCCGCGCAGCACGAAGCCGTGCACGGGGTTGGGGTGCAGATGGCGGCTCAAGACCCCGCTCTTGCGCACCCGCAAGAGATTGCACCACTGACCGGCCATCCGATTGAGCATGAGCGGGCGGAACCAGACATCCGGCGCTTGCGGCACCCATATTCTCTCATCCTCGGGAATGGCCTGAACGGCGATTTCCGGCAAGGCGAGCACGTGTGTGGTGCCGTTCATGTTTTTGTAGAAGGTCGCCGGCCCGGCGTCAGTCACCGGTTTTGATGGGTCGGTCACTGGATTCTCCTGTATTGGGCCGTCCGCTCGGCCTGGATCACGGAAGACATACGATCTTGTCGTCACGCCAGAGGAATACCAAGGGATCGAAGCACTTTTTTCATCCGCTCACGGCCATCCAGGTAGCCCCACGAGGCAAACCGGTCGCGGTGCTTTTCGCGCCACGACACGACAGGCCTGTTCTGTGCCTTTTCGGCGGCGGCGTAGATGGCGTCATATTCGGCCAGTGCCTCGTCTTCGCCGTCCGTGTTGTAGGATTCACGGTGAAGGATGGCCCTTTGTGGCAGTCTTGGCCTGACGGCGGTGACACGCTCCCGGCTTTCGTAGCCGATGCAGAGACCGAAGAGCACGGCGGAACCGTTCGGGACGTTCAGTTCCTGTGCCACGAGATCAGGCCGGTTGCGCAGGCTCCCGACATAGCAGGTGCCCATGCCGAGCGATTCCGCGGCGAGAACAAGGTTTTGCGCGAAGATGGAACAATCGCTGATGGACGCCAGAAAGGTGTCGATCATCGGCAACGCGAAAAGATCGGCGCCAATCGTGGAGGCGACCCTGGCGGGGCGCGCAAGATCCGTCACGAAACACAGGAGCACAGGAGCGTTGGCGATGAAGTCCTGCCCGGCGCATGTCTTCGCGAGACGGGTCTTTTTCTCGGGGTCCGTCGCCGCGATGACCGACACGGTCTGCATGTTGGAGGATGTCGCAGCCGACTGACCCGCCGCCATCAGCATTTCCAGCGTGCCTGGGGGGAGAGGTCCCCCGTGTAGTGTCTGACGGAACGGTGCTTCAGCATCAGCGCGTGCAGTCCGACACCAGCCGTTCGCCCGATGGTATCTGATTGAATGTCGGTGCGCCGTAACGCCTGTCGAAGGCGCTTGCAACGCTGTCGCCGTCAGGCGCGACGACACTTGTCGAAGTGTGTATTGTCATCATCGTTCTCGTAGAATGCCGGTTTACTGCTTGTATTTGCGACGTTTCAGGAATTTCCCGTCCGTCGGTTCGCCGACATAGGAACCTTCGTCGACGATAACCTTGCCACGCAGGAGCACCGTCTTCGGCACGCCCTTGACCTTGTGTCCCTCGTAGGAGGAGTAATCCATGGCGTTGTGCATGGCGGTCTGTTCGATCACCATTTCGGCCTCGGGGTCCCAAAGGACGATGTCGGCGTCCGAACCGACCGCGATCGTCCCCTTTTGCGGAAACATTCCGAAGACCTTGGCCGGGCGCGTGGCGACCAGTTCCACGAACTGGGTAAGGGAAATCCGGCCTTCGTTGACGCCCTGATAGACCATTATCAACCGTTCCTCGACGCCCGGCGCGCCGTTCGGGATGGCGCGAAAGTCGTTCCGGCCCCGGTCCTTGTGCCCCTTGAAGAGCCAGGAGCAATGGTCGGAGGAAACCGTTTCGAACACACCGTTTCGGAGTGCGTTCCAGAGAACGTCATGGTCTTTCTTCGCGCGGGCCGGCGGTGTGAAAACGTATTTCGCACCTTCGAAATCCGGCCGCTCCAGGTCTTCCTTGGTGAGGTAAAGGTAATGCGTGCAGGTTTCCGCCAGAGCGCGGACGCCTCGCGATTTTGCGCGCATCACCTCCTCAAGGGACTCCTCGCAGGTCACATGGACTATGTAGATCGGGGCGTTGACGATTTCGGCCAGGGCGAGGGCCCGCGCGGTTGCCTCGGCTTCGACCCGGGGCGGGCGGCTGAGCGCGTGGTAGATCGGCGCGGTTTTGCCCTCGGCCACGAACTTGTCGCGCAGATAGTCGGCGGCGTCGCCGTTTTCCGCGTGCACCATGACGAGCGATCCGGTCTTGACCGCCTTGTCGAGCGTCTTCAGCAGCGTCACGTCGTCGATCATGTTCATGCCGCGATAGGCCATGAAGACCTTGAAGGAGGTAATGCCAAGATCGGGAAGCACCTCCAGCTCCTCAATCACGCTGTCGGTCGGGTCGAGCACGATGATGTGGTAGCCGTAATCGATCGCCGACTTGCCGCCGGCCATACCGTCCCACTTGGCGACGGCTTCCGCCAGGCTGTGGCCGCGATCCTGCTGACAGAAATCGACGATGGTTGTCGTTCCGCCACAGGCGGCCGCGACCGTCGCTGTTGCGAACGTGTCGGCCGACTGCGTGTTGAAGCTGACCGTTTCGACATGCGTGTGAACGTCTATGCCGCCCGGAAAGACGTAGCGGCCGGCCGCGTCGATCGTCCGCTCCGCTGGGCCGAGCGCGCCGCCGATCTGGGTGATCTTGCCATCTTTGATCCCGAGATCGGCGCGAGAAATGCCATCCGCGGTCACGATGGTTCCGTTTTTGATAATGATGTCCATGATGTCGCTCTCAGGATTGAAGAGTTTGTTCCGTATATGGAATTTAATTCTTTATACAAGTTTGCATGGTGTTTTGAAGCTGTCAAGCGGAACGGCGGCCTAGCGAAGAGGATTCTGTGCAGAGCGCTCTCGTTCGAGGCGGAACGAGTTGAAGTCGACGGCGGGCTCGCGCGAGAGCTTGTCAAGCAGCGCAAATTCCGGTTCCGCTCCGGTTGACAGATCAAAAATTTTACGCCTGTTATTGTCGTGCTGCGTGTAATATTTCGTACTTTATGTAGAATTTGCATTGCGCCGCGAGTCACAAAGCCGGTTTTCGGCGATGTGTTTCACAACGTTTTCCCGGCCGCTGGGCCGGACATCACCTAGGAAGGAGCAGAGGTTCATGACACGTCAGATGATACTTGCAGTCGGACAACAAGGTCCGATCGCGCGCGCGGAGACACGCGAACAGGTCGTCGTTCGTCTTCTCGACATGCTGACGAAAGCCGCGAGCCGGGGCGCGAATTTCATTGTCTTCCCCGAACTCGCGCTCACGACCTTCTTCCCGCGCTGGCATTTCACCGACGAGGCCGAGCTCGATAGCTTCTATGAGACCGAAATGCCCGGCCCGGTGGTCCGTCCACTCTTTGAGAAGGCCGCGGAACTCGGGATCGGCTTCAATCTGGGCTACGCTGAACTCGTCGTCGAAGGCGGCGTCAAGCGTCGCTTCAACACGTCCATTTTGGTGGATAAGTCAGGCAAGATCGTCGGCAAGTATCGTAAGATCCATTTGCCGGGTCACAAGGAGTACGAGGCCTACCGGCCGTTCCAGCATCTTGAAAAGCGTTATTTCGAGCCGGGCGATCTCGGCTTCCCGGTCTATGACGTCGACGCCGCGAAAATGGGGATGTTCATCTGCAACGATCGCCGCTGGCCTGAAGCCTGGCGGGTGATGGGCCTCAGGGGCGCCGAGATCATCTGCGGCGGCTACAACACGCCGACCCACAATCCCCCTGTTCCCCAGCACGACCACCTGACGTCCTTCCACCATCTCCTATCGATGCAGGCCGGGTCTTATCAGAACGGGGCCTGGTCCGCGGCCGCGGGCAAGGTGGGCATGGAGGAGAACTGCATGCTGCTCGGCCACTCCTGCATCGTGGCGCCGACCGGGGAAATCGTCGCTCTCACGACGACGCTGGAAGACGAGGTGATCACCGCCGCCGTCGATCTCGATCGCTGCCGGGAACTGCGTGAACACATCTTCAACTTCAAGCAGCATCGTCAGCCCCAGCACTATGGTCTGATCGCGGAACTCTGAGGTTGCCGAAAAGCATGTGTGTCGTTGTTCTCGGCGCCTGGGTCACATCCAGGCGCGCCAGGTTGACGCTGGTGGAATAGTACCACGACCGCTTCAGGGCGATCCGCAAGGAGATGCGGGTCGCCGGAGCGGCAAAGCCCGACATTCGTTTCGCACCGACGGCCGTCGTGAACTCGACAGTCCGCGAGAAGGGCGTATTGCGCGGCCTGGACCTGTACGTGGAACTGTAGCCCATATATAGATTTCCAAAGAGTTTCGGCGAGGCGCGGCGCGCCTAGCCCCATGTGAGCGAGAACCGTGCCCAGATCAAAGAATGAGACCGACGCGCCGGCCGCGGCAAAGGATGATCCTCAGGGTCGGATCTATCGCTCCGCCCTGAAGCAGGAGGGCGCACGCTGGCTGCTGACGGCGGAGGAAGGGTTGCTGGCAAAGCCCAAGCCGCCCGGCCTTGTTCCGGCACTTGAGAATGCGATCGCCATCGTCGATTACATCAACGGTACACCGCCCCATATCGCGTCCCTGGCGGAGCTTTCAACGACGCTCGGGATATCCAAGAGCCACTGTCACTCCATCCTCAAGACGCTGACGCATTTCGGCTGGCTAAAATTCGACAATCGCTCAAAGAGCTACGAGCTGAATTCCGGTCTGGTCGCCAGTGCTTCGTCGTTCCTGGGATCCCCGGTGCTGGATCGGATCCGAATCGAACTTGCCGCGTTCGTCCGCCGGGCCGGTTTGACGACGGTGCTGACGCAGCCACAGGCGGACGACAGCTTTATCTGTGTCGACAAACTGAACGCGCCACAGGCGATGGAGGTTTCCTTTCCGCTCGGCCACCATTTTCCGCGCGACTCCACCGCCCATCTGCGAGCCTATCTTGCCTGGCAATCGCCGGACAAGATCGACCGCTGGATGCGGGATTGGCAGCCGGTCCGCTACACGAGCGCGACATTGCTGACGGAGGAAGAGGTGCGCGCCGAGATCGCCGCCACCCGCAAGCGTGGCTATGCGCGCAGTGTCGGCGAGCTGACCGAAGGATTGATGGCGCTCGCCATGCCGATCTTCGACCGTTACGGCGAAGTGATCTACATCTTCAGCTGCTCCGGTCTGCTGGCGACCGTCGCGCCGCGCGAGGAAACCATCGGGCAGGAAATGATCCGGACCGCGATGGATATCAGCCACGCGATCCAGGGCCGCCTGCCGCCCGGCTTTCCCGGCTGAGCGGCATTTCTGGGCCCAGCAGGCCCACGCGGATCCTGTCATGGGAAAGATGCCTCCTCCCGCGGCGGATGATGCTGGCGCCAGTGTAAGGCGATGTCGATCCGTCGGGCGACCCAGACATCGTCCAGCGCGGCGACGTGATCGAGGAAAAGCTGAAGATCGGCCGCTCGCCCGGGCTTGCCCGCGATCCGGCAGTGAAGGCCGACGTTCATCAGCTTCGGTGCCGTTTCGCCTTCCTTGCGCAGGAGATCGCAGGCGCGGATAAGATAGGTCGAGAAATCCGGTCCCTGAAGGCCGAATCCGTTCACATAACGCCCGTCATTGTTGTCCAGTGTATAGGGAAGGACGAGCTGAGGCGCCCCATTGTCCGTCACCCAGTAGGGCAGGTCGTCGGCGAAGGAGTCGGAATCGTATTCCAAGCCGCCGATTTCCGAGAGGATGCGGCGCGTGTTGATGCTCATCCGCCCCGTGTACCAGCCGCGTGGTCGCTGGCCGGTCGCATCCTCGTGGATCCGGATTGCTTCGATGATCTGACGCCGTTCTTCCGCCTCGGGCATGTGGGCGTAGTTGATCCACTTCAAGCCATGGGATGCAATTTCCCAGTCCGCGGCCTTCATCGCTGCCACGGCCGCCGGGTTCTTGGCCAGTGCCTGTGCGATGCCGAAAACGGTAACCGGAAACGCTCGCTCGGTCATGAGGCGGTGAAGGCGCCAAAACCCCGCCCTGCTACCATACTCATATTGGGATTCCACATTGATATTGCGTTGTCCCGCCAGGGGAGTGGTAGGCTCCTCGGTGAGGAAAGCCTCCGAAGTCAGATCTCCGTCCAGCACGCAATTCTCGCCGCCCTCCTCATAGTTGATCACGAATTGAATCGCGAGCTTGGCTCCGCCCGGCCATCGAGGATGGGGCGGGCGTCCTTCGAATCCGACAAGATCCCGTTTTGGCAATGGAGCGCGGGTGGGGGCGCGGGCGGGTAAGTCCTCGGTCACGGTGCGTTCCTCAATAGGCAAGGCGGTAAAGACCGGCCGCCAGCACTTCGATGCCTGCGACGATGTCTTCGATGGAGGAGAATTCGTCCGGTGTGTGGCTCCGGCCGTCCTTGCTGCGCACGAAGATCATGGCGACCTTGGCAATTCGGGCCATTTGCTGGGAATCGTGGCCAGCGCCGCTTGCCATGAGCATGGTCGGCACACCCTGCGCTTCCGCGGCCCGCCGCAGGGTCTCGACCACGCCTTTGTCGGACGGGCAGGCCGGGTGATCGATCATGATTTTCCAATCGATATCGAGGTTCCGGCGCTTGGCCACTTCGCGCATGTAGGCTTCCTGGGTCTCGTGAAGTTTCCGGCAAAGATCCGGATCGGGGTGACGCGTATCGAGAGTGAAGACCACGCTATCGGGAATAATCGCGGTGGCATTGGGCATGACGTGCACCCGCCCGACCGTGGAAACCGCCGGGCGACCCCAGCGATGGGCCGTATCGACGACGCCGTTGGCAATCTCGGCGAAGCCGGCCATCGGATCGCGCCTCAGGTCCATGGGAAAGGCGCCCGCATGGTTCTGTGTGCCGCGCAGCTTGATCTCGTAGTGGCGAATTCCGGTGATCCCGGTCACCACGGCGACAGGCAGGCCGGCATGCTCAAGAATTGGCCCCTGTTCGATATGCAGCTCGACGAAGGTGTCGATGTCGTCGCGGCGGGCTTCGGGGATGCGAGCCGGGTCCAGTCCGACATCCCGCATGGCGTCGCCGATGGTCTCGCCGCCAAAGCCGATCGTCGTTTCCGGATCGGTGGGTCGTATGCCGCCGGTAATCGCCCGGGACCCCCAGAAGTTGGCGGATGGGAAGCGGCTGGATTCCTCTTCGCAAAAAGCGATGCACTCGAGAGTTCGCTTCGGTGTTCCAAACTGCTCCTTCAGTGCCTTCAGCGCGATGAGCCCGGCGAGTGCTCCGAGAATGCCGTCATAGCGGCCGCCCGGCGTCTGGGAATCGATGTGGGAGCCGCTAACGATGGACTTGCCGCCCTCGCTGCCCTCCAGTCGCCCCCAGACGTTGCCAACGGTGTCCATGCGGGCGCTGAGCCCCGCCTGTTCGCACCAGTCGGCATAGGTTTTCGTCGCCGCCACCCATTCCGGAGAATAGACGGTACGAGAGACGCCGGTTCCGCCATCGGAACCGTACTGGGCGATGTCGAGGATCAGCTTTTCGACAAAGGCGGGATCGATCGTGACGCGGGTCGGGGCAGACATGTGTTCTCCTGTTGAAGCTTCAAGGTGAGGGGGCGGGATACGCCTTGCGGATGCGAATTGGCCTCGGCGCGGCGGTCAGGGCCTGACGGTCGGAAAGGAGCGGCGTGGGTCATCCCGCGCCCGCGGTGAAACTCCCGAGAAAGGAGCCGCCGTCATCGGAAACGCGGCAGGTGGCCCTACACCAGGCCGCGATCCATTCGCGGCGACGCCGCGGAGTGATTTTTGCCCTATTTTGAGGCATCTGAGTGTTCTTTATATAGAATGAAATTCCTATAAGGGGATGCTATGAACTTTGACGGCAATGTCAAGTGAGGTTCTAAAATAGAAATCAGTTCAATTTGGCCGCTAAATTGGTCTTGACAATTCGCTATGTCGGAGAAAATATTTACTCTAATAAGAATATTAATCTGCATATAGAATTACGGGCGACGCCCCAGCGGGAGATTTTTGCATGCCGAACCAACATTCGCCGATGCGCCGGGCGGCTTTGCCGTTCTTTCTTGGAGGCGTTCGCCGATGAGAACTCTTGAAGAGCAGGTCGTTATCATTACCGGCGCGGCCCGTGGCATAGGCAAGTCCATCGCTAACTCTGTCGCGAAGGCGGGCGGGCATGCGATCGTCACGGACATTCTGGAAGGGGAGGCGGAAGAAACTGCGGCGGCCATTCGCGCCTCGGGGGGCAAGGCAACCGCGCTACGGCTCGACATCACCCGCCCGGAGCAGGCGGAAGAAATAGCCGCGGCTGTGATCGAGCGTTTCGGCCGGATCGATGCCCTGGTCAACAACGCGGGGCTCGATGCGCCTCATGGCAAAGCCTGGGAAGTCGAGACAGATCAATGGCGGCACGTGATCGAAGTCGACCTGAACGGCGCCTGGTACTGTTCACGCGCCGTTATTCCGTTCATGCGCGCCGCGCATCGGGGGCGCATCGTCTTCATCAGTTCGCTTTCCGCCCGTCTCGGCGATCGACATATCTCGCCTGCCTATTCCACGGCCAAGGCCGGGTTCATCGGGCTGACGGTTTCGCTTTCAACCCAGCTGGAACCCGACGGCATTCTGGTGAACGCCATCACGCCGGGGCCGACGGGCAATACCGGCTCTCCTTACTCGGAAGCCGGTCGCCAGGCCTATCTCGCCGCCCATCCGTTGGGTTTCGGTGGGCCGGAGCCCATCGCGGAGGCGGTGTCTTTCCTGCTCGGTCCGGGCTCCGCGTGGACCAGCGGAGCGGTGTTCAACATCAGTGGCGGCCATTTCCGGGGGATCTGAAGATGATCATGTCCAACGGTTTCAAGGCTAAGCGCTCCGACGCTCAGCACGGCGTGAGATTTCGCGGGATATTCAAGCGCTTCGGCGAGGGGCCGCAAGCGCTGACGGTCATCAATAATCTCAACCTCGATATCGGCCGGGGCGAGTTCTTCTCACTTTTGGGGCCAAGCGGATGTGGCAAGACGACCGCGCTCAGAATGATCGGGGGCTTCGAGCACCCGAGCGAGGGCGAATTGCTGCTGGACGGCGAAGACATCACGGGCGTTCCGCCTTATCGGCGCGATGTCAACATGGTGTTCCAATCCTATTCGCTCTTCCCGCATATGGATGTGTACGACAACATCGAATACGGCCTCCGCCGGAAGGGTATCCAGCGCGAGGAGCGACGAAAGCGGATCGCCGAGGTTGTTGGTTTGGCGCAGCTGGAAGCGTATCTCGGCCGCCGTCCGACACAACTTTCCGGTGGTCAGCAACAGCGCGTGGCTCTCGCGCGGGCGCTCGTCAACCGGCCGAAGGTGCTGTTGCTCGACGAGCCCCTGGCCGCGCTCGATGCCAAACTACGCTCGTCCATGCAGACGGAACTGCGCCGCATCCAGCAAGAGGTCGGCATCACCTTCGTCTTCGTCACCCATGACCAGCAGGAAGCTTTCGCGCTTTCTGACCGGGTCGCGGTGATGCGCGCGGGAAGGCTGGAGCAGGTCGGCACCCCGCACGAACTTTACAGCAGGCCGGCGACCCGCTTCGTGGCGGATTTTGTCGGCCAATCGAACTTCATAGACGGTCGCGTCGAGCCGGAGGCACCGGGCGTCCTTCGCGCAAAGGGGGGTGAGGTTATTCCTCTCCCCGCGCCAGCCGAGGCAGGGCCGAGGACCATTGTTGTGCGCCCGGAAAATGTGGCCCTTTACCCTGCGAAGCCGGCGCAGCTTCCCGCAGACGTCGCCCTGCTCAGGGGAACGGTGCTGGAGAATACCTTTCTGGGCTCAAAGCATTTGCTGCGGGTGAAGACCAGCCTGCCGGAACCGCTGCTCGTCGAGGCGAGCCATGAAGCGGTGAACGCGGTCTCGGGAGGCGCGGTGGCTGAAGTCTGGCTGAGCTGGAGGGCCGCCGACAGCGCTATCCTCGCCGACTAGCCATACCTGAACGAAACGTCTTCGAGCGCGGATCGCCCAACGGCGTCAGCGATCGCTTCCCCTTGCGCTCCGCCCGGGCGTAGCGGGCAACAAGCATAAACCGGAGCAACCGGCGCCTTCAGAAGAGTTCAACAGAGAGGGAATGACATGACGAAGAACCCCAACGACAAGGATATCCGGATCCTCGCCTCCGAGACCTGGACCCGGCGCAATTTCATGCGGCTCGCCGCCATGGCCGGCGGTTTAGCGACGCTTTCGATCAATGGCGTGGCGCTGGCCGCGGCTCCCGAGGGACTGGTCGAGAAAGCCAAGTCGCTGAAAGGCGATGCCACGCTCGGCGATACCCTCTTCATTTATTCCTGGGCGGATTACGCCAATCCGGACGTGCTCGATGCTTTCAGCAAGGGGGCAGGTCCACGCATCGAAATCGCGACCTTCGATTCCGTGGAAGCCGCCATCGCCAAGCTGGAGATTGCCGGCGGATCGTCCGGTTATGACATCGTCGTGGTCGGCGACGCCTATGTCGAACAGATGATCGCGCGCAAACTCATCCAGAAGCTCGATCACAGCAAGCTTCCCAATCTCCAGAACCTGCGCGACGAATTCCGCAGTTTGCCCTTCGATCCGGACAATCAATACACGGTGATGAAGAATTTTGGCACGATCGGCATTCTTTACAACAGCAAGATCGTCACCGAGGAGATCAAAACCTGGGACGATTTCTTCCGTGTCGCCGCGACCGAGGTCGCGAGCCATCGCGTGGCGGTGTTGAACGACCAGCCGAGCGTCTTCGGCCTGGTCTTCTGGCGCGAGGGCAAGGACTACAACACGGGCGACGAAAAGCGTCTGCGCGAAGCCAAGGACGTGCTGACGAAGGAGCTCATTCCTCATCTCAAGGCTTTCGACGCCAATCCGGTCCAGGGTCTCCTCAACGGCGACTATGTCCTGGCTCAGGGCTATCTCGGCAGCAGCCGTCACATTTTCGAGCAGGATCCGGATAGCTACACCTGGGTCTACCCCGAGCCGCAATGCGTACTGTGGAGCGATCACTACGCGGTACCCACCGGCTCAAAGAACGCGGACGCCGCCCACGCCTTTATCAACTATATGCTGGACGCGGACGTGGCCGCGGCCGAGGTGGCCCATATCGGCTATGACACGGGCGTCAAGGGCGTTATCGAAAAGCTGCCGGCCGATATCGTGCGCAAGGATATGATCGTCTTCCCCGAAGGCGTGACCGACCGGCTGATCTACCAGAAGGTCGAAGGCTCCAATCCGACACTTCGCATCGAGATCTTCAACGAGTTGAAGGCGGCCGCGGCCCAAAACTGATCGCCCGCGCGGGGTCGGTCGTTCCGGCCCCGTCACCCCATCTAACGACAGGAGAGCACGGCAGTGTCGATTTCCGCCGCGGCGAATATCCCGGCCATGGCACGGAGAAACTGGACCGAAACCAGCCTCGGCTGGCTCGTCGTCCTCGTGCCTTTCACCGTCTATCTCGCTTTCTTCATCGCGCCGGTCATGGTGATCGCTCTGCAGAGCTTGACGCCCTACGCGGTCGGGCAGCATGGCGGCTTGGCCGACGACGCGCGCCTGACGCTTGAAAACTACGCATCGGTCTTTTCCGTCACGTTCCGCTCCGTCTTCGCCGACAGCCTGTCGAACGCGCTCATGGGAACAGTGCTTTGCCTGCTGATCGGCTATCCTGTGGCATACTTTATCAGCGCGCGCGTGCCGGAGCGGCTGAAGCCCTGGTGTCTGGTGCTGATCATCGTTCCCTTCTGGACGAGCTATCTGCTGCGGATGCTGGGTTGGCGTATCCTTCTGGGGGCAAACGGCGAAATATCGGGCCTTTTGCAGGCCATGCATCTGCTTGCGCCCGGGCAGGGCCTGCTTTTCACCCAGGCGGCCGTGCAACTGGGCCTCGTCTACAATTTTCTGCCGATGATGATCCTGCCGATTTACGTCTCGATCGAGAAGCTTTCGCGCGATCACCGGGATGCCAGCCGTGACCTCTACGCCCGGCCCTGGCAGACATTTCTCAGCATCACCTTGCCCCTGACCTATCCCGGCATCATGGCGGGCCTCACCGTCGTCTTCATCATGATGACAGGCGACTACGTGACGCCGGAGCTGATGGGCGGGGCCAAGGGCATGATGATCGGAACGCTCATCTACTCACAGTTCCTGCAGGGGGGAAACTGGCCGCTGGCTTCCGCCATGTCGCTGTCGCTCGTCTTTGTTCTGGTCGCGGCTGTGCTGGCCATGACCGGTATCGGCGCGCTGCTCCAGCGCCTGCCGGAAACAATCAGAAGGGCGACCCGATGACCCGAGCGAAAGACATCAAGACCCTCGTGCTCGGTGCATGGTCCGCGCTGGTCGCCTTGTTTCTGCTTCTGCCGATCTTCGTCGTCCTCGCTTACTCCTTCAACGTGGGCGATTATCTGATCATCTGGAAAGGCACGGGTTTGCGCTGGTATTGGCGCATTCTCGAGGACGGCAACATCCTCGCGACGCTGAAAACCAGCTTCGCCGCCGCGCTTCTCTCCACGGCAATGAGCGTTGTGCTTGGCGGCATCAGCGGTCTGGTCCTCTCCCGCCGCTCGGCGCTCGTTGCCTACCCGCTGGGTTTGCTGCTGCTGACGGTCATTTCTTTCCCGGAGATCGTCAAGGCGGTCGCCTACTTGGTCTGGTATGTGAAAATCGACCTGCGGATCGGACTGCTCCGGATCGCGCTCTCCCATGCGCTCTTTGGTACAGCCATCGTCGCCTTCGTGGTTCGCGCCCGGCTGGCGGGCATGGACGGCAAGTTGGAGGAAGCAGCGGCGGATCTCGGCGCCAAGCCGCTCGTCACATTCCTGACGGTCACCCTTCCCCTGTTGATGCCGGCGTTCCTGGTCGGCGGGCTTCTGTCTTTCACCCTTTCCTTCGACGACGTGATCGTTTCGCTTTTCGTAGCAACCGCCGACAGCACGACGCTGCCGGTTTATATTCTGGCTTCGGTGCGCCAGGGTCTGAAGGGCGACATCGCCGCGGTTTCCGCCGTCATGTTCTTCCTGACGATCCTCACCTTCACTTGTGTCGGTCTGTATTTGTCACGCAGCGGAACCTCGCGCCGTGACACCGTGCTGATGCTTGCCGGCCAGAACGACGTTTCCACGGCCGGCTGACCGGCTCAACAATGGAGTACTTCCGTGACTTCTCCTAAACCTGTCTCGCTCGTAACGGGTGGCGCTTCCGGTATCGGTGCCGCCACAGTCCTCGCTCTCGTCGAAAAGGGCTACGTCGTCTATGCCCTGGACCGCGATGCCGCCATGCTCGACGTGTTGCCCGATTGCCCCGATCTCCATCGGGTGGCCGTGGATGTGGCGGACGAGGCGGCTCTTCGGGAGGCTGTTTCGAAACTCAAGGCCCGCGAAGGGCGGTTGGACGCCGTGGCGGCGGTGGCGGGCATCGGCCTGACCGCCTCGCTCGAGGAGACCCGGCCCGACGATTGGGATCAGGTGCAGCGTGTCAATTTGCGCGCGATCTACCTCCTCGGCCAGATGACCGCGCCGCTTCTCGAAGCGTCTGGCCGTGGCTCGTTTGTCGCCGTCGCCTCCGAACTTGGGACGGTCGGCCACGTCGGCCTTGCCGCCTACGGCGCCGCCAAGGCGGGCGTGATCAATCTCGTTCGGGTGATGGCCCTCGAATATGCGCGACGCGGGGTGCGTTTCAACGCGGTCGCCCCGGGTGGCGTTCATACGCCGATGATGGAGCGGGAGCAGAAGCGCTTGGGTCTTACCGTGGACGATGCCGCCCACAACATTCCCATGGGCCGCCTTGCGCAGCCGGCGGAGATTGCCTCGGTCATTGCGTTCCTGCTCGGAAAGGATGCCTCCTTTGTGACCGGCGCCACCTGGGTCGCGGATGGCGGCTACACCGCGGGATAGCATCGCGCGGCGCGCGGCGGTCACGCGGACATGGAATGATGAACGCCCGCCGCGCATTGGACTTAGAACGAGAAATTTCCCATCTGAGCGCTCAACCGCTCTCCCGCGTTCCTGACGCTTTCGAGCAGCGCGGTCTCACGATCGTCGAAATTGGTGATGGTCATGACAAGGCTTATCGCGGCGACGCATTTGCCGGAGTGATTGTAGATAGGTACCGCGATGCACGCGACGTTGGGCTCGATGAGCCCCCGCGTACAGACGAAACCATCGGTCTTCGCCTGTTCGATATCGCCAAGAAACTGCTTCGCGGTCTGTCGTACCCCATTGCTGCCAACGTAGTCGGCTTCCGGAATGCTGGCCAGGATTTCCTCGGGGCTCCGGCCTTGGACAAGGAACCGTCCCGAAGCTGTTTGCGGAATAGGGTAGCGTCCGCCTTCCACCGAGCGCAGGTAGAATTGCCGGGGGCCATTTTCGGCGAGAAGCACAAGTTGCTTCCAGTTGTCGAGCACGTTCAGTTCCGCGATCTCCCTAGTCTCCTGGGAGAGGTCATGCACGATCGTCCGCGCCGCCTGTATGATGGTCGATCCCCGTTCGAAGGCGAGGCCGAGCAGGGCGATCTTGGGGCCGAGTGAAACAAGCCCATCCTCCGAGCGCTGCAGGAAAGCGCGAGAGACCATGGAGTCCACGATCGTGTAGGTGGTCGATCGCGGCGCACCGATGGCGCTGGCGATTTCCCCGGCTGTCATCGCGCGGTCGTTGCGACCCAGATGTTCCAGAATGTCGAGCATTCGATCGGTGCCGCGCGCCCTGTCAGTGCTTTCCGTTGCCATACCGCTCTCATTCACGTTTCGCCCGATGATTACCGATTACGCGGGCCTACCCCTATTGACAAGCACCGTGCGCCTTAATTAAATGTCTCGTATAGAATACACATGTCCAATAGATAAGACACAAACCAGAAGGGGTGCACATGTCGAATTACTTAAAAGCGGCAGCCGGAGCGATGCTGGGTCTCACTATAATGGCGGCGTCGCCGGCGACCGCGGCGGACTGCAAAGTTGGCATTTCCATGAAGACGCTCGGGGCTCCTTACTTCGCCGCGCAGCTGGAAGCCGCGAAGGCGAGGGCGATCGAGGCCGGTTGCGAAACGGTCGAGGCCGACGCGCGTGACGATATGGCAAAGCAGATCAGCGACATCGAGGATATGGTCGCCGGACATGTAAATCTTCTGATTGTCAATCCGATGGACGCGCAAGGGCTTGTTCCGGCGGTGAACGCGGCAACCGCGGCCGGCGTTAAGGTCGTTGCCATCGACAACACGCTCGATCCCACCGCCAATTTCGTGACCCAGGTTCAGGCATCGAGCTTCGACAACGGCTTTCTTGTCGGCCAGTGGGTGGCGGAAAACATCAGCGGGCCGCTGAAGATCGCCCTGTTGTCCGGTCGTCCCGCCGACTTGCCGGGCCGCGAGCGGCGGCTGGCCGTCATCGCCGGCATCACGGAAGGTCAGTTGCGTAAGAGCGGAGCAACCAGCTTCGAGATCGTGGGGCAGGGCTGGGGCAACTGGTCGACGGACGGCGGGCTGGACGCCATGGAGGATCTGCTGACCGCCCATCCCGACATCAATATCGTGATCGGCGAAAACGACAGCATGGTGCTCGGCGGCAAGCGGGCCATCGACGAGGCGGGGCTTACCAAGCAGATCACGTTGGCGGCGGCGGCCGACGGCCAGAAGGAAGCGCTCGATCTCATCAAGTCGGGTGGATACGCGGTCACCGGCCGCAACGATCCGGCGCTGATCGCTCGCACGGCCGTCGATATTGGCCTGAAGGCGGTGCGCGGCGAATTGGAGCCGGGCTTTTCTAAACTGACGCACACCGATCCAGCTGCGATCCATGCCGGCAACGTCGACCAGTACTACGATCCGAAGGCAGTGTTCTGATCGCTGCGACGCGATGCGTGTCGGGCTTCGTGCCCGACACAATTTTGACTGGAGGCTGATTTGGATCCGCTGGTGGAATTGGTAGAGGTTTCGAAATCCTTCGGCGGGATCGCCGCGCTGAAGGGTGCGAGCCTGCGCATTGATCATGGGCAGATCCATGCGCTGATCGGCGAAAACGGGGCCGGCAAGTCGACATTGATGCGGGTGCTGGGCGGGGAAATCCAGGCCGACAGCGCCACCCTGCGGCTTCAGGGCAGGAAAACTGTCCTGCGGAGTCCGCACGAGGCGCTCGAAGCCGGCATCGCGGTCATTCATCAGGAACTCGCGCTGGCTCCAGACCTCAGCGTGGCCGAAAACGTCTTTCTCGGCACGCTCCCGAAAGTGATCGGGTGGTGGCGCCTGCGCCTCGCAGCGGCGGAGCTGATCGCGCGTCTGGGCTTTACGATAGATCCGGCGGCCCGCACTGGGGATTTGACTGTCGCACACCAGCAAGTGGTCGAGATCGCCAAGGCGCTGTCGCGCAAGGCGCGGGTGTTGGTGCTTGATGAGCCGACGGCGGTTCTTTCTCCCACGGATTCCGACAGGCTGCTGGACCTCGCACGGCGATTGAAGTCCGAGGGCGTTTCGATCGTCTATATCTCTCACCGGCTGGAGGAGGTTCTGGCGGTCGCGGACCAGATCACGGTCATGCGCGATGGCAGAAACGTTACTTCCGTTCCGCCGTCGCAAACCGACATGGCCGGTCTGGTCGACCTCATGGTCGGCCGATCGCTCAGCGGTCTCTTCGAGACACGGAACCGCGCGGTTGGCGAAGAGGCTTTGCGGGTCACAGGGCTTCGACGCGGCGACGTTGTGCGCGATGTCAGCTTCGGCTTGCGCAAGGGAGAGATCCTTGGACTGGGCGGGCTTGTCGGGTCCGGGCGAACCGAGACCGCGCGCCTGATTTTCGGAGCCGATCGGGCCGAAGCCGGAACGATACATATCAGAGGCGCGCTGGAGAGCATCAGGAGCCCTCGCGACGCGGTGCGATTGGGCATCGGGCTCGTTCCCGAGGATCGAAAAGAACACGGAGCGGTGCTGGAGGCGTCTATCCGGACGAATGTGACGTTGGCCGCCTCAAAGGCGCTGTCGCGTTATGGCTTCATCCTCGCCCGCAAGGAAAAAACGCATGTCGCCGCGCTTGGTAAAACGTTGCGGCTAAAGGCGGCCAGCATCGAAAATCCGGTCTCGTCGCTCTCCGGCGGCAATCAGCAGAAGATCGTGCTCGCCAAGTGGTTTCATGTCGACGGAGACATACTGATCCTGGATGAGCCGACGCGGGGCGTGGATATCGGCGCGAAGGCGGAGATCTACGCGATCATCCAATCCATGGCGGAAGCTGGCAAAGCCGTCCTCCTGATCTCTTCCGATCATGAGGAACTGATGCGGTTGAGCGATCGCATCATCGTCATGGGCGAGGGCGCGGTTAGGGGCGAGCTGCTTCCGAAGGACTATTCCCAGAACAACATTATCGCCTTGTCCATCGGCGCCAAATCCTCGGTCGCGGACGCTTGAGGGGGGAACAATGAAATCGGAAATACCTGCGAATGGAGTCGGCATGCGCACTGCTATCGGCTGGATGAAGAACAACAACACGGTCATCATCTTTCTCTTGATGCTGGTGGTGGCAGCGTTTGCGTCTTCTTCCTTTTTTACGGAACGCAACCTTATGAACGTGCTGCGCCAGAGCTCGAGCGTCGGCATATTAAGCGTCGGTATGCTTTTCGTCGTTCTAACACGCGGTATTGATCTTTCCGTGGGCTCGATCGCGGCGCTGGGCGCGGTGGTAGTGGCGCTGATGGCGCAGACGGCGCACCCCGGACTGGCGCTGTTGATTGCCCTCCTGGTCGGCGCTGGCGTCGGCCTCATCTCTGGCGCGTTTATCGCCTATTTGCGCCTTCCCGCCTTCGTTGTCACGCTCGCCATGATGACCGTTGCCCGGGGCCTCGCGCTCATTCTTTCCAAGGGGCAGCCCATCCAGCTCGGCGCGTCCGGTCAGATCTTTTCGGATTTCGCCGCGGGCTATGGTCTGGGTCTTCCCTATCCCGTCATCGTGATGCTTGTGATCTTCGCCATCGGCGGTGTTGTTCTGGGCTTTACCCGGGCGGGCCGCATCGTCACAGCCATCGGCTCCAACGAGGAGGCCGTCCGGTTGTCCGGGGTCAATGTCCGTCTCTACGTGCACAGTGTCTATGTCGTTTCCGCCGTGCTGGCCGTCATCGGAGGGGTAATCACCATGGGACGCTCCGGCGTCGGTGCCCCGAGCATCGGAGCCGGGGCGGAACTGGATGCGATCGCGGCGGTGGTGATCGGCGGCGCGAGCCTCATGGGGGGCAAGGGAGGCGTTTTCGGTACACTGCTGGGCGTGCTCACCCTTGGCCTGATCCGCAATGTGATGAACCTCATCGGCGTGCCCGGCTACCACCAGGAAGTGTTGATGGGGATCATCATCATCACGGCCGTGCTTCTCCAGTATCTTTCCAGCAACAGGGCGAAATAACGCTCCGCAGCCTCTACTTTCCAAGGATAAGTTTTCATGCATGTCGTCGTCATCGGCGCGGGAGTCATCGGTGTGACTTCGGCCTGGTATCTCGCTCGGTCGGGATGCCGTGTCACCTTACTTGACCGGAATCCGGCAGCGGGATTGGGCACGAGCTACGCGAATGTCGGGCAGATATCGCCCGCGCTCTCCGCCCCGTGGTCGTCCCCCGGTATGTTGGCCAAGGCGATAACGGGCATGTTCGCGCCGTTCTCCCCTTTCGTCATCAGCCGTCTTCCCGATCGTGAGATGGCCAAATGGCTCTGGCCTTTTCTGGCCAATTGCAACAACCGGTCCTACTCCCAAAACAAGCAAAAGATGGTGAGACTGGCGGAATACAGCCGCGATTGCTTGCGAACGCTGCGTGACGAGCTGCCGATTGAATACGCCGCTCAGGAGCGGGGCACACTTGTCTTCTTCCGGGACCTCGGACAACTCGCCCGGTATGAGGAGGATCTCGCCGTCCTCGATGGGTTGAACGTGCCGTTTGAGCGTATCGGGCGAGACAGGCTCACCGACCTTGAGCCCAATCTCGACGTCGCCGGCAACAACTCGCCCGGTGGCGTGCTGCTGCCCGGCGACGAAACCGGCGATTGCCGGCGCTTTACCCAAGCGCTCGCTGCACGGGCGGTCGCGAGCGGCGTCGATGTTCGATACGGCACAACCGTCCTTGAACTCGTGGCACGCGACGGGCGCATTCGCGCCGTCAGGGTGGAGGGCGATTTGATCGAAGCCGACGCCGTGGTCCTGGCCGCGGGCGTTGATAGTCTGGCCTTGCTGCGGCCTCTGAGGGCCGCGGTTCCGGTCTATCCGGTGAAAGGCTATTCGCTCACCATCATGGCCGAGAGTGAAAAATACGGGCCACGCTCCACGGTCTCCGACGAGACCTACAAGGTCGGCGTGACAAATCTAGGCGATAGAATCCGGGTCGGAGGCACCGCCGAACTCGCCGGCTACGATCTCTCTCGGCCCGACAAGCGCTATAAGGGGCTTCGCCATGTCGCGCGCAAATTGTTCCCGGCAATTCCGGAGGCCGAAATAGACAAGGCGGAACGGTGGAGCGGGTTGCGGCCGATGACCCCCGACGGCATTCCGCGGATTGAACAGATCGGCGCTCGAAACCTTTACGTCAATGTCGGCCACGGCACGCTGGGATGGACGATGGCCTGCGGATCGGCACGCCTCCTCGCCGACGTCGTTACCGGCGAGAAACCCGCGCTGGAGTTGATTTGACATGGCCTATGTCGGACTGGGCATGGCCCGCGACGTCAACATCTCTTGCACCGTCGAGGCTTGAAATGAGCAGAACCTTTCGAATTGCCGCGGGCCAGCTTGGTCCTATCCATCGCAATGATACGCGCGAAGTAGTGGTGGCAAGACTTGTCGCCCTGCTCAGGGAGGCCGCCGCGAAGGGCTGCGAGCTCGTCGTCTTCCCTGAGATGGCGCTGACCACGTTCTTTCCACGCTGGCTGATCGAGGACGAGAGCGAGCTGGACAGTTACTACGAGGCGGCGATGCCGTCCAAGCATACCATGCCGCTGTTCGAGGCGGCCGCGGCGCTGCGCATCGGCTTTTATCTCGGCTACGCGGAACTCGACTTTGAAAACGGACGCAAGCGGCGCTTCAACAGCGCGGTCCTTGTCGATCGGCAGGGCCGTGTCGTGGGAAAATACCGAAAGATCCACCTGCCGGGCCATTCGGAGTATCGCCCTCTCGACGCCTTCCAGCATTTGGAGAAGCGATATTTCGAAGTCGGTGACCAGGGCTTTGGGGTCTGGGATGCTTTCGGCGGCACGGTGGGGATGTGCCTGTGCAACGACCGGCGTTGGCCAGAGACCTATAGGGTCATGGCTTTGAAAGGCGCGGAGCTTGTCCTGCTTGGCTACAACACGCCGCTGGAGAACCCCGCCGCGCCTCAACCAGTCGAATTACGCCAATTTCACAACCGCCTCGTTATGCAGGCCGGCGCGTATCAGAACGCGTGCTGGGTGGTGGGCGCGGCAAAAGCGGGGCTCGAGGAAGGGGTCGAGATGATGGCCGGCAGCGTGATCGTCTCTCCCCATGGGGAGATACGGGCCGAGGCGCAAACCAGCGGCGACGAGATCGTGCATGCCCTGTGTGACCTTGATGAAACGCTGGTCGGCAAGCGCAACGAATTCAACTTCGCGGCCCATCGGCGGCCGGAGCATTACGGCCTGATCACGGACACGGCAGGCCAGAAGGAGAGAGCGGAATGAAGATCTTGGTGATCAATCCCAATACGAGCGCGGCGATGACGGAGGAAATCGGCGCCGCGGCGCGCGCGGTCGCGTCTCCAGGCACGGAGATTGTCGCGGTCAATCCTATTGACGGACCGGAGAGCGTAGAGGGGCATTATGACGACGCCTATGCCGCCGTCGGCGTGCTTGAGTGCATCAGGCGAAGCCAAGGGGCGGGAATTGACGGTTATTTGATTGCCTGTGGAAACGATCCCGCCTTGAACGCGGCGCGCGAGCTGGTGGAGGCTCCGGTGCTGGGTATCGGTGAAGCCGCCATGCACACGGCGGCCATGCTCGGCGGTCGCTTTACCGTGATGACAACGCTCGCCCGCACGAACTGCCAACTTGAGGAAAATGTCCTCAGGTATGGCATGCGGGAAACGTGCCGGGCGGTGCGGGCCGTGGACTTGCCGGTTCTCGATCTCGACGGTGAGGACGCATACCAGCGTATGAAAGCCACCATCGCCGCGACGATCGAGCAGGATGGGGCCGAGTCGATCGTGCTGGCCTGTGCCGGCATGGCGACCATAGCAAACCGGCTCACCCGCGACAGCGGCGTTCCGGTCGTGGACGGGGTCCAGGCGGGGACGCGCATGCTGGAAGCGCTGATCGGGCTTGGCTTCGGGACAAGCAAGGTCAACTCTCTCGCCGCGCCGAGACCCAAACGATATTCCGGAGCGTTCGCAGCGGCGGCGCCCGGAGCATTTTCATCAAGAAAGGACGCATAGTGATGAAGCATCTCAACCCTGGAAAACGCCTGAGCGGCGCCGTCGTATCCAATGGGAATGTCTATATTTCCGGTCAGGTCGCGGACGATCCGAACGCTTCCCTCGAGGAGCAGGCGCGGCAGGTCCTTGCAAAGATCGACGGCTATCTTCAGCAGGCCGGCAGCAGCCGTTCGAAACTGGCGATGGTCAATATCTTTCTGCCGAACATCATGGATTTCGATGCCATGAACGCGGTCTACGACGCCTGGTTGGATCTTCCGGTGGCGCCTGCGCGGGCGACGATCGAGGCGCGTCTCGCCAACCCCTCCCTGCGCATCGAAGTAAGCGCGATCGCCGAAGTCTGACGCCACGAAAGCGTATTGCATCCGCGTGGCCAAGGCCTCGCGGATGCAATCGTCACGGCTGAATGACCGCGGTTACCGCAAGGAAGGCCCGTGTTGGACCTAAATATCTTCGCCGGAGGACGCGATCAGGAAGGAAAATCGAGTGGCGCGCCGGCGGCGATCGCCCGATGAATGAGGCTGGCGGTGCGTTGCATCTCCCGCGCCACCTCGTCTTCCCGCGGCAGCAAAGTGCCGACCAGGGACGATATGTTATAGACATAGACGACACGTCCGGTGCGGTCGAAAATCGGCAGTGCAAGCGCCATCAGGCCTTCGGTAAATTCACCTATCGAGCGCGCATAGCCGCGCCGCCGCGTCGCGCCGATTTCCGTCCGCAGCGCCTGGGCGTCCGTCGTCGAAGTCTCCGTGTAGGCGACGGGATGCCAGTTTTGCATCCAGCGTTCGATGCGCTCCGGCGTCTGCCAGGCCAGATAGGCGCGCATTTGCGCCGGTGCGTTGCGCGGGAAGCGATGCCCGACCGGAAAATTTACTTCCAGGATGTGGTGGGCGTTGAAGCGATCGATAACGATGAAAGAATCGTCGGACATCGGTTCGGAAAGCACGCAAGGCAGTTCCAGCCGATCCACCAGCTCGGTCAAAAGTGGCCTGACTACGCTGATAATGGGTGAGTTCAGAAGCGACGAGGTGTCGCTAAGGATGCCGGATTGAAGGCGATATTTTTTGGTTTCGTCGTCGAAACTCAGCCATTCGAAATGCGTCAGGGTTTTGAGCAGGGAATGGCAATGGCTTCTGGAAATGCCGAGCGTCGATGCCATCTCCGCGAGGGTTGCCGCGCGCGGCGCCTTCCTGTTCAGGTAGCTGATGATGGCGATGCCGTTTTCCAGGGCGGGAACAATGCCGGGCGCTCGGGGCGTATGGACATAGTCATTGCCCGCGCTCAACAGCCAATGGTCACCTTCTCGCTGCAACGTCTCATTGGTGGCCTTGTCCCGCGCCGCCTCGCTCGCGGCTTCGTCGGAACGGGCGTCATTTCCGGGTTTTGTCGGCATTCTATTTCCCTAACCTTTGCCTCAATCTGGGTGCGCGCAGCGGCATGTCCATCCATGCGAGAGCCGGCATCCCAATCCCTGTCCCATGCGGCGCGCATGGCCTTGACGAGCAACAATGCCGATGCGATGTTCTTTATGCAATCCGTCTTACTGCATAAAGAACATTCAGGCAATGTCCGGATGAGCGGCCTTTTGTCGGAACCCGACCTACCAGACCGCGCGTGTACCCCTCGGGGTGCGGCGGCGATCGAAAATCGGAGAAGCCGCGCGGCTTCGGCCGAGGGTGTCGCGCGCCACAATTCTGAAGTGCATTTTCAGGATTATATATACATAATTCATAAAAATTTTTCGCGCGGTTCTGAAGGATTTCAGGCCGCTTTTGGCATTTCCGACGCTCAAAATTTCCCGAATCGGCGCCAAAAAGGTCTAAAGTATCCCATTTTATACCGGGTTTTCGGTCGTGCGCCCCGATGGGGCATGTGGGCGCTGGAAAAGAAATGAGATGACCCATTGCTAAAATAACATAACTATGGATACATAATCCAACTGATAACGAGGAGAGCACTGCGGTGGTAAGGAAGGTTATTCAGGCGGGCCATGTCATTGCCTATCAGGATGGCGGACACAGGCATTTGAAAGACGGCGTGATCGTCATCGAGGACGACCGGATCACGCATGTCGGCGGTGGTTCGTTCGACGGTCACGCGGACGAGATCATTGATGCCCGCGACAAGATCGTCACGCCGGGCTTCATCAATACCCACGCGCACTTGAGCGAATCCCCGCTGGATCGCTCCTTCGTCGAAGACCGGGGTCCGCGCAATTTCTACCTTTCGGGGCTCTTCGAGTTCCTCACCGCGCGCGATGGCGCCATCACCGAGCAGGCGCGGCGCGCCTCCGTCGCCTCCTCGATTCCCGAACTCATCCGGACCGGCACGACCACGATCGTAGAGATGGGCCTGCAAGGCAATTACGTCGCCGAGCAGTCCGAAAAGGCCGGTCTGCGCGCCTATATCGGCGAAATGTACCGTTCCGGCCGCTGGTTCACGAACGACGGCAAGAGCGTGCAGTACCAATGGTGTGAGGACGACGGCGTCGCGGCGATGGAGCACGCGGTCGACTTCGTCAAGGCAATCGACGGTCGCGCCAACGGACGCATCAAGGGCTTCCTGACCCCGTCACAGATCGATACCTGCTCCGAAGCGCTGTTGCGCCGCACACACGCGGTTGCCGCGGAAATGAAGTTGCCGGTGGCGCTGCACACCTCGCAATCGGTTCCCGAGTTCCAGGAAATGGTCCGCCGTAACGGCTGCTCGCCGGTGGAATGGTTGGAAAAAATCGGCTTCCTTGGCGCCAACGTCATTCTCGGCCACGTCATCATGCCGGGCGGCTCCAGCTGGACGAACTATCATGCCGATGACATCGGCATTCTCGCAGATACCGGCACAAACGTCGCGCACGCGGTCTGGGTCTTCGCCCGCCGCGGCATCGCGATGGAAAGCTATTCCAAATACCTCGCCCGCGGCGTCAACATGACATTGGGGACGGACACCTGCCCGCAGAGCATGATCGAAGCGCTCCGCTGGACAGCGGTGATCAGCAAGATCATGGACCGGCGGACCGAGGTGGCGACGGCGGCGGATGTGTTCAGCTCGGCGACGCTCGGCGGCGCCAAGTCGCTCGGCCGCGACGACCTCGGGCGGATCTCGGCCGGCGCCAAGGCCGACCTCCTGTTCTGGGAGGGCGCGAGCCTGTTCATGACGCCGATGCGCGATCCCGTGCGCAACATCGTCTACTCGGCCCAGGCCGAGGATCTCAATTCGTCGATGGTGGACGGAAACTTCATCATGAAGGATCGCGTCGTGCCGAACCTCGACATCGCCGCGCTGACCGCTGATCTGCAAAAGGGCGCGCAGGACATGTGGGACAACATGCACCGCGAAGACTGGGCCAAGCGCGACATCAACGCTCTTTCACCCGAAAGCTACCCGGAATTCCGGCGCTGACGGATTTTTTATCGGCTCTCCGCTTCGAGAGGAAACGGAGCGGAGACGCCAAACCATTTTTCATCAAAAGGGGAACCAGAATGAAGGTAAGCAGACCTAGGACCTCACCGATTCTCGCAGCCGTCGCCTCGGCCGTCCTGTTCTTCACGCCCGCGTTGGCAAGCGATCTCAAGGTGGTCATGGAAAGCCGTCTCGGCAACCTCGACCCGATCCTCAGCGCGTCGCACCAGACCCGAGACCACGGTTACCTCATTTATGACACGCTTTTCGGGCTGGACGCACAGCAGAAGATCCAACCGCAGATGGTGAACAGCTACGCCATTTCCGAAGACGGCAAGACCTATACCTTTAAACTGCGCGATGGCCTCAAGTGGCACGACGGCGCCCCGGTAACGGCGGAAGACGTCATCGCTTCGATCAATCGCTGGCGTGACCGTGACCGCATGGGCATGGCCCTCAAGTCGATCACGACGGAGATGGTTGCCGCGGATGAGAAGACCTTTGTCCTCAAGCTTTCCGAGCCGTCCGGCGTCATTCTCGACGCCTTTGCCAAGCCAAGCGGCGTGCCGCTTTTCATCATGCCGAAGCGCGTGGCCGCGACGCCCGTCACGGAAGCCATCACGGATTACACCGGTTCAGGCCCCTTCGTCTTCAAGGCCGACGAGTATGAGCCAGGCGTAAAGGCTGTCTACGTCAAGAACGAGGCTTACGTGCCGCGCAAGGAAGAGCCGAGCTGGCTCGCCGGCGGCAAGGTCGCCAAGGTCGACCGCGTGGAGCGCATCGAGATGGCCGACCCGATGACCGCGCTCAACGCGCTGAACAGCGGCGAAGTCGACTATCTCCAGGCCATTCCGTTCGACCTGTTGCCGCTCGTCTCGCCCGACAGCGTCACCACCCAGCGTCTCGACAAACTCGGCTACCAGATCAGCTATCGGTTCAACCACCTTCAGCCGCCCTTCGACAACAAACTCGTCCGCCAGGCGGCCTTGTGGGCGATTGGGCAGGAAGAGGTCATGCAGGCGCAGTTCGGCGCGCCCGAAAACTACACGATCTGCGGCGCCGTCTTCGCTTGCGGATTGCCGTTTGAGAGCGATGTCAACGCCGAGATGGTTGTGAAGCCCGATCCGGAGAAGGCCAAGGCGCTCCTGGCGCAAGCAGGCTACGACGGAAAGCCGATCTCGATCATGCACGTTTCCGACATCGCGTCGATGTCCTCGCTTGCTCCGGTCATGGCGCAGCAGCTGCGCGCGGCTGGCTTCAACGTCGAGCTGCAGGCCATGGATTTCATGACCATGCTGTCGCGTCGCGCCAACCAGGGGCCGGTAGCCGACGGCGGCTGGAACATCTTCATCACCAGCTGGCACAACACCGAAATCCAGGATCCGCTGCGCAGCTACATGATCGCCGCCGACGGCAAGGGCGGCTATGCCGGCTGGGCCGACGTGCCGGAGATCGGCAAGCTCACCCGCGAATTCCTGACCGCTGTAAAGCCGGAAGATCGCAAGGCGATTGCGACCAAGATCCAGGGCCTCGTTTATGAGGAGGGCGTCTACGCTCCGCTCGGCGTCTTCGCTCGTGTCAGCGGTTACCGCAACAACGTGAAGGGTGTCCTGGAAGCGCCGACGAACGTCTTCTGGAACGTCTCCAAGGACGAGCAGTAAGCCGATGCTCGCCTATGTCGCCCGCCGCGCCGTGATGACCATTCCTGTTATGGGGATGGTCGCTCTGATAGCCTTTCTGCTGCTGCATCTGGCGCCGGGTGACCCGGCGATCATCATGGCCGGCGATACCGCCACGCCGGCCCAACTGGCCGAAATCCGTGCCAATCTCGGGCTCGACCAGCCGGTTTATGTCCAGTTCTTCTACTGGCTGAGCGAAATCCTGAGGGGGAACTTCGGTACCTCGCTGCATTCGCACAAGCCGGTGGTCGACATGATCTCCGCCCGCGTGGGCCCCACGCTTTCGCTGGCGGTGACGACGATGACCTTCTCGATCCTGCTTGCTGTTCCAGTCGGCGTTTACGCCGCCTGGGCACGCGGCAAGGTTGGCGACCGGCTGGTCATGGCGGCGGCGGTCCTCGGCTTTTCGACGCCGGTGTTCGTCACCGGCTACGTGCTGATCTACCTGTTCTCGCTGAAGGCGGGATGGTTCCCGGTACAGGGTTTCACGCCGCTTGCCACGGATCCGCTCGCCTTCCTCCGCACGGTCGCACTGCCGACGCTGACGTTATCGACCACCTATATCGCGCTGATCGCCCGAATTTCCCGTTCGAGCGTGCTTGAGGTTCTCGGTGAGGATTTCGTGCGCACCGCGCGGGCCAAGGGGGTGCCGGAGACCCGGGTCGTCCTACGCCATGCGCTGCGCAACGCGGCGGTACCGATCGTCACCGTCGTGGGATCCGGCGCGGCCTTCCTGATCGGCGGCGTCGTGGTGACGGAGAGCGTGTTCAACATTCCCGGCCTCGGCCGGCTGGTGGTCGAATCCGTGCTCGCCCGTGACTATCCTCTGATCCAGAGCCTGATCCTGCTGCTTTCGGCGATCTACATCGTCATCAACCTGGCGGTCGACCTGCTGTACACAGTTTTCGACCCCCGCATCCGCTATTGATCCGATCAGCCGCCCCCGCGCGGCGGAAAAAGACAGGAAGACCATGTCCTCCATTGTTCCTCTCGCCAGTGAATACCGCGCTGGCCGATGGCTCGCCGTGTTTCGCGGCAACCGGCTGCTCGGCGTCGCCGTGGCCTTTCTCGTTCTCGTGGCGCTCGCAGCGATGTTCGCGCCGCTCATCACCGATGCCGATCCGATCCGCATCAACGCCCTCAGCCGGCTGAAGCCGCCATCGGCGGAGTTCTGGTTCGGAACAGATCCCATGGGGCGCGATATCTTCGCCCGTGTCCTTTACGGCGCGCGCACGTCGCTGGTGGTGGGTGTCTCCGCCGCGGCGATCTCGCTCGCGCTCGGTCTGACTATCGGCCTGGTCGCGGGTTACTTCTCCTTCCTCGACGGCGTCATTATGCGGATCATGGACGGGATCATGTCCATTCCCTCGATCGTGCTGGCCGTGGCGCTGGTCGCGATCACCGGGGCCAATCTCGGCACCGTGCTGCTGGCGATCATACTGCCGGAATTTCCCCGCGTCGTACGGTTGGTGCGCGGCGTGATCCTCGGCCTTCGCAACGAGGCCTATGTCGAAGCGGCGATCTCGCTTGCCACGCCGACATGGCGGATCCTCTTCCGGCACATGCTGCCGAACACGCTGGCACCGCTGATCGTGCAGGGCAGCTTCATCCTGGCCTCGGCCATTCTGACCGAGGCGGTTCTGAGCTTCCTCGGCGTAGGGCTGCCGCCGGAGGTTCCCTCCTGGGGCAACGTCATCGCCGAAGGGCGGACCTACTTCCAGATCCTGCCGGGGCTGGTCTTCTTCCCCGGCGTCTTCCTCGCACTCACCGTGCTCGGCATCAACCTGATCGGCGACGCGCTGCGTGACGCGTTCGACCCCAAACTCATTCGCGGGAGGTAAGCCATGACCAAGAGCGAAATCGGCGCGGAAGTGCTGCGCATCGAGGGGCTGACCGTCTCGCTGAAGGATACCGGCAAGGCGACCGTGCAGGACATCTCCTTCTCCGTCCGGGCAGGCGAGACGCTTTGCGTCGTCGGCGAATCCGGATCGGGTAAGTCGGTGACCTCGCTCGCGGTGATGGGCTTGCTCGACCCCTCCGCGCTTGAGGTGACGGCGGGGCGGATCACTGTGGACGGGCAGGACATCCTGTCGCTCTCTCAGCGGGAGTTGCGCGGGATGCGCGCCACCCGCATGTCCATGGTGTTCCAGGAGCCCATGACGGCGCTCAATCCGGTCGAGACCGTGGGCGCGCAGGTCGAGGAAGTGCTCAAGGTGCATGGCGAGGGCGACGCCGCCACGCGCCGCCGGCGGGTGCTCGAAATGTTCGAGGCGGTCCACCTGCCCAATCCCGAGCGCATCTACGGTTCCTATCCGCACCAGCTTTCGGGCGGACAGCGGCAGCGCATCGTCATCTCCATGGCGCTGATCATGCGGCCGAAGCTGCTGATCGCCGACGAGCCGACCACCGCGCTCGACGTGACGACCCAGCGTCAGATTCTATTGCTGATCGCCGAGCTGCGGGAACGCTTCGGCACGGCGGTTCTGTTCATCACCCATGACTTCGGCGTGGTCTCCGAGATCGCCGATCGCATCGTGGTGATGAACCGTGGCCACATGGTCGAGATCGGCAGCCGCGACGAGATCCTCGCGCGCCCCCAGAAGGACTACACGCGAATGCTGGTGGCGTCGGTGCCGAGCCTTGTGCCGCCTGAGCGCGTATCCACTCCGGGGGACGAGGTTTTGGCAGTCTCAAGCCTTGCCAAGACCTATCCTGTCGGTGGATTTTTCACACGCAGGAAGCAGGTCGATGCGTTGCGTCCGACGGACCTCCGCCTGCGGCGGGGCGAAATCATCGGCATTGTCGGGGAATCGGGCTCGGGCAAGACCACGTTCGCACGCTGCCTGACACGGCTCATCCAGCCGTCGAGCGGATCGATCGTGCTCGACGGCACCGACATTTCGCGGATGTCGACGTCGGCGCTGCGTCCGCACCGCCAGCGCCTTCAGGTGGTCTTCCAGGACCCGTTTCGCTCGCTCAATGCCCGCATGCGGGTGCGCGACGTGATCACGGAGGGGATGCTGAATTTCGGCATGCCGAAGGATCAGGCCTATGCCCGCGCCGGCGACCTCCTGGAACGAGTCGGGCTGACGCGGGAAATGCTGACGCGCTTTCCGCACCAGTTTTCGGGCGGGCAGCGGCAGCGCATCTGCATCGCCCGCGCGCTGGCCCTGGAACCCGACGTGCTGATCGCCGACGAGTCGGTCTCCGCCCTCGACGTCTCGGTACAGAAGCAGGTTCTCGAGTTGTTGCGCGGCATCTGTGACGAAAGCGGCGTCGGCATCCTGTTCATCACCCACGATCTACGCGTCGCGGCGCAGATCTGCGACAGGATCGCGGTGATGAAGAAGGGGGAGGTCGTCGAGGCGGGGGCCGTACACGACGTGCTGTCCACGCCAAGCCACCCCTATACGCGCGAGCTGATCGCCGCGGCGCCTGGTCGCGACTGGGACTTCGCGCATTTCCGCGCCTACGGCTAGCCCTGGGTGAAAGCCCCCAGGGAAGCACCATGATTTTCGAAGGAAGAGCGCTGGGAGGCGCGGCGCGATGAAGACGATCGGCGTTGATGTGGGCGGTACCTTTACCGATCTCGTCTGTTGCGACCTTGAGAGCGGGGCGTTGGTCATCCACAAGGTGTCCACGACGCCGCACGATCCGTCCGAGGGAGTGATGCGGGGGATCCGCGAACTCTGCGAGCGTGCTCAGGTTGCTCCTTCCGAAATTTCCTATGTCTTTCACGGCACGACGACGGCGACGAACGCTGTCCTCGAAAACAATGTCGCGCGGACGGGGATGATCACCAACGAAGGGTTCCGCGACATCGTGCATATCGGCCGCCATCAGCGGGTCGAGCACTATTCGATCATGCAGGAGCTGCCTTGGCAGAACCGCCCGCCCGTCGCGCGGCGGTACCGCAAGACGGTGGCTGGCCGACTGATACCGCCGACGGGAGAGGAGCTCGTTCCGCTCGACGAGGACGCGGTGCGCCGCGCCGCCGAGGAGCTCAAGGGCGAAGGCGTCGAATCCGTCGTCATCTGCTTCCTCTTCTCGTTCATCAATCCGGCGCATGAGCTGCGCGCCCGCGACATCGTCAAACAAGTGATGCCGGACGCCTTCGTAACCACGTCGGCGATCACCGCGCCGCAGTTCCGCGAATTCGAGCGCTTCACGACCGCGGCCCTGGCCGCCGCGATCGGCCCCAAGGTGGAACGCTACATCGCCAACCTGGAAGCGGCGCTCGAGCGGCTCGGCGTGGCCGGCGAACTGCGCGTTATGGCCTCCAACGGCGGCGCTGCCACGGCCCGGATGGTAACCGAGAAGCCCGCGCTCACATTGCTGTCGGGTCTCGCCGCGGGCGTGCTCGGCGGCGGCTGGGTGGGCGGACTCGCCGGGCGAAGCAACCTCATCACCTTCGATATCGGCGGCACTTCGGCTGACATCGGCATTATCCGTGACGGCCGCTTCGCCGAAACCGACGCGCGGTCGACATCGCTCGCGGGTTTCCCGCTGCTTCTGCCGATGATCGACGTCAATACGATTGGCGCCGGTGGCGGCTCCATTGCCTACATCGACCGGGGTGGTGCTTTCCGCGTAGGGCCGCAAAGCGCGGGCGCCGTTCCGGGCCCAGCCGCCTATGGCCGAGGCGGTAGCGAACCCACGGTGACGGATGCGAATATCGTCCTTGGCCGTCTCGATCCCGATGATTTCCTCGGCGGCGGCATGAAGCTCGACGCGGAGGCCTCGGCTCGCGTGATCGGCGGTCTGGCCGAGCGCCTGGACCTGTCGCCACATGAGGCGGCGGAGGGCGTTCTGACCGTGCTCAACGCCAACATGGCAAACGCCATCCGTTCCAGCACCGTGCAGAAGGGCATCGACCCGCGCGGCTTCGCCCTGGTGGCGATGGGGGGCGCGGGGCCGCTGCATGGGGTTGAGGTGGCCGCCATGCTTTCCATTCCAGAGGTGATCGTGCCGCCCTATCCGGGGATCACTTCGGCGATGGGGCTCTTGACGACGGATCTCAAGTACGATGAGATCCGGACCGAGTTCCAGACGTCGACGGCGCTTGACATCGAGCGCCTGACCCAGGGCTTCGCGTCGATGGAGAGCGACCTTGCGCGCCGTTTCGTCGCCGACCGGATTCCCGACGACGCGGTGAGCTTCGTGCGCACGGGGGATCTGCGCTATCCGGGGCAGGGCTACGAACTGAAGATCGACTTTCCCGCCGGGCCAATCACAGAACCGGGATTGGCCGAGGTCTGGCAGGCGTTTCACGACCGGCACGCAACCGAATACGGCCATGCCTTCCCGGCAAGCGCGATCGAGATCGTCAACATCCGTGTCAGCGGCATCGGTAAACTACCCAAGCTGACCACGCTTAACGCACCGGCGGGCGGTACGCTCGCCGAGGCGGAGCTCCGCCGCAATCGCTGCGTCTTCCGCGTCGACGGCGGCCTCAAAACCTTCGATACGCCGGTCTATCGCCGCGCGGTCCTGCCGGTCGGCCAGGATTTCGCGGGCCCCGCGATCATCGTTCAGCAGGACAGCACAACCGTGGTGCTGCCGGGTTCGACAGCCCGCGTCCATCCCTCGGGCAGCATCGTCATCACCCTGGGAGGTGCGAAATGACCGCGACCATGCCGAAGACCGAAGCGACCGCGGCCAACCAGATCGACCCCGTGACGGCGGCCGTGATCCATGGCGCGCTGGAGAGTATCGCGGTGGAGATGGGCCACAAGCTGATGCGGATGAGCTACTCCTCGATTATCCGGGAATCGGAGGATTTCGGGACCGCGCTGACCGACGCGACGGGAAGCCAACTCTGCGAGTGCCGGATGTCCACGCCGCTGCAGTCAGGTCCGATCCCCGGCTATGTCCGTAATATTCTAAAGACCGTCGAGGAGCGCGGCGATGTGATCCGGCCGGGCGACGTGATCATGCACAACGACCCCTATGGCGGAGCGAGCCACGGACCGGACGTGGCCTTCTGCGTGCCGGTCTTCAGCGACGACACGCTCGTCGGTTTTTCGGTGACCACAGCGCACCATCTCGATATCGGCGCGCTGTCGCCGGGAAGCTGCGGTATCGTCGACGCCGTGGACACCTATGCCGAGGGACTGCAATTCAAGGCGGTGAAGGTCTATGACCAAGGCCGGCGCGTCGACCCCGTCTGGTACATTCTCCAATCGAACATTCGCGCGCCGCATATCGTCGTCGGTGACATGGAAGCGCAGATCAAAGCGGCGCGCATCGGCGCCGAGCGCTATCTGGAACTGATCGGCACCTGGGGGCTTGACACGCTGCGCGCGGCGCACGAGGATCTGATGAACTATTCCGAGCGGCTGATGCGCGATGCCATCCGCGCGCTGCCGGACGGGGAATACAGCGCGCTCGGTCATATCGACGGTTATCTCGATGACGCGGACCCGTCGCGGAAAGACCTTCCGCTCGCCGTCACGGTGCGGGTCGAGGGGGATTCGATGACCGTGGACCTGACCGGAACCGCGCCGCAGATTTGCGACAAACCGATCAATATGCCCCTCGAGGGTACGGTGGATTGCGCCGTCTGGCTGACCATTCGCTCAATCCTGCTCGACAGCGTGACCTATGGCCATATCCCGCAAAACGCCGGCCTCACCCGGCCGATCACGATCGTGGCGCCCAAGGGATGCCTTGCCAATCCGGAGTTTCCGGCGCCTGTGATCGCGCGTTTCTGCCCCGGCAACCAGCTCGCCGACACGCTGATGAAGGCGCTCGCGCAGGTCGCGCCGAGGCAGATCTCCGCTGGGATCGGCAACCTGCGCATCGCCTCCTTCTCCGGCCTCAAGGACGGACGACACTGGGTGCACATGGAGATCCTCGAAGGCAGCTACGGCGGCCGGGCGGGCATGGACGGAATGGACGCGGTCGATACCCTTTATGCCAACACCCGCAACAACCCGATCGAAGATATTGAGATGCACTTGCCGCTCCGGGTCAACCGCTACGAGTTGCGGGAGGACGCGGTACCCGCCGGGCGCTGGCGCGGCGGCATCGGCACGGTGCGGGAGTTTGCCTTCCTGTCGGACGGTGGCTTTTCCCTCGAAGGCGAGGGCCACAAATACGCGCCGTGGGGGTATGACGGCGGCGCCGATGGGCGCACCGCTTCGCTGAGCCTGATTTCCTCGGATGGCGCGCGCGAGCTCGTCTCCAAGGTCTCCTATCTCAAGGCGAAGGCGGGTGATCGATTGGTCTGCGTCGGGCCTTGCGGCGGCGGCTACGGAGACCCGCTGGAGCGCGACCCGAGCGCCGTCCAGCATGATCTGCGCGAAGGTTATTTCGGCCCCGAGACGGCACTCTCCGACTATGGCGTGGTGGCAACGGACGCCAGTGTTGACCTCACGGCCACGGAGGCGGAGCGTGCGCGACGGTCCGGCTGAGCGCGCGCTCTGATTTCATCGGAATTTTCCCCGGGAGGCTGCGACCCTAAGCGGGGGAGGACATCTTTCGATTGTCCGTTCCCTACCCGCTCGAGCTGGGTTAAGTCTGTGCCGGGACCATGAGAGAAGCCATGCGGAACAAGGGATACTACAAGCTCATTCGAACCGTTCTCGCTGAGAACATCCAATCCGGACGTATTCCGCGCGGCACTCGTCTCTATACCGCCGCGGTTGCGGACCGGTTGGCGTTGAGTGGACCACCTGTACGTCGCGCGCTCGACGAGCTCATGGCCGAGGGCGTGCTCGTCCCTCATCCCCAGCATGGCTATGTCGTCGGCCCGGATACCGGCGAGGCCGCGGGCGGGCGCGAAAATCTTCATCTGCTCGATCTGGATCTGTCGCTCCTGGAAAACGGAAGCTCCACGCCGTTCGCGCCGCGGTGGGAGACGATCCTAGAGGAGGTGGAGCACGGCGTGCTGCGTGCAATTCCCTTCGGAACCTTCCAGATATCCGAAGCGGGAATTTGCGATCATTTCGGTGTCAGCCGGACTGTTTCCCGCGACGTGCTGGCTCGCCTTAACGGGCAGGGGTTGATCGAAAAGAACAGGAGCTCGCACTGGATCGTCGGTCCCCTTGCCGCGCGGACGCTGGACGAGACACACGAAATGCGCCGGCTCCTGGAACCTCTGGCGCTGGTCGGCGCGGCGCCAAGGGTGGAAAAGGAAGAGCTCCTCGTCATGCGTGACACGCTCGACGCGCTCCGGGAATGGGACGGACGCTGTACAAACGATGAAATCGCAGCGCTGGAGATCGCGCTGCATCGCGACCTTCTCGGCCGATGCCGCAACCGTCGTCTGATCACGACGATCCTCAGCCTTCAGATATCTCATGTGGTCGATGAGCTGTTCCGATCACATATCGGAATCCAAGACGAGTCCGCCCTGCTGGAAGAACACGCAATGGTCGTGGCCAACCTGCTTGGACGGGACGCGGAGGGCGCGGCACGAGCGCTCGGTCGCCATCTTGACTTCGAGCATCAACGCACGCGGGCACGGCTCAAAGTCCTATCGATCTTCGATGCGCCGAATGATCTTCCCTTTCTAACGCGGATTCACTGAGATGAGCTCTGCCAGTACCTCCCGCCCGTTACGCGTGGTCGCACGGCGTGAATTTCTGCCGAAGACGTGGCGCGAGGAGGCAAAGCGCGCGCTCGGCATCGACATTGAGTTCGAAGTTGTCGACACGCTCGACAGTCTGCGCCGTGTCGTCACCGCGCCGGACAGTTTCGACGTCTATCATCAGTGGCATACCGTCGATTTGATCTGGACTGCCCGCGCCATTCAGCCAATTGACCTAAAAAGGCTCAACTGCGCGGCGGAGCTGCGCGCCCTCGCCAGGCCTCCCCTCGACGCGACCTTGCCGCCGACCATCATACGCAAGCTCTTCCTGCAGCCTGACGGAGAACTCGGACCCACGCCCAGCGACCATATTTCCATGTTGCCGGTCCTTCGTGGCGTGGACTCTTTCGCTTATCTGCCGGGCGCGCGGGAACTGATCGGCGAGGAGGCGCGCGAGAGCTGGGGCTGGCTCCTCGATAGCCGGTTGCGCGGCCGCGTGGCGCTGATGTCGGATCCGGTGCTTGGTATGATCGAGGCGGCGTTGGCGACGGAGGCGGCGCACAACGTTACCTTCGGGGATATCGGCAATCTAACCATCGAAGAAATCGATCTCGTCGCGGACACGATGGTTCAAATGAAGAAACTCGGTCACTTTCGCGGCTTCTGGTCGAATTATGAGGAAGCGGCGCGGCTCATGCAACGCGGCGTTCTCGTACAGAGTATGTTCACCCCCGGCGCCACGCGCCTGCGGCGGGAAAAGGTGGCCGTCACCGTCGCCAATCCCGTGGAAGGCGGACGTGGTTGGCATTCGGACCTCTGTATTTCCGCCTCAACGGAAGGGGCCGCGCTGGACGCAGCCTATGCCTATCTCAACTGGTGGGCGGACGGCTGGCCCGGCGCCTGCCTGTCGCGACAGGGTTACTACGCCTTCCTGCCCGAGCGCGCGCAAAGATATCTTGAGCCTGCCGAGTGGGACTACTGGTACGAAGGCATGCCCGCCTCGACCGATTTGCCTGATCCATTCGGCACGCTCGCCATTCCAACCGGGCACGTGCGCGAGGGTGGTTCCTACTCCGAGCATATGGGCCGGGTGCGGGTCTGGAACACATTCATGGACGAACACACTTACGTGGTTCGCCGCTGGCGCGAGCTGCTGGAAGCGTAGCTGGCGCCACGGACGATGCCACGCTGGTCAATGATCTCGACTGGGACGAAGACGAGCGGCCGGCGGAATGGCGCGGCGTTCGCGGCAGGCCAAAGCCTGCCGGCGGCATCACCGGCTCGCATCTCGCCTCGTAATTCTCGCCTGAAAACCATTGCCATCGATCACCGCCGATTGTTACGACTCCTTGTCATCGCCCACGGACTGATGCCGACGTGCTGAGCGCGGCGAGGGTTTATGCTCTGGACGAACCCAGAGCCACGACGCCGCCACTTGCAATCAACACCGCGCCAAGGAGCATTGAGAGGCTTGGCACCTCGCTCCAGACGAGAATGCCGGCCAGCATGGAGATGGGGATGGCGAAGTAGCGGAAGGGAGCGATCGCTCCGAGCGTCGTCGCTCGCATTGAAAGAACCAGCAACCAATTTCCGAAGGTGACGAAAACGGCTGCGACGAGGAGGATGCCGATGTCGCGCATACCCATCGGATTTACTCCGGAAAAAATCATAAGCGGAGCCGACACCACCGGAACGGCGAGGGTGGTCAGGAGTGCGACGAGGCTCGAAGGAATATCCGCAGCCGTCTTGCGGGTAATAAGATCGCGCGCGCAGAGCAGCAACGTGCTCAGTCCGGCAAGCAGCAGAGCAGCTTCAGTCCACAGGTTTTGAGACTGCATCCTGTCCTGGCAGTGGTTCTTGTTAAAAGGACAGTTGCTGCCTCGTAGAGTAATCCCCGCAGCCGACCGTCACCGCGTCGCGAGATGTGGCCATCATAATCGGTTTCGCCGGACTGATAGCGCCGCGTCGTAAGCCCGAGCCAAGCGCCAACGGAGCGCGAGGTGGGGAAGTTTTCAGGATCTTCGATCGCGGCAATGTACGAGAGGGCCGTGACAGCACCAACGCCTGGAATCGTCATCAGGAGCTTCGCAGCCCGGCTCTGTCTGGAAGCTGCGAGCAACTGATGATCAAGATTGGCTGCACGCTTACGTATGTCGCGCCATGCATCGAGCAGGGGCAGTATCACAGCTGCCAGGCCGCGATTTTCATTCAGCAACTCTCTCACATTGGCATCAAATACCCGACCTTCCCCTTTGGGCACGATAAGACCAAACGTTTTCAGGAGACCACGTATTTGGTTGCTGAGCTGCTTGGAAATGCTTACGAGCTGGCTACGCGCTGCCGCCAGTGTGCGCGTCAGCATGTTGTCGAAGGTCTTTACCCGCACGACTTTGTAAAATCCGGCTTCGGCTAACTGCGCTAGGCCATCCGCATCATTGGCATCAGTCTTGTTGATGGTCTCATTTAGAACCTTTTGCGCATGACGTGCTTCGATGCAAACCGCGGGAATTCCTTCGGCTGTAAGCGCGTGATAGAACCAAGTCGATAGCGGGCCTGTCTCAAAGACAACCAGCTTTGCGTGCGGAGCATGTTTGCGGATGATCTGCGACAGTGCTTTCGGATCAGAAGGGCATTTGCCTCGCCAGATCCGCTTCCTATCTTCTCGGATCGAGACCGCCGTATCTTTCAACGAAACATCAAGCCCGATATATTGGTCCATGGTTGCCTCCCATTTGATGCTGGGCCCGGTTCCAATCGTGAGCCCGTATTTCATCTTACCGGGGGCAACCACCCACGTCAGATATTGCTAAGGCAATGACTTTGGGGGAAACCGTCCGCGATTACCCCATGTTCAAGAGCTTTGGAAAGGGTTCCCGATGATCCCGTTGCCTAACCAACTTGCGAAGGCCGGCACCTGCTCTCAGGCTTCCTGAGGCGCCTCCGCAGGGCGGGTGGTGCGATAGACCTCTTCCAGGCTCATCATGTTTGAAAGGTCGATGCTCATCGGGGCAGCGTGGCCGAAGGCGCCGCGCATCAGGCAGGTTTGCGCGGCGGCTTCTGCGGCTTTTGTCAGGATGAGTTCGGGCTGGAGGCCATCGAGCAGGCCGACGAGGACGTTGGCGATGTAGGTGTCGCCGGCTCCCAGCGTGTCGATGGGGTCGACCTGTTTAGCCGGGACTTCGACGATGCCACTGTCGCCGGCGAGAATAGCGCCTTCGATACCACGGGTGACGAGGCTCCAGCAGGCGCCCGCCATGCGCGCGCGTTCGGCCAGCGCGAACGAATCTTCACGGGACGCGCCGCTGGCGGAGAAGGCGATCAGGAAGCAGTGCGGAGCCACCCGTGCGATGCGGTCAGGATCGTGCACGGTGGCGAGATCGTACGAGATTTTCGTCCCCTCGGCAAAGCGCGGCAGCCAGGCGTCCACATGGCTCGACCGGCCGGTGTGAAGGGCATCGAAATCTGAAAGCCGCGTCAGATCTGTCCTTGTCGGCGCGATGATCGAGACGCCGAGATTGGCGCCCACGAAGACCCGGTCGCCGTCCCGCGTCTCGATCACGCAATAGGCTGTCTGCCCCGGCTCAACCCGCAGCGACGAGACATCCACGCCTTCCTCGGTCAGCGCCCGGCGGATCAGGCGGCCGGCATCGTCATCGCAGACCGCGCCGGCATAGGCGGTTTCGGCGCCGGCGCGGCGTGCTAAGACGGCATGATTGACGCAGTTCCCGCCGGGAAACATCAAGTTCTGGTCGCGGTAGCAGTCGACGACATTGTCGCCGAAGGCGAGAATTCTGGCGGGACGCGGCATCGGGTAAGCTCTCCTGAGAATCAAACTGAGAACGTTCTCAGTTAAGGGATCGAGCTGAAAAAGGCAACCGATTTCGTGCGCCGCGCGCGCCGGATATCAGGAGCGATGATGAAATATGGAGGAAACGGCCAGGCTCGGTGAAGGGTGGCCGTCGGTATTGCCGCGAGAACGGTATGGAAAAACAACAGGCAATAAGTCCTCGCGTTCGGCTTGCGGGGAGGACTGTTCCGCGCGGAAATCAGAGCTGCGCAACCGAGCCGCGTTCGATCAATTCCGCAGGCATCAGCACGGTGCGCGGCGGATAGTCCTCGCCGCGGATGCGCTCCAGCAGCATCCGCGCGGCGGCCTCGCCCATGGCAAGCCGCGGCTGTGCGACGGTGGTGATGCCGGGACGGTGAAAACTCATCCAGTCGAGATCGTCAAAGCAAATGATCGATACATCCTGCGGGATGGAGAGCTTCAACTCGGCGAGCGCCCGCATGGCGCCTTCCGACATGGTGCCGTCCGTGGTGAACAGCGCCGTTGGAGGCTCAGGGCTTGTCATCAGGCGCGTTACGACGGCCTGTGCGGCCAAGGCGGAATAGCTGCCGGCCCGCAGTGTCAGGAACGGATCTACAGGCAGGCCTTCGATCCGGTGCGCGCGGATATAGCCGAGAAGACGCTGCCAGCTCGGATAGAGCGTCTCGCTTTCGATAGGATCGCCGGCGACGGCGCGGGCGAGGAAGGTCTCCAGCCCGCCGCTCTCTTCGTCCGCGAGTTCCGCCACGATGCCGATCCGGCGATGGCCGGCGGCGATCAAATGGCGCACGGCCTGCTCCGACGCGGCTATGTTGTCGGTCGCGACGCGATCGACCATCAGACCGGCAACGGCGCGGTCGATCAGCACGAGTGGAACGCCCATAGCCTTGAGACTATGCAAATGCCGCGCCTTGCGCGTATCACTCGGCGTGACGATCAGCCCGTCCACCTGTTTTTGCGTCAGAAGCTCGACCGAGTGAACCTCCTTGGGCTGCGCCTCATCGCTGTTGGTGATCAACAGGCCTAAGCCGTTCGCTTCCGCGACGTTGGAAATGCCGCGCAAAACAGAGGCGTAGAACGGGTTCTGAATATCGCCGGCGACGACGCCGAGCGTGCGGGTCTTGCCGGTGATGAGGCTACGGGCCAGCGCATTGGGGCGATAGCCGAGGCTTTGGGCCGCCTTGAGAACCTGTTCCTTCTTGTCATCGCTGGTGTAGCCGTAGCCGCCGAGCACGCGTCCTGCAGTCGCCGTGGAAACACCCGCCGCCCGTGCAACCTCTGTGATCGTTGCCTTGCTTTTCGGAGCCACGTGGCCATTCCTCTCACAAACTGATCTGCCGAACTGAGAATCTTTTCATGTCTCGTCGGGAAAAATCGGCAACTCTTTATAGGTGTTAGCAGATCGGCAGGGGTTTTCAACGGCTTTGAGCGCGATGTCTTGATAAGACGGCGCTTGACGGCAGGGCAATCTCCGTGTCTCATATGTGAGAACGTTCTCGTTAATTTTTCAAGGGGAACCAGAGAACGGAAGTCCGAGCCCGCCGGGTTCGCTACAACAAGGAGGTCGTCATGTTTAAATCCATTCTGGCCGGATGTGTGCTGAGCGCCGCGCTGGCGATGCCGGCGCTGGCCGATGTCATTCCCGCGCTGCACGATGCGCTGCCGCAGGAATACAAGGACAACGGCATCAAGGCCGCGGTCTTCAACGATTGGGCGCCGGACGAGTACCAGGATGCCGATGGCCAGCTCAAGGGCTGGAGCGTCGACATCGCCAAGGAGATGGAACAGCGCCTCGGCGTGACCTTCACCTTCGAGGGCACGAGCTTCGACGCCATCATTCCGGGCCTGCAGTCCAAGCGTTTCGATGCCGGCTTCTCGTCCTTCGGTACGACGGCGGAGCGCCTGAAGACGCTCGACTTCGTTTCCCAGCGCCGCATCGGCACCTCCTTTGCCTATCCGAAAGACAGCACGCTCGACATCAAGTCGGCAGAGGATGCCTGCGGGCTGACGATCGCCGTCCTGAACGGCTCCTGGGACATCGGCCTTCTTGAAAAACTGAACGCCAATGAGTGCAAGGACAAGCCGGTCGTCATGCAGACGCATGGCACGCAGGCACAGGCGGAGCTTGCCGTGCGCTCCAACCGGGCGCAGGCGACGGTGGGCGGATCGGTGAAGCTTGCCTATATGGCTAAACAGACCGGCGACCTGAAGGTGTCCGATCTGGTCCTGTCGCCGGTCAATAGCTGCATCGGCGTGCGCAAGGGCGATCCGCTCGGCCAGGTGCTGACGGATGCGATCCAGTCGATGATCGACGACGGCACCTATGAGAAGATCATGGCCAAGTGGGGCCTCAACGACAGCGGCATGCTGAGCAAGGCGCTGCTGATCACGGAAGAGCATCCGGCCGATCTGTGAGGCACCGTTTTGCCGCATGCAAAACCATTCCGGCCCGAAGCCCGCTTCGGGCCGGATCGGACAGGCCCGAAGCGGGCAGCTAGGAATGACGATGTCTGAAGAACCACTTTCGCGCCCCTCCATCCATGATGTGAAGCCCATTGCGGTGCCAAAGGTCGGCCACTGGATCGGCGGCGTGGCGCTTGCGATCCTCGCCGTCGTCTTCCTTCAGGTGCTCGTCACCAACAAGAACATGCAGTGGAGCGTCGTCGCCGAGTATATGTTCAACCCGGCGATCCTTTCCGGTCTCGGCATGACGCTGCTCCTGACGGCGCTCGCCATGGTGCTGGGGCTGGCGATCGGCGTCGTGCTGGCCATCATGCGCCTGTCGGCCAGCAGCGTCTTCCAGTCGGTGAGCTGGGGCTGGATCTGGTTTTTCCGTGGCGTGCCGCCGCTGGTGCAGATGATCTTCTGGTACAATCTGGCGCTTCTCCTGCCGGAGATCTCAATCGGTATTCCGTTCGGCGGGCCGAAGCTCATCTCCTGGAATACCAATGAACTCATCACGCCGTTCAGCGCCGCCATCATGGGCCTGGCCTTCACCGAAAGCGCCTATGCCGCCGAAATGATCCGCGCCGGCATCCAGGCGATCAATACCGGCCAGACGGAGGCCGCCGCGACGCTTGGGCTGACGCGCGGCCAGGCGCTTCGCCGTATCGTGCTGCCGCAGGCGCTGCGCATCGTCATTCCGCCGATCGGCAACGATACGATCTCGATGCTGAAATTCACCTCGCTCGTTTCCGTGCTGGCGCTGCCCGATCTGCTCTATTCCGCGCAGATGGTCTATGCGCGCACCTACCAGACCGTGCCGCTGCTTTTGGTCGCGACCATCTGGTATCTCGTGCTCACCACCATCCTGACGGCCGTGGAACATGCTGTCGAGCATCGATTGAAATCCGACCATCGCGCGGGTGAGAAGAAATCCGGCGGCATGTTCCGCCTGTTCGCGCGCCAACGGGAGGCCCAGGGATGAACGCCGAGATGATGATCGAACCGCTGCTGAAGGTCGAGCGCCTGCGCAAGAGTTTCGGCGCCCATGAGGTGTTGCGCGGCATCGATGTCGCGGTGATGCGCGGCGACGTGACCTGCGTCGTCGGCCCTTCCGGTTCCGGCAAGAGCACGCTGCTGCGCTGCCTGAACTATCTCGAAAAGCCCACGGGCGGCGCCGTCTTCCTCAATGGTGAGCCCGTCGGCGTGCGCTGGAAGGGCGACAAGCTCTATGAGATGAGCTTCAACGAACTGGCCCGCCAGCGCCAGCGCATGGGCATGGTGTTCCAGGGCTTCCATCTGTTTCCGCACAAGACCGTGCTCGAAAATGTCATCGAGGCCCCGGTTCTCGTCAAGCGCGTCCCGCGGGCCGCGGCGGTCGAGGAGGCGATGGTGCTCCTGGAGCGCGTCGGCATGAAGGAGCGGGCGAACTACTATCCAGCCCAGCTCTCCGGCGGCCAGCAGCAGCGTGCGGCGATCGCCCGCTCTCTGGCGATGAAACCGGACGTGATGCTGTTCGACGAGCCGACCTCGGCGCTCGACCCGGAGCTTGTCGGCGAGGTTCTGGCCGTCATGCGGCAGTTGGCCGATGACGGCATGACCATGGTCGTGGTTACCCATGAAATGGGTTTTGCGCGCGATGTGGCCGACCATCTGATCTTCATGGATGGCGGGGTGATCGTGGAAGAAGGCCGGCCGGGGGACGTGCTGACGCGCCCGCAGCATGACCGCACGCGGGCGTTCCTGGCGCGCGTCCTGGCTGACGCGTAAAGCGTCAGCCGAGCGTCTGCGATAAGGCGGATGCGGTGAAAAGGTCGAGATGGGCACCGCCGTTGTTCTTGAACACGGTGATCTGGCCGGCGCCGGTACGGCCTTCTCTTTTTCCCTGCGCGAGTTCGAAAAGATCGGCCTTCACCGCGTCCCAGGTGATGGCGCCGGAGGCGACGGCCTGCGAAAGATCGCCGCCGCCTTTCATGTTGTTGCGGCTGTCGACGAAGATCGTGCCGCGCACAAGGGCTGCATCATCCGCCTCCCGAAGCGTGGGCAGGTAAGCGCCGACAAGATCGAGATGGGTGCCGGGCCGCAGGAGCGCGCCCTTGACCAGTGCTGTATCCGACATTGTCACGCAGGACACGATATCGGCGCGGGCGACGACGCCGTCGAGATCGTCGGTTGCCCTCGCGTCGATACCCGTTGCCCGAAGCTCGGCCGCCACGGCTTCGGCGCGGGCGGACGTGCGGTTCCAAATCGTGACCCTCCGCAACGACGGCCGGGCGGTCAGATGTGCTTCGGCAAAATGCGGCGCGAGAGCGCCGGCCCCGACGATCAGCAGGTCTTCCACATCCTCGCGGGCGAGAATGGCGGAGCCAAGGGCGGAGTCGGCGGCGGTCTTGCGCGCCGTCATGGCCGCGCCGTCGGCGACCAGCAGCGGTCCGCCGGTCTTGCCGTCAAACAGCGCTACCAGTCCCTGAACGGCGGGCTGCGGCGGCTCGAGATTCGCATTCTGCGGAAAGACGCCGACCATTTTCACGACGATCGGGCCGCCGGACGCCCAGCCGGGCAGGGTGACGAACTGTGCGTCGCCGCCGGCGGGATCGGATTGCACCACGACCTCGGAAGCAGGCATGCCGCCGAGATGCGCCTTGCGCAGGGCCTCGATCAGATACGGCCAGGGAAGCGCCGCGTGAACGGCGGCGGCGTCGAAAACATGCATGTCGAACCTTTCAGGTCTTGATCGTGTAGGTGACCAGATGGCTGGGCGTGACGAGCTGCGAAAAGGCGAGCGGTCGGCCCTCGGCATCGGTGACGATCTTTTCGATGCGATAAACGGGCTGGGCGGCGCTGACGGCAAGGATGGAGCGCTCGCCGGCGGTGGCAAGGGCGACATCGATCTGCCGCTCGGCATGAGCCGGCTCGATGCCGGCTTTTTCGCGCAGGGCCGCGAAGAAGGAACCGCCGCCGGCGACCGGCTCGATCACGTCGGGAAAGCGCAGCGCATCGAACCAGAGCGTTTCAAGCGTCATCGGCCGGCCGTTATCCTCCAGCAGCCTGTCGAAGCGGATCAGTGCTTCGGCCTGCAGCCGGGCCCGGATGGCCGGGGCGTCCGGATTGTCGGAACGCGAGAGGATGCGGTGGCCGGCCCTCCGGCCGAGCCCATCCATGGTCTCGGAAAAGCCTGACAGAGAGACCAGGGTCTGGCGTACCTTGCCCGGCATGACGATCGTGCCGCGGCCCTGCTGCCGCTGCAGGCGGCCATCGGCGCAAAGCTCTCCGATGGCGCGCCTGAGGGTGATCCGGCTGACCTCATAACGCGCCATCAACTCCGGTTCCGGAGGCAGGAAGCTGCCCTCGGCGAACTCGCCGGCATCGATGCCGGCGAGGATCGCGCGCCGGACCTGTTCATAGAGCGGCAAGAGATTCGCTTGGTCTTCCATCCGCTCTTCCGGGCTTTCTCAGTAGCTGATCTTTTTCATGTAGCGCCGCGCTTCCAGCATATCGTGCTTGCGCAGGTCGGCGATCTTATAGGCGAAACGCCAGAGCGTGTCGAAGAAGATCAGCGGCACGACATTGCCCCGGAATTGCGGATCGATGCCCGAGAGATCGAGCTTTTCGGCATCGAGAACCAGAATGTTCTCCGCCGAGCCGAAGCGGTGCAGGAATTCGTCGGCGCGCTGTTCGAGCGGTCGCGTGCTGTCGAGGCCCTTCAGCAGGATGAAGGCGCGGTCCTTGTCCAGCACCTCGAAGGGGCCGTGGAAGAATTCGTTGGCGTGGATCGCCTGGCTGTTGATCCACTGCATTTCCATGAGCACGCAGATGGCGAAGGAATAGGCCGCGCCGTAGCTCGCGCCGCTGGCGACGGTATAGATCACGTCCTCCTTGGCAAAGCGTGGCGCGTAGTCCTCAAACATCGGCGCGAAGGTTGCATGCGCCCGATCGATCGCCGGCTGCAGGGCGGCAAGGCTGCCGATCAGCGTCCCGGTCAGGTCTTCGCCGCCGGTCAGCGCCACGAGGCCCATGACGATCTGGTAGATCCGCGAATAATTGCTGTCCCTGGCGTCAATCGGCACGCCGGTCGTGTAGGGCGCCTCGAAGCCGACGACATGATCGACCGCCTTGGCGAGCGGCGAGGCGGGCTCGACCGTCAGGCCGATGGTGGTCGCGCCCTTCGAGCGTGCGAATTCGGCCGCGGCGGTAGTTTCCTTCGTGGTGCCGGTCATCGAGCAGAGAATAACCAGCGAATTCTTGTCGAGTGCACGCGGCGCGCGGGAGACGAACTCGGCGGCGTTATAGACATCCGATGGCAGCGGTGAATGCTGGTCGAGCAGGAACTTTGCCGGATGCATGACCGACAGCGAGCCGCCGCAGGCGACGAAGAACACATGCTTCACCGATTTTGCGTCAAGCGCGGAGAGCCCGGCAACGACGCCGGCATCGAAGGCAGAGGGGAGGGACATGGGCGAACCTTTCTATATGACGTTATAATACGTATTATAGCCTCGGCTTTGTCGTCAAGCGGTCTTGACACCATTGGCAAAATTTTGCGAACGTTCTCACATTCGGAGTAAGAATCTGTCGCTGTGGCGATGGCGGGGAGGTGAGCGTGAGCGGTGTCTACGACACACTCGTAGTCGGCGGAGGCATCATCGCCGCATCGGCAGGGCAGCACTTGGCGGCGGCCGGCTATCGCACGTTGCTGGTCGAGCGCGACGACTATGGTGCGGGGACATCCAGCAGAACCTCGCGCCTGCAGCATTGCGGGCTCGGCTATCTCTCGGCCGCCAGCGGCTCGATCGCCACCTTTCTCGCCCATCCGCGCAGCGCCATCGAGTGTCTCAGCCTGATGCGCCGCGCGATGCAAGGGCGGGCGGAGTTTGTGCGCCTGGCGCCCGAGCGGGTAAAACCCGTCACCTTCATCGTTCCGCTAACTCCGGAAAACGCCATTCCCCGTTGGAAGGCCCGGCTTGCCTTTCGCCTGATGGCAGCCAGCGACGGCGGCCGGGTGCCGCTCGACCTTCGCATTCTGTCTGCCGCGGAAGCGCGGGCGCATCCGGGGCTTCAGGGCATGGCGGGGTTGCAGGATATCGGCGGAGCGATGACTTTCACCGAATACCAGTATCATTGGCCGGAGCGCATCGTTGTCGATACGATCATGAAGGCCCGGGCGATCGGCATGGAGGCGCTGAACCATACGGCGGTGACGGGGCTGGCGCGGGAGGGCGACTTCTGGCGGATTACACTGGAGGCAGCCAAGGGCTCGCGCGACGTTCTCGCGCGCGCCGTCGTCAATTGCGCCGGCGTTTGGGTCGACGAGATCACCGCCATGGCTGGGGCTCCGCATCTGCGCAAGAATACCGGCGAAAAGGGCACGAATATCGTCGTTCGGCTACCAGAAAGCCTGCGCGGCATCGGTTTCGAGACCGTGACTGCGGCCGGCGCGCCCTTCTATTTGATCCCCTTGGGCGAACTTCATTATGTCGGGCCCTGGGATTCTATCTCGGACGGCAGGTCGGAAGGTTTTCGCGCCACGGAGGCCGAGATTGCGGCCATTCTCGATCAGCTCGGCCGCCTGTTCCCGGGCTTCGGGCTAACGCGCGAGGATGTGCTCTATGCCTGGGCGGGCGTGCGGCCGCGTAGCCTCGCCAAGGACGGCAGGGGTTCCGCGCCCGCTGTTCGCGAGCATGACCTCACCGACGAAGGCCTGCCGAATGTCTTCACTTTCACCGGCGGGCTGCTGATGACCCATCGCGACGCCGGGCGGCGGCTGAGGCGCGCCGTTGCCCGCCGGCTGAGGCCGTCCGGCTCGCCACGCCCGCTGGACCTGCCTTTGCCGCCCCACCCGGATTTGCATTGTGTCACCGAAGCCTCGGTCGCCCATGCCGTCCTCAACGAGCAGGCATGCACGCTCTCGGACATCCTTCGCCGCCGCCTCTCCGTCGGCTGGGAGGCGGATCTCGGTCGACGCTTTGCGGAAACGGCTGCCAAACTGGCGGCGCGACATCTGGGCTGGACGCCGGATGAGGCTGCGACGCAGGCCGCCGCCTTCATCGCGGAGACAATGACCGAATTCGGTCTCAGGACGCCTTAGCCCGGCAACAATACACGAATTTGTACGAAATCATGAGAGAACGTTCTCACAATATTTGAGAATTCTTTTATACAGGCGACCATTGGAGGAGTAGAGACATGGCACTGGATGAACGTAATATCAGCGTGATGAATTTCCACTATGTCCGGCATACGATGGATCGGTTTCTGGCCGATGTCTGCGAGGCCGGCGTCTCTCGCATCGAGCTATGGGCCGCCGCGCCGCATTTCTATATCGGTGACAAGACGCTGGCCGATGCGCGGGCGCTGGGACGAAAAGTGCGGGGCATGGGCCTCGATATCGTCGCCTTCACGCCGGAGCAGTGCATCTATCCGATCAACATCTCAGCGAAGGAAGCGGAGCTGCGCGACCGTTCGGTGCGCTATTTCCTGGAATCCATGGAATTCGCCACCGAATGCGGTGCCCCGGCACTTCTGGTGACGGCAGGCGGCGGTTATCGCGACGAGCCGGCGGAACAGGCGCTGGAGCGCTGCGTCGATTCCATGGGCATCCTCTGCGACCGCGCGCAAAAACTCGGCATCGATCTCTGGATGGAATCACTGCCGGATTCCTTTGCCAACATCATCCGCTCGGCCAGGGAAATCCGCAACCTGATGGACACGCTGAACAGCCCCGCGCTGTTCGCGGTCTATGACGTGGCAGGCGCGGTGATGACTCATGAGACGCCTCAGGATTATTTTACCCATCTCGCAGGCCGCGTCGCGCATGTGCATTTCACAGATTCCGATGCCGGTGGCAGTCATCTCGCCTGGGGCGACGGCATCATCGACCTCGACGAACTTACCGCCTATCTGCGCAGCCAGAATTACGAGGGTTCGCTGACGATCGAACTGACCAACTGGAAATACAATGTCGATCCCACCCCGCCCCTGAAACAGTGCATCGAGGCCATGCGCAAGGCCCTCGGTCCGGCTTAGTCGGTGCGGGCATGGAGGAGAAAAATCCAGCCGTTGCGCCAGCAGGAAGGGCCGATCCGCTGCTGCGGCCGTTGCAGGTTGGCCGGCTCACCCTGCGCAACCGGATCATGAGCACCAGCCACGAGACCGCCCTCGACGAGGGCGGCCTTCCGCTCGACGCCTATCAGCGCTATCACGAGGAAAAGGCCAAGGGCGGGCTCGCGCTGACGATGTTCGGCGGCTCGGCGCGCGTTTCCGCCGATACGAGCTGGGGTGGCACGCAGCTCGACGTGTCGAGCGATGCGGTCGTCCCGGTGTTCCGTGCCTTCTCCGAACGCGTCCATCGCCATGGCGCGGCGCTGATGTGCCAGATCTCCCATGTCGGCCGGCGTGCCAACGCCACTGTCGGCGCCTGGCTTCCCGCGCTCGGCCCCTCCCATTCGCGCGAGGACTATAACCGCAGCTTTGCCCATGAAATGGACCGCCACGACATCGCGCGCATCGTGCGCGACTTCGGCCAGTCAGCGCGGCGCGCGCGGGAGGGCGGGCTTGACGGCATCGAGACGATGACCGGCGGCCATTTGATTGGGCAATTCCTGTCGCCGATGGTCAATCGCCGCACGGATGAGTTCGGCGGCTCCTTGGAAAACCGCATGCGCTTCCTGCGCATGGTCCACGAGGAGATCCGCCGGGAGGTCGGAAGCGATTATCCGGTGGGCATCCGCTACACGATCGATGAGGACCACAAGGACGGCTTGAGCTTCGCCGAGGCGGTTACGGTTGCCAACAGGCTGGAGCGGGAAGGGCTGGTCGATTTCTTCAACTGTATTTTCGGCCGGTTCGACACGCGTCTCAACCTGCTCGTCTACAACATTCCCGACATGACGGCCGCCTCCGCGCCGTGGCTGCATCAGGTCGGATCGTTCAAGGCGCAGACGGATCTTCCGGTCTTCCACGCCGCGAAGATTGCCGATGTCGCGACGGCGCGTTACGCGGTCGAAGCAGCGCTGGTCGATATGGTCGGCATGACGCGGGCGCACATGGCCGACCCCCAGATCGTCAACAAGCTGCGAGCAGGCCGGGAACAGGAAATCCGCCCCTGCGTGGGCGCTTCGCACTGTCTCTATCGCCCGGTGCATTGCATCCACAATCCGGCGACAGGTCGTGACACCTGGCTGCCGCAGGTGATCGAGCGCTCGCCGCAGGCGGGACGAAAGGCAGTCGTCGTCGGGGGCGGACCGGCGGGGCTGGAGGCGGCGCGGGTGCTTGCTGCGCGGGGACACCGGGTTGTACTGCTGGAGGCGGCCGATCGGCTTGGCGGGCAGCTGGTGCTGGCCGCGAGAACCAGGCTTCGTCGCGCCCTGATCGGCATCGTCGACTGGCGCGCCGCCGAACTGGAGCGGCTCGGCGTCGACGTTCGGCTGAATGTGTACGCGGAGGCGGCCGAGGTTCTTGCCGAACAACCCGACTTGGTTTTCGTCGCCACCGGCGGCATTCCGGATTTTGGTCCGGTCGCAGGCAGCGACCTTTGCCTCAGTGTCTCCGATGCGCTCGGCAATCCAATGCAGATCGCTGACGAGGTGCTGATCTACGACGCGACCGGACGCCATCCCGCACCCTCGGCTGCCGCGGAAATTGCCTCCGCGGGAAAGAGGGTGACATTCGTTGCCCGCGACCCCTCCGTCGCGCCGGAAATGGAGCACCATTCGAGCATCACCTATCGCAAGGCGCTCGCCGAACGGGATGTTCGGGTGCTGCTAGAATACGAATTGGTGTCGGTGAGCGTGCGGGAGGGGCGACGCGAGGTGGTGTTGCGCCACCTGCTGACTGGCCGGGAAATGCTCGAGACCCACGCACAGGTCATTGTCGAGCATGGCACCGTGCCGGTGAACGACCTTTTCGCGGAACTGCGCCCGCTCTCGGCAAATGATGGCGCCACGTCGGTCGAAAGCCTGCTGGGCGCCGCGCCTTTGCGCGCGCGGCCGCCCGCCGGCTTCGAGTTGCATCGGCTCGGCGACGCCGTCAGCAGCCGGTCGGTGCATGCCGCCATGTTGGATGCCCTGCGGCTCGCGGTACAGTTCTGAGGATGTCTCGATGTTATACGGGAGCGTCGGCGATGGAGGCACGATCGACGACTTCGGTGCGCAGGACGATGCGGCTGGCCTTGCCGCCCTTCCCGTTTAGTCGTTCGACCAGCAGCTTGGCCGCCGTCTCGCCGAGGCCATAGACGGGCTGGCGCACGACGGTAACGGGCGGCGTCGTGACGGACGTCCAGTCCGCATCGTGAAACGAGACCAGCGACAGGTCGTCCGGAATGCTGAGCCCAAGGTCACGGCAAACCTTGAACACTTCAAGGCCTATGACGCTGTCCGACGCGATGATGGCCGTCGGGCGTTGTGCCGATTGCAGCATTGCGGTGACGATGCGATGCGTTTGTTCCGGCGTCGCGGCGCCGACATGCACCCAATCCTCCATGCCAATCAGGCCAGCTTCGCGACAGACGCCGAGAAACCCTTCGATGCGCCGGCGCACCGAGCCGGTATTGATGTCTCCCGCCGCATGGAAGCGGTGATCGGGCGTATCGCAGGCGGTGAGATAAGCGATGCGGTGATGACCAAGCGAGACGAGCCGGCGGGTAATGCCCTCAGCAGCGTGGCGGTCGTCGGCGATGACGGTATCGACGTCGAGTGCGTCGCTGCCGCGATCCAGCAACGCGAGCGGCAGGCCGGAGCGGGCGGCTTCGCGCAGATGCTCGACATCGCTCTCCTTGGCCGGCGAGACGATGAGGCCGTCGACGCGCTTTGCAAGCAAGGTTCTGATCGCCGCCTTTTCCGCGCCGACGTCTTCGCCCGAATTGATGAGGATGACGGTGAAGCCCGCTTGCCGGGCAACGTCGGTGATGCCGCGCACGGCGAGGCTGAAGAACGGGTTCTCGATATCGCCGACTACGACGCCGATCGTGCCAGAGCGGCCCGTCGTCATGCTGCGGGCGAGTTCGTTCGGTCGGTAATCGAGCGCGCGTGCAGCGGCGGTAACGGCCTCGCGTACCCGGTCGCTGACAGTTCCATAGCCGCCCAGAACGCGTGCGGCGGTCGCCTTCGAGACGCCGGCTTTATGCGCAACGTCGGCAACGGTGACGGAGGTGTTTCGCGGTGGGCTCTGATCCATGAACGGTAGCCTTACAAGAGATATTGACGACTGGCAAATGCGAAGATAACAATCGTCAAAAGCCAAAGAGACCGGTCTCTTTTATCTTGAGACCGGTCTCAAGGAATAAGAAGCACAAATTCCAGCATGCGAGGCGCATCGGCCGGACGCGTGGCCCCATGCCGCCGTCCGGATGAGATTTCCTGCGTCTTGGAGACATCGCAGACACCACCAGAGGAGACGAAACGAGATGCGATTTACCGAAGTTCTCACTTCCCACTTTGCCCGGCTGCGTACCGGCGCCATCGCGGTTGCCCTTGGCGTGCTGGCAGGCGCCACCACACCGGCGCTCGCCCAGGACAATCCGCTGGGCCTCATCGATCCCGCCGTCATCAGCGTCGGTACGATGGGCGATGCCAAGCCCTATGCCTTCACCACAGCCGACGGCAACTTCACCGGCTTCGACATCGAACTCTTTCTCAATGTTGCCGAGCGCCTCGGCTTCAAAAAGGAGCAGGTGATCTTTACAGGTCAGGAGTTCTCCGCCCTGATGCCGTCGGTCGCCAACAGCCGCTTCGACGTTGCCGCCGCCGCCATCGGCACGACGGACAAGCGCAAGGAGACCGTCGATTTTTCGGATGGCTACCTTGCCGGTTTCCTCACGGTTCTGACGGCCGACGCCGGCATCAAAGATGCGGCCGGCCTCAAGGGCAAGCGTCTCGGCGTCGTGCAGGGCACGCTCCAGGAAATCTATGCCGAGAAGAATTTCACCGGTGCGGATCTCGTGAAGTTCCCGGACAACAACTCCGCCGTCTCCGCGCTCAACAACGGTACGGTCGATGCGCATTTCCTCGATTACGAGGCGGCAAAGGATTATTCGGCGCGCTACCCCGAGCTGAAGATCGCCGTCAACATCCCGAGTTTCGACGCGCCGGCCGGTTTCGTCGTCCGCAAGGGCAATGACGCCCTGCGCGAGGCGCTGAACAAGGGCCTCAAGGCCGCCATGCAGGACGGCACCTGGAAGACCCTGCATGAAAAATGGTTCCCCGGCACGCCGATGCCGGACGCCTATCTTCCCAAGCAGTGATGCCGTCTTGCCGGTCCGGCCTCGTCGGTCGGACCGGTCTTTCTTTCAAGGGACCTCCTGATGAACTGGCTTGAAAACCTGCGCCGCAGCTTCCTCGACTGGAACGCCATGGCAGAAGTCCTGCCGACCATGATCACGGTCGGCCTGAAGAACACGCTGATCCTTGCCGCGGCCTCGACGGTGCTCGGCGTCGCCATCGGCATGGTGCTCGCCATCATGGGCATTTCCAGGTCGCCCTGGCTGCGCATCCCCGCCCGCCTCTATACGGATATCTTTCGCGGCCTGCCGGCCATCGTCACCATCCTGCTGATCGGCCAGGGGTTTGCCCGCATCGGGCGCGAACTGTTCGGCCCGTCGCCCTATCCGCTCGGCATCCTCGCGCTCAGCCTGATCGCCGGCGCCTATATCGGAGAGATTTTCCGATCGGGCATCCAGAGCGTCGATCGCGGCCAGATGGAAGCCTGCCGGGCACTGTCGATGAGCTACGGCCAGGGCATGCGCCTCATCGTCGTGCCGCAGGGCGTTCGCCGCGTGCTGCCGGCCCTCGTCAACCAGTTCATCGGCAACGTCAAGGATTCGAGCCTGGTCTATTTCCTCGGCCTGCTGGCCTCGGAACGCGAAATATTTCGCGTCGGGCAGGACCAGGCCGTGGTGACGGGCAACCTTTCGCCGCTGCTCCTTGCGGGCGTCTTTTATCTCGTTGTTACCGTGCCGCTCACCCATGTGGTCAATGCCATCGACAATCGCCTGCGCATCGGCAAGCAGCGTCCGGCGGTCGTCACCAGCGGGCTGGAGGAGGTCAGCGAACTGGACGGTGCCGGCCGTACCTCCGGAACTGCCTTCAAGGGCGGAAGCCTCGATGTACGCAATCTCGGCATGGCCTATGGCGAGCTTGATGTGCTCAAGGGCGTCGACCTCTCGGTGAAGCCGGGCAGCGTCACCTGCATCATCGGCCCGTCCGGCTCCGGCAAGTCGACGCTCCTGCGCGGGCTCAACCGCCTCGTCGAGCCGAAGAGCGGCGATATCCTCATCGACGGCGAGAGCATCCTCGCCATGAAGCCGGAAACGCTGCGCCGGCGGGTCGGCATGGTGTTCCAGCACTTCAACCTCTTCCCCGACCACACAGCGCTGGAAAACGTCATGCTCTCGCTGACGAAGATCAAGGGCCTGCCGAAGGCCGAGGCCGAACGCATCGCCAAGGCGCGACTTGCCGATGTCGGCCTTGCGAGCCGGCAGCATCACCGTCCCGGCGGCCTCTCGGGCGGCCAGCAGCAGCGCGTCGCCATCGCCCGCGCGCTCGCCATGGAACCGGAAGTCATTCTCTTCGACGAGGTGACAAGCGCGCTCGATCCCGAACTGGTCAAGGGCGTGCTCAACCTGATGGCCGATCTCGGCACGCGCGGCATGACCATGGTCGTCGTCACGCATGAAATGGGCTTTGCCCGCCGCGTCGCCGATCAGGTCGTCTTCATGGACGAGGGGCGCGTGGTGGAAGCGGGCACACCCGAGGCGATCTTCGACAATCCGCAAAGCCCGCGCCTCCAGCGCTTCCTTGCGGAAGTGCTCTGAGGCGGGAAGGAGGACACCATGACACCACGGATACGATGGGGCGTGCTCGGCTGCGCGAGCATCGCGGCGAAAGCGGTCATCCCCGCCATCCAGTCCAGCCGCCTCGGCCGCGTGACTGCCATTGCCTCGCGCGATCTGGACAGGGCCACGGAGATGGCGGCGCGCTTCGGCATTCCCAAGGCCCATGGCAGCTACGAGGATCTCCTGGCCGATCCCGAGATCGATGCGATCTACAACCCGCTACCCAATCACCTGCATGTGCCGCTGACGATCAGGGCGCTGGAACATGGCAAGCCGGTGCTCTGCGAAAAGCCGATCGCGCTGGATGCCGCACAGGCGATGGAGCTTGCGGCCGCGCAGAAGGCCGCCGGCCTGCCGGTCGCCGAAGCCTTCATGGTGCGCCATCACCCGCAATGGAAGACGGCGCGCGCATTGGTGAACGAGGGACGGCTCGGCGAGGTGAGGGCCATCCAGACGATCTTCTCCTATTATCTGGACGACCCGCGGAATGTGCGCAACCAAGCGGATATCGGCGGGGGCGGCCTGTTCGACGTCGGCTGCTACGCCGTAAACACCGCCCGCTTCCTGTTCGGCGCGGAGCCGCTGCGGGCGATCGCCTTGATGGAGAGGGATCCCGCCTTCGGCACGGACCGGCTGACGAGCGGGCTGCTGGCGTTTCCCGAGGGCCGGCAGCTTGCCTTCACATGTTCGACCCAGCTTGCCCTCACGCAGAAGGTCACGGTGCTCGGAACGCGGGCGCGCCTGGAAATCCCCATTCCCTTCAATGCGCCGGCCGATGCGCCGACCCGGCTCGTGCTGGACGACGGCCGCGATCTTGCCGGAGGCGGGCGCGAGGAGATCGCCATCGCACCCGTCGACCAGTACCGCGAGCAGGCCGATGCCTTCGCTGAAGCCGTGCTCTCCGGCACGCCGCTCGATATGGGGCTGAAGGATACGGTCGCCAACATGAAGGCGATCGACGCGCTCTTCCGCTCCGCCGTCAGCGGCCGCTGGGAAGAGCCTTGACAGCCTGATCCATCCGCATAACCAACCGACTGAAAGACACCACCATGACCGACAACACCATCTCTTCGGCAGTCATCATCGGCGCCGGCATTTTCGGCGTCTCCACGGGCGTCCAGCTTGCGCGGCGCGGCATCCGCGTGACCATTCTCAACGACGGCCCGCCGGCCAACGGGGCTTCCGGTCGCTCGCTCTCCTGGCTGAACTCGGCACGTATGCGCTCGGAACCCTATCACCACCTGCGCATGGCCGGCATCGACCGCTACCGCACGCTTGCGGCGCGGTTTCCGGATGCCGACTGGCTTCGCTTCGACGGCGGCCTGACCTGGGATGCCGACGACGCGCGCAACGAGATCGACGCGGCCTTTCGCTACGAAGTCTCGCTTGCCTACGATGCGCAGTGGCTTCCGGCCGCTGCCGTCGCCGGCGTCACGTCCGGCATCGATGCGCGCGCAATCACGCGGCAGGGCGCGATTTTCAATCCCGGTGAAGGCTGGGTCGACCTGCCGACGCTGATCGGCCTGCTTCTCAAGGAGTTTTCCGCGCTCGGGGGCGTGCTGGTGACCGAGCAAGGGGCCGCACGGGTCCTTGTCGAGGGCGGCCGGGCCGTCGGGGCCGAAACGGCAAAGGGTGGGCGCTTCCTCGCCAATGCCGTCGTGCTGGCGACCGGCCCCGCCGTGCCGAGGATGGCTGCGGAGAACGGCCAGACCATCGGCGACGGGACGCCGGTCGCCCTTCTGGTTCAGACCAGGCCGCTCGCCCATCCCTTGCGCGCCGTCTTGAACACGCCGCGTGTCGCCGTTCGTCCGGCGCCGGGCGGCAGCTTCTCGCTGGATGCTGACTGGGCGGCGGACGAGGGGGTGAGGCTGCGCGCGGATGGTAGCTACCACATTGACGAGGCCGTCGTGGATGCCTTGCTGACCGAGGCCGCGAAGGTGATGGAGGGCAATCCGAAGCTTGAGGTCGCCTCCATAGGCGTTGGGGGCAAGCCGATCCCCGGTGATGGCGAACCTGTTGTCGGCGCGTTGAAGGCCATCCCGGGCTACTACGTCGCCTTCAGCCACAGCGGGGCAACGCTCGGCCTCATCGTTGGCGAACTGCTGGCTCACGAAATCGCGACGGGCGCCGAGCATCCCATGCTTGCAACCTTCCGGCCGGAGCGTTTTGCGTCGCGATAGGCGAACGGGAGAGCCCCGCCGTAAATGGCGGGGCCGGATGTTGCGACCTGTCCTCTGTATTTGCGTGCTGCAGAGGCCCTATGCGAACCGAAAACCCGCAGCTACAAGGGGGCCTTGTAAGGCTCCTGTTGTATGATCGAAGGGTGACATGGTTCGCAAACCCGCGACTTTGAAGGATGTGGCGGCGCTCGCCAATGTGTCGCGCGCAACGGCCGCCCGGGCTCTCAACAGTTACGGCTATGTTGGCGACGAGACCGCCCAGAAGGTTCAGGCGGCGGCGGAAAAGCTGGGATACCGTGGCAATCGCCTGGCGCAGGCGCTGCGCAACGGCCAATTGCCGATCGTCGGCTGTATCCTCGGTGATATCCAGAATCCGTTCTTCGCTCGGATCGCCCATGATATCGAGGTTCTTGCGCGCGAATGCGGGCACAACCTCGTGATCGGCAGCAGCGAGGAGGAGCTGGACCAGGAGATTTCGCTTCTGTCGAGCCTGCGCTCACTGTCGATACGCGGCTTCATCGTGGCGCCGACCTCAGCGACGAACAACGCCCACCTTCAAAGCCTGAACCTCGAGAACGTGCCTCTCGTCCTGATCGACCGTGTTGCCGAGGACGTCGAGAGCGACCATGTGGTGGTGGATAATGAAGGGGGCGCGCGCAAGGCGGTGGAATATCTCATCGCCATGGGCCATCGCCGCATCGGCCTGCTGCAGGACGATATGCGCATCTTCACCTCGCGCGAGCGCATGACCGGCTACCGGACCGCACTTGCTGCCAACGGCATCGCACCGGACGACCGGCTGATCGCCGTTTCACAATCCACGGTAGAGCATGCCGTTGACGCGACCATACGGCTCTTCAGTCAGAAGATGCCTCCGACGGCGCTCTTCACGGTCGACAGCCTGATGACGCAGGGCGCTCTTCTTGCCTTCCGTTCGATGGGAATCTCCATTCCCCACGACGTCTCGCTGATCGGTTTCGACGACTTCAATCTGGCGACATTTACCGATCCGCAGATCACTGTCGTCTCGCAACCGGTTTCCGAAATCGGGCGGGCGGCCGCGCGGCTTCTGTTTGACCGGCTCTCCGGAAAAAGCGATCCGCCACAGAAAATCCGCTTTGAAACCAAGCTGATAGTTCGCGGCTCCGTCAGCCGCCATAGCGCCGGTTAACGGGCGAAAACGACCTCCCATAATTTTTTGACACCCTACTTGTCAGCGGGAATTTCTTGTGCGCTAAATATATGTGAGATCGATCTCACATCGTCTCAAGGATCACTGCGTGAAGACGTCAGCTCGCTTCGAGGACGATTGCGGAGCGCAAAACGGGAAGGTTCAAATGCTCAATTTCGATAGGGATCGCTTTGTAAAGATCCAAAGCGGCGCGGTTGCAATCGCCAAGGACGTGCGTGTCCTGATGCGCGAACTGCTGGATGGTGGTCTGGAACGCATCTTCTTCATGGGGACCGGCGGCGTGCAGTTTCTGACCCAGCCGGCCATCGAGCTTGCACGCAACGCAACGCTCTTCCCGGTTTCGGCCGCCTATTCCGCACAGGTCGTTCTGGAGCCGCCGGCAGGCCTCGACGACAAGGCGCTGGTCGTGCTGCCGTCGCTCTCCGGCACCACCAAGGAGAGCGTGCAGCTTCTCGCCTTCCTGAAGGAGCGTGGCGTGAAGACGCTGTCGCTCACCGGCCACAAGGATACGCCGCTCGGCCGCGACGCCGACCACAACTTCACCAACTTCGCCGAGGACGATACGTCTTCGGAATCCTTCTATCTCCAGACCCTGCTCATCGTGCTCGCCCTGCTGGCCGAGCGCGGCGAATACGCCGATTTCGATGCGACGGTCGGCGAACTGGCGCTGCTGCCGGAACTGCTGGTTTCGGTGAAGGAAGGCTACGAGGCCGAGGCCGCCGCGCTCGCCCGGGAAATCAAGGACGAGACCTACCACATCTTTACCGGCGCAGGCTCGGTCTGGCCGGAAGCGCACTACTACGGCATGTGCATTCTGGAGGAGATGCAATGGATCCGCACCCGCCCCGTGCAGGCATCCGACTTCTTCCACGGAACGCTGGAACTGGTGGAGCCGGGCGTCAGCCTCTTCGTCTTCAAGGGTGAGGATGCCTTCCGCCCGCTGACCGATCGCGTCGAGAACTTCGCCAAGCGCTACACCGACAAGGTGCGCGTTCTCGATGCGGCCTCCGCCAAGCTTCCAGGCGTCTCGACCAAGACGCGCAGCCTCATCTCGCCGATCGTCTTGGCGGCCATGCTGGAGCGTCTGAGCGCCCATCTGGAAGTGCTGCGCGATCACCCGCTGACCACGCGCCGCTACTACAAGCGTGTCGAGTACTGAGATTCTTCCGGTCCGGCGGCAGCGCCGGACCGGTTGCCTGACGCATGCCTGACGTAACGAAAACAAGAGAGGAACTGCGAAATGAAAGCCAATACGTTCTTGAGCACGACCAGCCTTGCGGCAATCGCGACCGCCGCCTTCGTCATCGGCAGCGTCGGTGCTGCATCTGCGGCCGAACCGGTCAGCGCCGATCCCAATGCGACGGTCGACTATTCAGGCACGGTCAGCGTGCTGACGAAATTCGGTCTGCAACAGCTTTCTCCCTTCTTTGTCGACGCCGCCAGGGAATATGAAAAGCTTCATCCCGGCGTGAAGGTCGAGCTCATCCAGGAGAGCGACGACAGCGTGAAGGGCAAGACCAAGGCGCTTGTCGCATCCAATTCGCTGCCGGACGTCTACTTCACCTGGACGGGCAGCTGGGGCGAGAATTTCGTGCGCGGAAACCGCGCCGTCGATCTGACCCCGGTCATCGGCCCGGACACCGAATGGGGCAAGACGCTCGCGACCGCTGCCGTCTCCGCCTTCCAGTACAATGGCAAGCTTTACGGCATTCCGCTTTATCTCGACGCCAAGTTCATGGGCTACAATAAGAGCCTGTTCGAAAAGGCGGGCATAGCCGAGCCCAAAACCTTCGAGGACCTGCTCAGCGCCTGCGCCGCCCTGAAGAAATCCGGCGTGACGCCGGTCTCCTTCGGCAACAAGGAAGGCTGGCCGGGCGTACACTATGCCGGGCAGCTGCTGGCCTACAACGTGCCGCAGGCGACGCTCGAAAAGGACTTCGTCCCTGCCACCGCCGAATTCGCCGATCCCGGCTATGTCGCCAGCCTGACGCAGTTCAAGCAGCTCATCGACGAATGCTCCGACGGTTCGGGCACGAACGGCTCATCCTATGCCTCGGCCTTGCAGCAGTTCAGCAACGGCAAATCCGCCATGTACTATCAGGAGATCATCGAATTCGATCAGTCGACCGCAGACGGCGCGTTGAACCGGAACGATTTCGGCTTCTTCACGCTTCCCGTGCCGAAGGATGCGAAGGGTGATCCCAAGGCTGTCGAAGGCGCGCCGGAAGGCTACATGATCAATGCGGCATCCAAGAACATCCCGCTTGCGATCGACTTCATGCGTTTCGTGACCTCGGCGGCGAACGGCAAGGTTCTCTCCGCGCCGCCTTACGGCCAGCCGAGCGCGACGGTCGGCGGATATTCGGCGGACGCCATGAACCCGGCCGTGGTCGATGGTCTCAAGGTGATCGCCGACGCTTCCTACCTGATGCCTTGGCTCGACACGGCCAACCCGCCGCGTGTGGCGTCCGCCTGGCTGTCCGGTCTCCAGGCGCTGATCGGCGGCTCGATGACGCCCGAAGAGGTCATGGAGCGGGTCAAGGAAGCGGCGGCTTCGTCCAAGTGAGGATCGGCCTGAAATGACTGTCATGAAGCACGAGCAGAAGGGTGAAGCCGTCAAAATCGGCTTCACCGGGCCGGACCGGGCGGAAAGCAACCGGTTCGGCCCGCTGGCCGGGATCCTGTCGTTTCGCTGGGTGCTGGTCGCCTTCGTCCTGATCCTCTGGTTCGTCTATTATCCTATCATCGACAACTTCGTCGTCAGTACGAAGAACCAGGACATCTTCACCGGCGAGACGGCCTTTATCGGTCTGGAAAACTACCGTCGCCTGCAAGGCGACCCCGTGGTCTGGACGGCGATCGTCAACAACACGCTTTATGCCGTCATATCCGTAGTCTTCCAGGTTTTCGGCGCCTTCGTTCTCGCGGCGCTGATCGAGGGGCTTGCCGAGGAAAAATGGCGCCGCTTCTGGCGCGCCGTCTACTTCATACCCTCAGCTATCTCGATCACCGTCACCGGCCTTCTCTTCTACTTCATCTACCAGCCCGACATCGGCCTCCTGGACTCGGCACTGGCACAGGTCGGCCTGGCGCAGTGGTCGCGCGCCTGGCTCGGCGAGGAGGGGACCGCAATCTACGCCATCATCGCCATGAGCCAGTGGCAGGGCTTCGGCTATTCCACCCTGCTTTTCGCCATCGCGATCCAGAAGATCCCGCGCGAACTCTACGACGCGGCGATCATGGACGGGGCGGGGACTTGGCGGCGCCTGTGGAACATCACCTTTCCGCTGACCCGTGAAATGACCGGCCTCATGGTGATCGTCACCATCACTGGCGCGTTTCAGGTGTTCAACGAGGTCATGGTGATGACCGGCGGCGGGCCGAACAACAGCAGTCAGGTGCTCGGCACATGGCTTTACCAGCAGGGCTTCATCGAAAACGACTTCGGCTACGGCGCGGCGATCGCATCGGTGATCTTCGTCATCACGCTCCTGACCGGCTTCGCGCAGCTCTGGTACACGAAAAGACGGAGGGTCGAGCTTTGAGCCTCGCCTATGACACCCGGGAAACCGAGCGCACCGACTTCGTCGCCGTGCTGGCGAAAGTCTGCCTCGTGACCTTCCTCATCAGCCTCGGCATCCTCGTCCTGTATCCGCTGTTCTGGATGGCGCTGAACGGCTTCAAGACCAATGCCGAAATCTTCGGCAATCCCTTCGCGCTGCCGAGCGGTTTCGGCATTGCGAACTACATTTCGGCCTGGAACCAGGGCATCCGCAACTACATCGCGACCAGCGTCATCGTCACGCTCGCATCGGCCATCTGCACGGTGCTGGTCAGCGCCTGGACGGCGTATGGCCTCACCCGCTCGAAACTGCCGGGCAAACCGTTCTTCGTCGGCATCGTGCTCGGCGGCCTCATGCTCAGCCCGACGGTCGCCGTGATCCCGCTGGTGCGCATGATGCAGGACCTCGGTCTCTACAATACCTACTGGGCGCTCATCATTCTCTACACCGCCTTCCGCATTCCCTTCACGACCTTCCTGATCCGCGCCTATATGCTGGGGCTACCGCGAGACCTCGACGAGGCCGCCATCATGGACGGCGCCAGCGAAGGCCAGATCTTCTGGAAGGTGACGCTGCCGCTGTGCAAGCCGATCCTGGTCTCCTGCGTCATCCTGCATGTGCTCTTCGCCTGGAACGAATATCTCTTCGCGATGATCTTCACCAGCGGCGCGGATCTGCAGACGCTGCCCGTCGGCCTCACCTCGATCATGGCAAAACACGGCACCAACTACGCGGTCGTCTTCGCCGCCATGACACTCTCGGCACTTCCCATCGTCATCACCTTCTTTGCGGCCCAGCGCTTCTTCATCCGCGGGCTGGCCGAAGGCATCGGAAAATAGAGCAGGCATCATGTTGAAACGACAACAGCTGATCGGTGCGAACTTCTCCTTCCAGCACCATCCCTTCCGCTGGACCGCCGAAAAACTCAGCGGCATGGGCTTCCAGCAGATGGAGTTCTGGGGTGTCGCCCCGCATCTCGATCTCTTCCACGACAATCGCGCGCGGCTTGCGGAGGTGAGGGCGATCCTTGGCGACAACGGCCTGACGGTCCACTGCTTCACGCCCGAGCAGGTCCTCTATCCGATCAACATCGCCTCCGGCGACAGCGCCTATCGCGCGGCGAGCGTCGAGCGTTTCCTGCGCGCAGCGGATATTTGCGCGGAACTTGGTACGAAGTATCTTTTCCTGACACCCGGCCGCGGCTTCGAATGCGAAAGCCGCGAAACCGCCTGGAACACTTCGATCCAGTCGATAAACCGGATCGCGGCCCATGCACGCTCGCTTGGCGTCTGCTGCCTGCTGGAACCCCTTCAGCGCCTCGAAAGCAACATTGTCACTGATGCCGACGCGCTTCAGAGCTTCTGGCGCGCGCTCGACGGCGACGATATCGACATCGTTCTCGATCTCGTCGCCATGGCGACGGCAAACGACAGCGTCGACGGCTACTTCGAGCGCTTCGGCAAGCGCATCACGCATGTGCATATCGTGGATGGAACGCCAGCCGGGCATCTTGCCTGGGGCGACGGCCACCTGCCGCTCGGCGACTATCTCGGACAACTCGGCAGGCACGGCTTCGCCGGCACGCTGACCTTCGAACCTTTCGGCAACGGTTCCTATGCGCTCGATCCCCTTGCCGCCTGGCGGCGATGCCTCGACGCCATTGCCCCCCATCTCGATGAAGCGGACACAGAATGACGACGGCCAATCCCAACCTGATCGCTGTCGGTGACAATTGCCTCGATGCCTATCTCAGCAAAGGGTTCGTCACCGTGGGCGGCAATGCCCTCAATGTTGCCGTGCAATGGCGGCGGCACGGTTTGAATGCCCGCTATTTCGGCGCGCTGGGGCCGGATGCGGAAGCCGACATCATGCTCGCCGCCATCGAGGAGGCGGGGCTCGACCGCAATGACGTCGAGATCCGCCCCGGCGCATCGGCAGTCACGTTGCTCACGGACGACGCCGGTGAACGGCGCTTCCTTCTCGAGTCGCTCGGCGTGGGGGAAAATTACGTTCCGGATGCAGACCGCTACAAGGCGCTATGGCAAGCCGACTGGGTGCATCTCGGCACGAATTCCAGCGAAGCGCTCGTCCGCCGGCTCGTCGTGGATGACGTTCCCTTCAGCATCGACGTTTCCACCCGGCATTTCGACCTTTCGCTGCACGACGTGCCGCTGGTCTTCGCCTCCGGCCCGGACGATCCGGCTGAGCCTGTCGAACCGCTGATCGCACAGCTCAGGGTCGCAGGTGCCCGGCAGGTCGTCGTCACCTGCGGCAAGCGCGGCTCCTTCCACGACGATGGAACCGTGACATCCAGGGCGGGTTCCGTGCCGGTTACCGTCGTCGACACCTGCGGCGCGGGGGACAGCTTCATCGCGACCTTCATCGCGTCGCGGTTCTTCGCGGGCCTGCCCGTGCAGGCGGCGCTCGACCTCGCCGCCGAAAGGGCGTCGGAAACCTGCACCCATCTCGGCGGCTTCCCGCAGCCTATCCGGGCCATCCCGGACTGGCTGCTTGACAAATACGTCGATGTCATCGGCAGCAGGGAGAGGGCGGGAACATGAACACCATCACACTGAGGCCGCCCGTCGCGGCGCCAAAGGGCGATCGCTCGTTCTGGCTGCAGAGCATTGCGGCGGATGCCGTCGCGCCACCTTTACAGGGCAGCGCGGATTGCGACGTTGCCATCGTCGGCGGCGGCTATGCCGGCCTCTGGACCGCGCTCCGGATCAAGGAACAGGCGCCCGAAACCCGCATCACCATGCTCGAAGCGGATTTCTGCGGTTCCGGTGCTTCGGGTCGCAATGGCGGCCAGGTCCATAGCTGGTTTGCTGAAATCGACATGCTGCACGCGCTTGTCGGCGAAGACGACGCGCTCATGCTGTGCCGGGCAACCGCCGACGCGATCGAGGAGTTGAACGGCCTGCAGGCCTCCGGCGCCATCGACATGGACCTGAGGCTCGACGGCTGGCTGTGGACGGCCAGCTCGACCGCCCAGGAAGGTGCCTGGACGGCGGCAACCGAACTTTGCCGCGCGCTCGGCGAGGACCGCTTCCGTCCGCTCCGGCGCGAAGACATCCTGCATCGCACTGGCTCGGCCGTCTCCTATGTCGGCATTCTGGAGGAAAGGGCAGGGACGGTGCAGCCCGCAAAGCTCGCCATCGGCCTGCGCAGTCTGGCGCTTTCGAGAGGCATCGTCCTTCATGAGCGCAGCCCGGTGATAGAGATCGTGCCTGGCCTCCGGCCCAAATTGCGAACCGCGGAGGGAACGCTGACCGCCGGCAAGGTGGTGCTCGCCTCTAATGCGTGGCTCTCCGCCATTCCGGAACTGCATCCCTATCTCTATGTGGTCAGCAGCCAGGTCATCGCGACGGCGCCCGCGCCCGATACCCTCGCGCGGATCGGTTGGACGGACGGGGCATCGATCTGCGACGCACAGCAGCATGTCCTCTATTACCAGCGCACGCCCGAGGGTACGGTGATCTTCGGCCGGGGCACGGGCGGTATCGCCTATGGCGACCGTATCGACGCCCGTTTCAACCGGAGCGGCGACGGCGGCGCGGAGAATATCCGCGAAATGCACCGGGTCTATCCCGAATTGAAGGACGTGCCGGTGCTCCATGACTGGAGCGGCCCGATCGACTGCACGGCGCAGCATCTGCCGGTCTTCGGGCATCTGAAGGACCATGCGAACATCTTCTATGCGATGGGCTTCAATGGCACCGGCATCGCGCAGGCGCCTGTCGCCGGCCGCATCATGGCGAGCCTCGTCCTCGGGCGCGACGACATCTGGAGCCGATGCGGTCTGGTCGGCATCGGCAAGCGCACGAGGCTGCCGTCCGAGCCTCTGCGGTATCTGGGCGCCCGGGTCGTTCGCCGCGCCATCCGGCGCAAGAACGACCTCGAAATTCTCGACAGAAAACCGGGGCCGATCACGCGGTTCCTGGCCGGGCTCGCGCCCTGACGACATGTGCTTTTGAAATCGAACAACGGAATGGAACGATGGCCGATCTGTCGCTGAGAAATATCCGCAAGGCCTATGGTGAACTGGAAGTCCTGCACGGGATCGACCTGGAGATAAAGTCGGGCGAGTTCATCGTCTTCGTCGGTCCCTCGGGCTGCGGGAAATCCACCCTGTTGCGCTCGATCGCCGGCTTGGAAACGATTACGTCCGGTGACCTTGTCATTGACGGTGCGCGGATGAATGCCGTCGCCCCATCCAAGCGGGGCATCTCCATGGTGTTCCAGTCCTATGCGCTCTACCCGCATATGACCGTCTACGAGAACATGGCCTTCGGCTTGCGCATCGCGGGAACGCAGAAGGCGGAGATCGATGCGCGGGTGCGCAAGGCGGCCGAAATCCTCCAGCTCGACAAATACCTGCAACGCCAGCCAAAGGCACTTTCCGGCGGGCAGCGGCAGCGTGTCGCCATCGGCCGCGCCATCGTGCGCAATCCGCGGGTCTTCCTGTTCGACGAGCCCTTGTCGAACCTCGATGCCGCCCTGCGTGTCGCCACCCGCATCGAGATCGCCAAGCTCAAGCAAAGCATGCCGGATGTGACGATGATCTACGTCACCCATGACCAGGTCGAGGCGATGACGCTGGCGGACCGCATCGTCGTCTTCAAGGACGGAGACATAGAGCAGGTCGGCACGCCGACCGATCTTTACCGCAAACCGGCCAACCTCTTCGTCGCGCAGTTCATCGGCTCGCCCGCGATGAACATCCTGAAAGGAACGGTCGTCGAGCGGGACGCGACATCGGCACGCTGCCGGCTCGATTGCGGGATCACGCTTGAACTAACCGCCGAACCCGGCAGGCTTTCGAAAGGCGAGGCCGTGAGCATCGGCATCCGCCCGGAAAATACGCGGGTCGTTGCCGGCGTCGAAAACGATCCGACCTTCACGGGGACCATCGATCTCATCGAACATCTCGGCGAGGTGCAAATCCTCTATCTGGATCTGCCCGGCACCAGCGATAAATTCCTGATCAAGGTGGATGGAGAGAGCGCGTTCGCGCGCCTGCAGGACATATCCTTCACAGCGCGCCGGCTAGACCTCCACGTCTTTGACGCGGCCGGAGACGCCGTCTCGTGCGACATACAGTAGGTTTCGCAGAAGGTTGAAGTCAAGAAAATACAATGGGTCGCCCGTTCGATTCGGATCAAGAGCCTTCTGCTCTTTAGGCGCATCACTTGGAATTGGTTGTTGCCGGGCCGCAGCAGGAATTTGTTGCTGCGGGGTTCTCTGCTAACCACCGATCACGGGGTTTGCAGCTTGCCGGTCTTGCGGCCAGCGCCACCTCGATTTTGTCCTCGGCCATGCGCGGTGACGATGCGCAGTAGAGGGCCATCGGTCGATTTCCGTCACTGACTTCAAAGGTCAGCTTGGCCGCCGGATCGAGCCGAACGCGATCGGAAACCTTGCGGATGATGGCGGAGAACTTGCCCGCCGGCATATGGCTCCGGCCGTCCTCGTCGATATCCCAGAGCTGGATGAACATCTCCGACCAAGCTTCCGGGTTGGCGCCACAGTCGAGTGCCGAGAACGCGCCTGCCTTGACCTCGGTGACGTGGTAGCCCGCCTTCACTGGCTGCCCTTCATAGAGAAACACCAGCGGCGCTTCCGGCGCGGCCGTCAGCCCATCGAGAAGCTGGCCAAGCGTGATATCGGAGGAAACGGCCTTGTCGATTGCGGTCATGTGCGCTACTCCTATTGTTCAATGATTCAAGGATTATTGAAATATGGATGAGCGTCAAGCCCTCACGTCATTCGCGGCCCTGTCGCAGGAAACCCGCCTCGCCATCGTCCGCACGCTGGTCGTCGCCGGACCTGACGGACTTGCCGCCGGCCTGATCGCCGAACGCATGGGCGTCTCGCCCTCGAACGTGTCCTTCCATCTGAAGGAATTGGAGCGGTCGGGCCTGATCGCGCAACGACGGGAATCCCGCTCGATCGTCTATAGCGCCAGCTACGATGCGCTGGCCGATCTCGTGAAGTTCCTGATGGAGGACTGCTGCGCCGGTCATCCGATGATCCGCGAGGGTGTGCAACGGCCCGATGGCTGCTGCAAGACGGATGTTGCCCGGAGCGAGGGCGACATCGTTGCGTGATCGGAACGTTCCTGTCGGCATCGTCGCCGCACTTGGCCTGACCCAGATCATCGGTTACGGCACGCTCTACTACAGCTTCAGCATTCTGGCGCCCGGCATGGCGGCGGATCTCGGCATCACCGTCGCGCAGGTATTTGCCATCTTCTCCGCGTCTCTGTTCGTCGGCGGCCTTTCGGCACCCTACATAGGGCGGCAGATGGATGGCGTCGGCGCATCGACCGTCATGGCGATTGGCTCGGTGCTTTCCGCAGTGACCTTGATCCTCTGCGCTTGGTCGCCATCAGTGGCGATCTTTGCACTCGCCATCGTCCTGCTGGAGATATCGTCCGGCATGGTCCAGTACCAAGCCGCTTTCGCAGCACTGGTTGAGGCCGATCCCCGGTCAGCGTCACGCAGCATCACCTATCTCACCTTGATCGCGGGATTTGCCTCGACGATCTTCTGGCCGATTGCCACGGCGCTGCTCGGCTATCTCTCGTGGCGGGAAATCTATCTCGTCTATGCCGGGCTCAATCTTGTTGTCTGCATGCCGTTCCACGTCTGGATCATGCGGAAGGGGAAGGTGGCTGCGGCCGGTGGGCAAAGACCCATGCGCGAGCCTGTCGTCGGGGCTGTTCCGCGCGAGCGTCGGCGCGGTGCGGTGATCGTCGTGTCGGCTGCGTTCGCGCTGCTGAGCTTCACGCTTGGAGCGATGCTGGCGCATATGGTGCCGATGCTCGGCACACTCGGCTTCGGAAGTGCTGCTGTCGTTATCGGCTCCCTATTCGGCCCGGCGCAGGTCCTCAGCCGCCTGATCAATATGATCTTCGGAACGCGCCTCGCACCGCCGGGCCTTGCGGTTCTCTCCGCCGTTTTCATGGTGCTGAGCGTCGTCATTCTGGCGCTGTCCGGCAACTGGCTCCCCGGCGCGGTCGCTTTCTCAATTTGCCTTGGCCTCGGATCGGGCATCAACAGCATCGCTCAGGGCAGCTTGCCGCTCTACCTGTTCGGTTCGGATGGGTATGGTGCGCTCACCGGCAAGATGGCGGCGGCGAGACTGGCTGCCGGCGCTGCTGCCCCCTTCGCCTTCGCCGCGACGATGGAGCAGTTCGGTATAGGCGCATCACTCGTGCTAAGCGCGGCCCTTGGCTCAATCGGTATCATGGCGTTTGTCGCGGTGGCGATGGCGACGAAGCGGAACCTCGTCGCCAGCACAAGCCTGTCAAATTGACCGCAGCGACACGCGCTTCTCAAGCTCGGCCGCCTGTTCTTTCCGCTCGCTGTAGCGGTCGGTGAGATAGGCGGACGCATCGCGCGTAAGGATGGTGAACTTCACCAGTTCCTCGCAGACATCAACCACTCGGTCATAATAGGACGAGGGCTTCATCCGGCCATCGGCGTCGAACTCCTGATAGGCTTTGGCGACCGAGGATTGGTTCGGGATCGTGATCATCCGCATCCAGCGGCCGAGAATGCGCATCTGGTTCACGGCATTGAAGGACTGGCTACCGCCCGAGACCTCCATGACGGCGAGCGTTTTGCCCTGCGTCGGCCGGACCGATCCGACCGAGAGTGGAATCCAATCGATCTGGGACTTCATGATGCCAGTCATCGCGCCGTGGCGTTCGGGGCTCACCCAGACCTGCCCCTCCGACCATTGCGAAAGATCGCGCAATTCTTGCACCTTCGGATGGCTCACCGGCGCTTCGTCAGGCAGCGGCAGACCGCTTGGATCAAACATGCGAACCTCACATCCGAGCCGTTCGAGCAGCCGGCGGGCCTCGAATGCGAGCAGGCGGCTATAGGATACCTCGCGCAACGAACCGTAGAGGATCATGATGCGCGGCATGTGCGTCGAGAATGCCGGACGCAGGGCGTCGAGATTGGTCGAGTGCAGGTGATCGCCCTGCAATGCGGGAAATGTGTCAGGCAATGCGCTTTCCTTCCTGATCGAGAACCTGTTCGCCGTCCTCCTTGAAGAACGGCCCCTTGAAGGTGTCGGGCAGAATGTCGAGCACCGCTTCGGACGGGCGGGCGAGCCGGGTGCCGAGCGGTGTCACGACGAAGGGGCGATTGATCAGGATCGGCGTTGCGATCATCGCGTCGAGCAACTGCTCGTCAGTCAGGTCCGGGTTGTCGAGACCGAGTTCGGCATAAGGCGTGCCTTTCTCGCGAATAGCTTCCCGAGTGTTCAAGCCGGCGTCCGCGATCATCGTGGCAAGCTGCTCGCGCGTCGGTGGGTGCTGCAAATACTCGATGACAACAGGTTCGATGCCGGCAGCGCGGATCAGCGCCAGCGTGTTGCGGGACGTCCCGCAGGCGGGGTTGTGATAGATGATCGCATCCATGGTCAGTGCCTTTCGGTGGCGATGGTTCTGGAAACAGCGGGGGCGGCCTCGTACCAGTTCTTCGAGCGGTTCACGATCCAGACGACCGAGAGCATGACCGGAACCTCGATGAGAACTCCGACGACGGTGGCGAGTGCTGCGCCGGACTGGAAGCCGAACAGGCTGATGGCGGCGGCGACCGCGAGTTCGAAGAAGTTGCTGGCGCCGATCAGGGCTGATGGACCGGCAACGCAATGTCGCTCGCCGGTCATCCGATTGAGCAGATAGGCCAGCCCAGAGTTCAAATAGACTTGGATCAGGATCGGCACGGCGAGCAAGCCGATGACGGCGGGCTGGGCGATGATCTGCTCGCCCTGAAAGGCGAAGAGAAGAACCAGCGTTGCGAGCAGCGCCACCAGCGAGATCGGCTGCAACCTCGCTAGCACGCCATCCAGTGCCCGCGTCGTTCCGTCAGCCGTGAGCCGGCGGCGGATAACCTGCGCGATAATGACAGGCACGACGATATAGAGGGCGACGGAGAGAACGAGCGTATCCCAAGGCACGGTGATGGCGGACAGGCCGAGCAGCAGGCCAACGATCGGAGCGAACGCGACGACCATGATGGCATCATTCAACGCGACCTGAGACAGGGTGAACAGCGGCTCCCCGCGCGTCAGGTTGCTCCAGACGAACACCATAGCGGTGCAGGGAGCCGCGGCGAGAATGATCAGCCCCGCGATATAGGAGTCGATCTGGTCGGCAGGCAGGTAGGGGCGGAATAGCCAGCCGATGAACAGCCAGCCGAGCAGCGCCATGGAGAACGGCTTGACGGCCCAGTTGATGAACAAGGTCACGCCGATGCCGCGCCAGTAGGCGCCGACCTGCGCCAGAGACCGGAAATCGATCTTGAGCAGCATCGGAATGATCATCAGCCAGATCAGGATCGCGACGGGAATGTTCACCTTGGCGACCTCGGCCGCGCCGATGATCTGAAAGAGACCGGGCATGAGGTGGCCGAGGGCGACACCGGCAATGATGCACAGGAACACCCAGATGGTCAGATAGCGCTCGAACGTGGACATCAGGCGGACTTTCCCTGCGGCGACGTCGAACCTTCCATCGCACCGATCTGGCGAAGCTTCGTCTCGAGTGCCATGTGATCGATGGATGCCAGCGGCAGGCTGACGAACGCCGCGATCCGGTTCTTGAGGAAACGTGCGGCCTGAGCGAAGGCGCGCTGGATCTCGACGTCCGAGCCCGCGGCGGCGGCAGGGTCCTCGACACCCCAATGGGCGGTCATCGGATGGCCGATCCAGACCGGCAGGCTTCACCGGCGGCGCTGTCGCAGACGGTGAAGATGAAATCCATCTGCTGCGCGCCGGGTTCTGCGAACACGTCCCAGCTCTTCGAGGTAAAGCCCGTAGATGGATAGCCCAACGCTTCCAGTTCCTTCAGGGCATGCGGATTGACGTCGCCCTTCGGCTGGCTGCCGGCGAAGAAGGCTCTAAATCGTCCGCCGCCCTCCTTGTTGAGGATGGATTCGGCGAGAATAGAACGAGCGAAATTGCCCGTGCAGAGGAACAGCACGTTATAGGTCTTATCGGTCATGGTCGTGGTTCGTGGTTAGGTCGGCGGCTTGATACGCTTCATGATCGTCGCCGATGATGGGCAGATGGAGGAAAGCTGGCGGGTCGCCAGCACGGCTGCGGGAACGCTGTCTCGCTGGACTTCAGAAAATCCGACGCGCGTGAAGAACGGTGCTGCATTCGTCGTGGCAAGGAAGACGTCGCCGGCCTGATCGAGACCCGCCACCGCCCGCTCGACCAAAACGCTTCCCAGTCCTTGCCCGCGGTGATCGGGAAGCACGACAACCGAACGGAGGAGAAAATCGTCGCCGCAGCGCTCGACACCGAGGAAACCGATAGCCCGGCCATCCGATGACCGCGCCCTGAAGAAGGTGCGACCATGATCCTCGATGTCATCAGTTGGCAGATGCGCTTCCGTCAAGGCTGCCTTGAGGCCAGCGTCGTTGCCATCAATTTGCTCCAACCTGATCGCGCTCATGACAGCTTCGCCTCCGGGGCGCAGCAAGGCGTCAACTCGGCGATGAGCGGAGCGCAAAGCTCTGTCGATCCGCCACAGCAGTCCTTTAGGAGGAATAGCGTCAGCTCACGCAGGCCGTTGGGGTCTGCCCGGTAGATGATCGACCGGCTCTGCCGCTCGCTCGTCACCAAGCCTGCCCGCGAAAGCGTTGCGAGATGCGCCGACATGGTATTTTGCGGCACGTCGATGAGACGGGCGAGTTCGCCCGCTGGAATGCCATCGGGCTCATGCCGGACCAGAAGCCGGAAGGTCTCCAGTCGCGTGGTCTGTGCCAAGGCGCCGAGCGCCGCGATCGCTGTGTTGTTATCCATATATCCAGATTATCGGATATGTTGAGATTGTCAACAGAAGCAAGCAAGAAGATCTCGTAGAAATGCCTCCGACGCGTCTCGCACTGTTGGCGCCGGCCTTGGTGATCTCGTTTATGCGAGCTGCCCGGACGGAAAGCGAGATGTCATCCCCGCCTGGTCTACCCTCCTCTTCGTTCGGCCTTTCGGGAATTTCATTGATGAGGCTGGATCATGACGGTGGTGGTGTGGAACTTCATTGCGCCATCCCGGTTCGCGTGCCGGCGCTCCGCTGAGCACTTGCGCCATGCAGGAGCGTGCGATCGATGACGGATACACCATCTAAATTGCAAACCGATCCAGCGGGTCAAGGAGATCCTCCGCGCGACGCCGGATCAGAACCCATCCTGAAGCAACTCGGGCCGGGCCTGATCACAGGCGCCGCAGACGATGATCCCTCGGGGATCGCGACCTATTCGCAGGCCGGCGCGCAGTTCGGTTTCAATCTGCTCTGGTTGATGCTGCTGACCTATCCATTGATGTCGGCGATCCAGATGATCAGCGGGCGGATCGGTCGGGTGACGGGCTGTGGGCTGGCCGCCAACCTGCGCACCATATGGCCACGCTCAGTGGTGCTGCTCTTGGTGGGCATGCTGTTCGTCGCCAACACGATAAATATCGGCGCGAATCTTTCCGCGATGGGCGCTTCGGCTGAACTTGCGACAGGGCTGCCGAGCATGCCGGCGACCATCGCCTTCGCGGTCGTGTCGCTCGTACTTCAGATGTTCGTGCCCTACCACCGCTACGCCTTCTACCTGAAGTGGCTGACGATGGTGCTGCTTTCCTACGTCGCCGTACTCGTCGTCGTGGAGATAGACTGGCTGGAGGCAGCCAAGGGCTTCGTCATGCCTTCGCTTGAGCTGAACGGCGAGACATTCACGATTATCGTCGCGATCCTCGGCACGACGATCAGTCCCTATCTTTTTTTCTGGCAGACCAGCCAGGAGGTTGAGGAGATCGACGGCAAGGATGAGGCCCACCCGCTGCGGGAGGCGCCGCGCCAGGCAAAGCGGGAACTGAAACGAATCCGCATCGATACCTTCGCCGGTATGGCGATCTCCAACCTTGTCGCCATCGCCATCATCATGAGCACCGCGGCGACCCTCCATGCGAGCGGGAAGACACATATCGGGACAGCCGCCGATGTGGCTGAAGCCTTGAAGCCCGTGGCCGGAAACTTCGCCTTCGCGCTGTTCAGCATCGGGATCATCGGAACGGGCATGCTCTCCATTCCGGTGCTCGCGGGCTCGGCAGCCTATGCAGCATCAGAGTGTTGTGGGTGGGCGTGCAGTCTTGAAAGCCGGCCGAAGGAGGCGGTTGGCTTTTACAGCGTCATCGCGGTCGCAACGGTGCTTGGCCTCTCCATCGAGTTCCTTCCTGTCGATCCCATCCGCGCTCTGTTCTGGAGCGCCGTTATCAACGGCTTTGTCGCTGTTCCAATCATGCTCGGCATGATGATGGTCGTCAGCCGTCACGCACGCATGAAGCAGTTCACGGCCCGGCCAACGCTCGTTGCCGCCGGCTGGTCGGCAACCGCAGTGATGGCGGCCGCAGCGGTGGCGATGATGATCTATCGGTGATGTCAGAAGGGCCAAGAGCCGATTCGGCTCGGGTGATTGAAAGAGCCGATCATGGCTACGGACGGTCTTCTTCATATGCTCGGCGCCTTCGACAGGCCGGAGCCAGGGTTCGCGGCGCTTGATCCACAATTCGTAAGTGGGGGTGAGGGGCGTCGGCGCATTGGACAAAATGCCGAGCTTCACCTCTGCTTCGCGCGTGTCGAGCGAATAGACACGCGTGCCGCACTGAGGGCCAAAAGCGCTGGCCAGAGAAGCTGGCGGTCTCCCCCGCATGTTCGAACTGTCCGGCAGGCCAGACCCCGACCAACGTGAAGGCCGAGCCGCTCTCCTGCCGGCAGACTGTGCAATGGCAGATGTCCACCCTGGCGCGAGCGCCACGCAACGCGAAAGGGTACGGCCGCTAGTCGTCCAGATCCTCGGCCATCTTCAGGTGGTGTTCGAGGGCCGGAAGCGTCTTTGCCGCCCATGCTTTCAGATCGGCGTTGTCACCTTCGGAGGCGTAGCGTTTGAAGACATCGACGGCATCTTCATGAGCGTCTTCCTGGTCGTCCTGATAGGCATCGTCGAACTCCTTGCCCGAGAGATCCTTGAGCTCGTCGAACGATTTCTTCTGCGCGTCGGACATGCCTGTGGCAGGAGGCGCCGTCACCTTGCCGCCGTCAATCAGGCCCTTCAGTTCGGCCGTCGTCTTCTCATGAGCGTCGATCATCTGTTGAGCAAACGCCTTCGTCGCGGCGTTACCCTTCTGCAACGCGAGCTTGCTCGACTCGATCTCGAAGATGTCGCTCATCGATACCTCCTTCACGAAATCCTCCGTTTTGGGGGGAATGTTCAGCGCAGAGTTGACGCCTGTGGTTTCGGCGGTCGACTGGGCGAGGGCGGCGGATGAGATCAGAAACAAGGCAAGCGAGGTAGCTATCGTTTTCATGGCAGGTCTCCTTTGCTGTTTGAACCTTGCAACCGCCTGCTTGTTCCGTGCGCATCCATGGAAGGCGCCTAGTCTCCGTTGCTCTTTCTCTCGTCCGCCGTCCCTCCCAATGTGTCGGCAACGAAGGCGCCACGCGCGCCCATTGGGAGCGGCGGGCCCGTCGTCGTATCCCGCGCTGTCTGATGTTCGAGCTCTGCATTCACCTCGGCACCCACGATGAGAATGCCAACCGAAAGCCAAATCCAGATGAGAAGACCCATCAGGGCACCGAATGCGCCATAGGCAGCGTTATAATCGGCGAAGTTGCTGAGATAGAAGGAGAAGCCGACGGACATGATGATCCACGCGACCACCGTCAGAGCCGCGCCCCATGTCAGCCACCGCAGGCGCGCCGGCGCGCGGCTTGGTCCATACCGATAGATACAGGTAACGGCGGCGAAAGCGAGCACAAGCAGGATCGGCCATCGGAGGATCAGGAGAAGCCGCTCGTCGGAGCCGTCCAGCCAGAGGTAGGCCAGGATAGCGGGCAATACGGCAATGAGGCCGATCAAAACGGTGAGCCCGACGATTCCGCCGATGGTGAACGCCAGCCCAATCATGTTTCGCTTAAAGAAACCGCGCTTTTCGTCCTCGTCGTAGGCGACATTCATCGCGTCGAAGATCGCGAGAACGCCGTTTCGCGTGCTCCAAAGTGCAATGATCAGGCCGGCGAAGAAGGTCAATCCAAGCGTTCGGTCCCGGCTGGCGGCGAGACTGGCGACCTGATTGGCCACGATCTCGAAGGAACCTGGCGGGAGAAGCGTTCCCAGGGCTTTCAGGTGATCTGCCACGGTCGATGGATCGGCGACAAGGCCATACAATGAAACCAGTGCTGCCAGAGCCGGAAAGATAGCCAGTAGCAGATAGAAAGTTACACCGGCCGAGATGAGCATCACCCGGTCGGTCGTAACCTCGTGGAAGACCCGCCAGAACACATCGCGAAGTCCGCGGGCCGGTATGGATTCCGGCACTTCCGCTTCACGTCCATGCGCGTCGATTTCAGGACCAACTCCGCGCACTCGCCACCTCGGCGCCGCCAACCAAAGCACCGCGCCGGCAATTGCCGTGAACGTGATCAGCGAGGTTAGCGGTGCCGGGCTTGTGCGACGACCTTTCGACATCTCACAGACGACCAGCGGGATCTGTTGTCAATAGTCTCTCCTCCTGACACCATACCCGGCGCCCAGAATGAAGGACAAGGCGATAGCGAAGCCGATGGTTGTCAGAGGTTGTTCGCTAATCATCCGCTCGACACGGCGTTCGATCACGCTGGCCTTGGCACATGCGGTGCCACTGGCGCCGGAGGCGGTGGCGCGGAAGCGCCCGCGGAGCGTCTCGAGATCGCGTCGTATAGCGTGAAGCTCGGCGGCATGATCATCTGTCGACGCTGAGAGCTCGTTCGATGGGTGGAGCCCCAGAAGTTCGCGTTCGTGAGGCTCCCCTTCCACCGCTTTCGAACCGGTCGCGGTGGCTGTATCCGTTATCGAAACCGGGTCGGACGCAGGAAAGGTATCTTCCAGTCCCTTGTCTAAGCGAGTCTTGCGTTTTGCACTTTGCTCTGCCTGCTCGTTCAGCAACGACAGAACAGCTGGCGAAATAGGTTCGTTGTCCACATACACCTCCATAAGTCTAAGGGGCTGGATCAGCTTGGAAACGGCCTGCTGTCGACAGACGAACGTTCTGGACCCGGCGTCGTATCGGTTTGCAAACCGGGAAAGGTCCATGACTGCCAGGCGGTAGTACTGGTTGTGACGAAGCTCGCCCATGCGAGGGCGGGAAGGAAGGCAAGGCTCAAGCCGATCTCAGCAAGTTCGTTCCAAGCGTCCAGCCCGTTTTGCGAGAGGGGCTCCTCCGCATCGGATGCGGTGTTACGGGCGGGGTATGCTACCACCCCACGAGGGACGGGCTCACCGATAGGATTGAGGGTCATTGCCTGATCTCCGTTTCATGATCGCAACGGAAACCAAGTCTAGGATCGGAAGTTCCCCGCCAGGCAAATTTTGCGGGCAAAGATGGGAGGGGCAGATGGCATTGAGCTTGACCCTCGTGCCAGAGCGGTGAGCCAACGGATGTCATCTGGGTGAGAAGTGTCGGACGGAGCGGACCGCGATGTTGTAAGTCGATCCTGCGCTACTTATCTCTCCCCGTGTATTTCAGAGGGCACGGCATTGGCGAAACGCGCAGGAAGCGCCGATCTTCCCCTGCATGGCGGAAAGGTTCCGAGATGGCTCGGGGACCGTATGACGCGGCTCGGCGCGGTCATCACCGAGGCGATCGTTCATCACTATGGACGTGACGAATATCTGCGGCGGCTGGCCAATCCATTCTGGTTCCAGTCCTTCGGCGCCGTCATGGGAATGGACTGGCATTCCTCTGGCATCACGACCAGCGTTCTCGGCGCCCTGAAACGCGGTCTGGTGCCGCTCTCCGGCGAGTTGGGCCTGCATGTCTGCGGCGGGCGCGGCGCCCAGTCGCGCAAGACGCCAGGCGAACTGATGAGCATCGGCGATCGCGTCGGCTTCGACGGCGCGGGGCTTTCGACGACGAGCCGATTGGTCGCGAAGGTTGACAGTGCTGCGGTGCAGGACGGGTTCGATCTCTATCTGCACGGATTTGTGGTTGCCGATGACGGCAAATGGGTTGTCGTGCAGCAGGGCATGAACGGTGACCGGCGGCAGGCTCGGCGGTATCACTGGCTATCCGAGGGGTTGACCGGTTTCCTCGACTCGCCGCATGCCGCCATCGAGGGGAGGGACCAGGGGGAAATCGTCAATCTCGCTGACACGCGCGCCAAGCTGTCGCGCGAGGGGCAACTCGATCTTCTTGCTACGCTTGGGCCGGACCGTATCCTTCGTGAACTGGCCTTGATCGAGAAAGCGCCGGCGTGCGGCGTGAAAGAAAACGGCGCGCAACTCACCTTGCCGCATCTCGTGATGCCTGCGCATCACGATGTCCGCGAAAGCGACGTCAACATGCGGCGCCTGCACGGCAATCTCGCCGCGGCAGCGGAGCGTGGACCGGCCGACTTCGAGGACCTGCTCCTCACACCAGGTGTGGGCGCGCGCACCGTTCAGGCTCTGGCCCTGGTGGCCGAGGTTGTACACGGCGCACCCTGCCGCTTTTCCGATCCCGCCCGGTTTTCGCTCGCCCACGGTGGCAAGGACCGGCACCCCTTCCCCGTGCCGTTGAAAGTCTATGACGAGACGATCGGCGTGATGAAATCCGCGGTCCGAAAGGCGAGGTTGGGGTTGGACGAAGAATTGCAGGCGCTGAAGCGCCTTGACGAGCAAAGCCGGCAACTCGAACGCTATGTGACGGGTCCCGATCTGAAGGAAATTGTTGCCGGGGAATTTCGTCATTCGGCAGCCCTCGACGGCCGCAGCGTGTTCGACTGGGAACGTGACCTCAGGAAGTCGACTTCAGACGATTAGGCTTTTGTGGGCGCGATGTTGTCCATGCGACGAGCGGTACATCGATCCGTCAGCATTTTTCCATCATGCAGTCTGGTAGAAAGAACCCAGTCAATGCTTCCGCCAGGTCCTCTGGCGCTTCTTCCGCCACATGGTGTCCACAATCGATGCCGCGGCCCGTTACTTGCAATTCCGCCCAAGGCTGCCACACGGCAAGGACATCGCCGTAGATTTTCGCCAAGTCGTCGCGGAGCGACCAAATGACGTGCAGCGGGCAGGCCACCTTCCGCCCTGCGGTCCGGTCTTCGCGGTCATGAACATGGTCGATGAACAGACCAGCGCGATAGTCCCCGAGCATGCCCTTGACGGTGTCAGGGTTATTGATCGCCGCCATGAAGTCCGCGAAATTTTCCGGCCCGAGCTTATCCTCTGTGCCGCCGTACCATGCAGCGGGGTCTGCCATGATCGCCCGCTCGGGCTTGTCTGGCTGTGCGAAGAAGAACCAGTGCCACCAGCGCGACGCGAACTCTGCGTCACAGCGTTCGAGCGCCTCCAGGATCGGCACACCGTCCAGGATAGCCAGCTTTTGTATGCGGTCAGGGTAGTCCATTGCGGCCCGAAACGCCGTGTAGCTGCCCCGGTCGTGGCCAGCTAGGTTGAACGTCGGAAAGCCGAGGTGATCCATGAGCGCGATACAGTCGCGCGCCTTTGCGCGTTTCGAGGATGCGATAAAGTCATGCGCATCGCTTGGCTTGCTCGATTGGCCGAAGCCGCGGAGATCAGGGCAGACGACGGTGAAGTGCCGGGCGAGGAGCGGCGCGACCCGATACCAAGTCGTATGGGTACGTGGATGGCCGTGAAGGAGGAGAAGAGGCGGGCCGGAACCTCCGTATCGAACACGCAGAGTTGCCTCCGGCAGGGCAATCATCTCAAGCGTGAACGTTTCAAACATGTTGGGGCGACTCGTTGGCACAGGGGTGAAGGTGCGATCGGAACCTCAAGCGCTGGCTTGGCGGCAAGCTTCCGTTTCTCGGGACTATTTCTGTCTTGGCTGTCTCAGGCTGGCGCCCGCCGCGACTTGCTGTCCGCGCCGCCTGGCCGCCGCGGCCTCGTGCAGCGTCCTTGAGGCATTGCGGACCTCGTCCTGAAACGCGTGATCGTTTTCGTATGCAACGTGATTGGTCGCATAGGGCTCCCAATAGCCGATGTACCGATCCACCTCGGCCAGCGTGCCGGCCGGTTCGAGGTCCATCGATTTTAGCCAGTCGGAAATGGAGCGGCGGACATTCTCCGCGCCTTCCGTGTCGCCATGCACGATGACCGAGAAGACACGCCCCGCCAGGTGGCGGGGATAGTCCCAGCCCTTCATCTCGATCTCCTTGGCTTCCTTGGCGTGCTTCCCGTGGGTGGATGTCGGATCGGGGTTGCCGCCATCGGCGCAGACAAGGCGATCCATCATCAGCTTCAACGGTGACGACGTGTGATACCAGTTGACGGGCGTGATGATCATGATGCCGTGTGCTTCCACCCACAGCGGATAGATCTCATTCATCCAATCGTGGACCTGTCCCAGCGAATAGTTCGGATAACAGGAACACGGCCAATGACAGAGCGCTGCCGACGTCGAGAAGCAGGCTTTGCAGGGGTGGATCTGACGGCCATATTCGGATGCGAGACGACTGAGGTCGAGAACGGCGATATTCACGCCGGTTTGTTGCTGCAGTTCCTCTCTCGCGGCTTCCACCATGCGGTAACTTTTTGACAACTCGCCGGGACAGGTATGCTCACTGCGGGAGGAACCGTTGATCAGCAGAAATCTGAGCGGACCATCAGGATTTTCGTGGCGATGCTGGGCTGCGTCAATCGCTTCGCAGGCCGCGATCCAATCCAAGGATAGATCGTATTCGGGGTGGGCGTAGCCGGGTCCGGCCTTTCTGGTGTTGGGAGACTTTCGGGAGTTCGCATAGGCATCCCAGGCGGCGGCTGCGACTTTGGCGAGCTCAGGCGACAGACTGTCGTAGGCGGGATCCTGAAACTGGTTGAGGAAACGGCGCTTGAACTCTTCCTCCGAAAGGCGGGGGCTGGGACAGCCTTTTCGCGGCTCGAGGTCTGCGGGGGAATGCGGTTCTGGCGCTGACATCGACTGCTCCGTCGCTGAAGAGCATGAGAAACGCCGATGGCCGCTCTGCGTTCCTCAAGACGCGAACCGCGTAGAGTGGACGCGGAAGTTGCTGTAGGAGCGGCCGCGACAGCCTCCTGGTAGTGAAGCCGTCGCTTTGTGTTGTGAGAAGCCGGCATATCCATGCACGGCGCAAACCCGATGCCCTAAACTTAATGTCCGGCCGGGGCCGAGAACGCGGCATGCTCCTTGTCGTGCAGAGCGAAGCGGTCGAGCATATGCGCGCTCGCCTCGTTGACGCCGATGACGGCGACCTCAATGCCCAGGCGACGGTATTTGAGGACGATCTTGTCGAGCGCGCCGACGGCCGTGATGTCCCAGAGATGCGCATCCGCAACATCGATCGTCACCTTGCGCAGCGTCTCTGTGAAATCGAAAGCGGCAGTGAAGCTCTCCGCCGACGCGAAAAAGATCTGGCCATCGACATGATAGGTGCGCTCCGTGCCATCAGCACTTTCCGTCGAGCGAACGTGGAAGAGCTTGGCAACCTTGCCGGCGAAGAACACGCCCGAGAGCAGCACTCCGACGAGCACGCCCTTGGCGAGGTCATGCGTTCCGACCACGGTCGCGACCGTCGCCAGCATAACAATGGAAGACGATGGTGGATTGCGGCGCAGATCGAGGACGGAGCGCCAGGAGAAGGTGCCGATCGAGACCATGATCATCACGGCGACCAGTGCTGCCATCGGAATGATGCGCACGAGATCGTCCAGCACGAGGATGAGGAACAGCAGGAAGGCGCCGGCGACGAAGGTCGAGAGGCGTCCACGACCGCCGGAGGTAACGTTGATCACCGACTGGCCGATCATGGCGCAGCCGCCCATGCCGCCGATAAGGCTGGAGGCGATGTTGCTCGCTCCTTGCCCAATACACTCCTGGCTCTTCGAGCTCGGTGTATCCGTCATGTCGTCGACGATCTGCGCCGTCAGCAACGATTCCAGCAGGCCGACAGCGGCAAGCGCGATGGAGTACGGGAAAATGATCTGCAGCGTCTCGAAGGTCAGCGGCACCTGCGGCAGCGCGAAGATCGGCAGCGCGGAGGGCAGTTCGCCGAGATCGCCGACCGTGCGCAGGTCGAGGCCGCCCCAATAGGCGACGCCGGTCAGCACGAGGATGGCGACCAGCGGCGACGGGATGGCCCTGGTGACATAGGGGAAGAGATAGATGATCGCGAGGCCCGCCGCAATCATCGCATAGGTCAGCCCCGGCACACCGATGAGTTCCGGCAGCTGCGCCATGAAGATGAGAATCGCCAGCGCGTTGACGAAGCCGGTGATGACGGAGCGCGAGACGAAGCGCATGACGCGGCCGAGCTTCAGGAAGCCGGCACATATCTGGATGACGCCCATCAACAGCGTGGCGGAGAAGAGATATTCCAGGCCGTGCTCCTTGACCAGCGTGACCATGAGGACGGCGGTGGCGGCCGTCGCAGCCGAGATCATGCCCGGCCGGCCGCCGGTGAAAGCGGAGACGCAGGCGATGGCGAAGGAAGCGAAGAGGCCGACTTTCGGATCGACGCCGGCAATGACCGAAAAGCCGATGGCTTCGGGAATGAGGGCGAGCGCAACGACGATGCCGGAGAGAATATCGGCGCGAATGTTTGCGAACCACTCGCGCTTGTAGGTCGTCAGATTGAACATGGGAAAGTCCGCAAAGAAGCGCATCCAGACCGGACGGCGTCCGGCCTCGTGAAGAGGTTTGATGCTCTGCGTTGTCTGGCGGATCGGCGGCCAGAAGAGCCACCCGGAGTTTCACCGGGTCCGGGGCGAATAGGGGCGTTATACAAGAGGCCGAGCCTCAGTCAATCGACCCTTTTAACGACCGCTATGCGGCTGTTTGGCGCCACTCGAATGTTCCCGGCCCGCCGTCGGCAGCCAATTCAAACGGTGATGAGACGATCAAGGCGGAAGCTCAAAAGCCTTTCATCGTGGCGTGCCGCGCGCAACCGAAAAAAGTGCTCCTATCATGCCGCCCGTGACCACTCCGGCCGAACCACCCGCAAGTCCGCCGATTACGCAGTAGAGGATTGTCGAGGCCTCAAGTTGTGGAGACAGCACGATCGCGGCTATAACGCCCACTGCCGCACCGACCCCGCCGAGCACAAAACCTAGCCCTGTTACGGCATCAGACGGATCAACGACAACCTGTTGATTGTTGTGTTCATCAATCGTGGGCCTATCATTATCTGTCATCTCCGTCCTCCATCTCTGGGCGGTGAATATTGCCGGTCGCGGCCAATCGCATCGTCATCGTCGCTGTCGAGCAGAATTCTGGCGGCGGCCCCGTCGAGATCCTCATATTGTCTCGTTCGCAGAGACCACAGGAAAGCGAGGAGCCCACCGACACCCATGATGATCGAAAGCGGAACGAGCACACTCATCGCTGTCATGCGCTCGCCTCCGCGGCGAGTGGCGCCGCGTTAGATCCCGGCGTGCGTGCGAGGCGCAGCGCGTTGGCGACCACGCTGAGGGAGGACGAGGACATCGCAAGGGCTGCGATGAGCGGCGTAACATGGCCGCTGAGCGCGATCGGCAGGCTTGCGAGGTTATAAAAGGCGGCGAGCGCGAAGTTCTGCCGAACGAGTCCGGCCGCCCTCTCCACGCTGTCGAACACATCCGTCACCACGCGAAGATCGTTGCCGAGAAAAACGAAATCCGCGGCGCTGCGGCCGACGTCGCTAGCGGACGCGGGCGCCATGGATGCGTCCGCGGCGCGCAATGCCGGTGCGTCGTTAATCCCGTCGCCGATCATCAGAACCCGCCGCCCCGCCGCCTGCAGGTTCTTTATGGCATGAACCTTCTCGGCAGGCAGGAGCCGGGCGCGTCGGTCGGCGATGCCGATCGCGCCGGCGACCCTCTCGACGGCTTCGGGACCGTCGCCGGAAAGCAGGACGACGTCGAGGCCCCGGTCCTTGAGCGTGTCAACAAGGTCTCGCGCGCCGCGACGGATATCTTCGCCGAAGCGGAAAAGCGCAAGAGCCTCGCCGTTCTTCGAAAGCACTGTCGTTGCCGACGTGTCCTGTGCAGATAGCGCCCATTCCGATCGGCCGAGCCGGTAAAGATCGCCTCCGAGACGGCCTTCCAGCCCCACCCCCGCCTCTTCCCGGATATCGGCGAAGGCAGGCGGAGCTTGCGTGGAGATAGCCGCGGCGGCAATCGCGCCGGCGACCGGATGGCTGGAGTTGCGCGCCAAGGCGGCAGCGAGCGCAAGCGCTTCGGGAGCGATCCCGGCCAGGTTGGCAAGGCGGGGCGTCCCGGAGGTCAGCGTTCCCGTCTTATCGAAGACGACGGTATTGATCTCGCGCAGGCGTTCGAAAGCGGAGCCGTCGGTCGCCATCACGCCGCGCTCGAAGAGGCGGCGGGCGAGCACGACCTGGACCATGGGGACGGCGAGCCCCAGCGCGCAGGGGCAGGTGATGATGAGAACGGCGACCGCGACGGTGAGGGCAGCGTGCAAATTGCCGGTCACAAGGTACCAGGCGACGAAGGCGAGGGCGGCGAGGCTGTGGACGACGGGAGCGTAGAGGCTGGCCGCGCGGTCGGCGAGCCGGCGGAAGCGCGAGCGGCCGTTCTCGGCCGCCTCGATCATTCGCGTCATCTCGGCGACCGTGGAATCCGCCGGCGCGGCGGTGGCGCGCAGCACGAAAGGGTTGGCGAGGTTCAGCTCGCCCGCGCGCGCGCTGTCTCCGGCGCGGACGCTGCGCCAAAGACTCTCGCCGGTGATGAGGGCGGCGTCCAGCTCGGAGCGGCCTTCCTCCACCACGCCGTCGGTCGGCACACGCTCGCCGGCCGCGATGGCGAGGCGCATTCCGGCCTCGATTTCTCCCAGTTCCACATAGCCCAGGCGACCATCAGGCTGCACTACGCTCGCGCCGCGCGGGATGAGCCGCGTCAGGGCGGCGACGGCGGAGCGCGCCTTCCGCCGCATCGCATGATCAAGCACCCGGCCGATGAGTAGGACGAAAATCAGCGACGTGGCGGCTTCGAAATATGCATGGGGAGCGTCGGTGATGGTGTCGTAGAGACTGAGCGCGAAAGTGAGGAGGATGCCGACGGATATCGGTACGTCCATATTGGTTCGGCCATGGGAAAGCGCCTGCCAGGCGGAGCGATAGAAACCGGCGCCGCCATAGAAAACCGCCGGCAGCGCGAGCAGGGCCGAGATTGCGTGGAATGTTTGTCGGGTCTCCCCGTCCGCCCCCGACCAGACGGAAACGGACAGCAGCATGATGTTCATGGAGCAGAAGCCGGCGACGGCGAGCGCACGCACCAGTCCGGCAAGCACCTTATCCTCGCCGTCGATCTCGGCTGTCGGAAGGTCGGCCTGGTATCCGATGGACGCAAGTGCTCCGAGAAGGTCCGGCACGGTTTCTCGATGTCGCCGCCAGTCGATCGTGACGCGGCGTAGCGAGAGATTGGCACGTGCCCGCTCCACGCCTGGCACGTCGACAAGGACGGCTTCCACCGCGCCAATGCAGGCAGCGCAATGCATGGTGGGGATTGAGAGCACACTCTGCCGCAGCCCGTTGCCCAGATCCCTGCTGGCAATCGCAAGTTCGTCGGCGGAGCAGCCGGTGCGCCTCAGCGAGATATCCAGTCCTATCTCGGCGGAACAGCAGGACATGGCCGCTACCGCATCTCTTTATAGGCGTGCCACGTGGCGTGCCCGAGCCAGGGGAAGACCACGATCAGGCCGAGAAGTCCTGTCGCGACGGAGAGGAGGAATAAGCCGAGTACAATGGCGCCCCAGGCCAGCATCGGGGCGAGGTTGTTCCAGACCAGCGCCGTGCTGACGCCCATCGCCGTCAGGGCGTCGACGCGCCGGTCGAGCAGCATGGGAATGGAGAAGACGCTGACGGCGAAGGCGAAGCCGGCAAAGAGCGCGCCGATCAGGCTGCCGACGACCAGCATTGCCCAACCGGTCGGCGTGGTGAAGAGCATCTCGGCGATGTGGTCGAGCCCGGGGAAGGGGCGGACGCCGAAGAACAGCGCATAGACCAGGACGGCCGCGCGCATCCACAGGAGCATCAGCATGGCGAGCAACATGCCAGTAAAAAACACCTGCGCTCCCGCCATCGGCTGTACTGCGAGCATGGAGCGCAGCGTCGGCCGTATCCCGGCCTCCAGGTCGCGGCTCTTGAGATAGAGGCCGGCCGCGACGAGCGGGCCGACGATCAGAAAGCCTGCCAGTGCCGGGAATAAGAAATAATCCCGTCCGGTATCGAACATGTAGACGATGAAGACGATCGAGGCGAGGAAGACGGCGAGACCGTAGAGGAGGCTCGGCATGGGGTTCCTCCACAGGTCACGCCAACCGCTGGCGAGCCACTGCACGGGCGCCCGTGCGGAAAGGTGGCGCTTCCAGCGCTCGTTGCGCGTCTCCTCGATATCCGATACCTCGGATATGAGTTCGGGTGCCTGTTGCCTTGCGACCATCTCACCGTCTCCCCGTCAGCACGCAGACTTGGCCGCGCGATATCCGCCCGGCGTTCCGCTCTTGTCTTTCAAATGCGCTACGCATCCCGGCTCGCTGGAAACGGCGACGTAGACGAGATGGGCATTGGCGCTCACGAATACGGTCATCGCCGCCGCTGTCAAAATCCAGAGGAGGTGAAACCGTCGTGTGCGGGTGGGCGCGGCATTCATCATCTATGGTGTCCTCTTCCCGAGATCGTCGACATAGAGCGCCAGAACCTTGATCTCGACCGGCGTCAGCCGCTCGTCCCAGGTCGGCATATGGCCCTGCCGACCGCCATGGATGGTCGCGATGATGCGCTGCAGACTGCCGCCATAGATCCACCTGTTATCCGTGAGGTTGGGCGCGCCGAGTTCTGGATTGCCCTTGGCATTCTCGCCATGGCAGGCGATGCAGGTCGTCTGGAAGACCTCGCGCCCACGGTCGATCTGGTCGACGTTCTCGGCGGTGGAAACGGCGGGGTCGCTTAGCGAACTGACATAGGTGGCAACGTCCACGACCTGCTTGGCATCGAGCATCTCGTCGCGCCCGAAGGCGGGCATCTGGCCGACGCGACTTTCCGCGTGGCGGGAATTGACGCCCACCGTCAGGGTCTGGGCGACGGCCTCCGGCCCGCCGCCCCAAATCCAGTCGTCGTCGGTCAGATCGGGATAGTTCTCCCGACCCTTTCCATCCCGGCCGTGGCAGGCGGCGCAATTGTCGCCGAAGAGCTGGTGGCCGTTGGCGCGCACCGTCTCCATCAGCCGCTCGTCGGCGCGGATTTGGTCAAAGGACAGGTTCTCGATGCGAGAGGTCCACGGCGTCCGCGCGCCTGCACCCTCCTTGATCGACGCTTCTACGGTGGTCTTCTGGTTCTCGCCGAGAACGCCCTTGGTGTAGGTCCTGCCGAGCGGCCAGGTGGGCATCAGCACCCACCAGAGCACGGCGAAGATGTGCGTGACGATCAGGAAGAGCAGCACGCCGCGCGGAATGGGCGTGTCGAGTTCCCGGATGCCGTTCCAGATATGGCCCGTCGTCTTGCGGCCGCTGACGGGGTCGACCTCTTTTACTTCCATGGGGCATCGTCCTCGTCGAAGATATCCCGCTCAGCCCGTTCAAAGCGCTCCCGGTTGGAGGGCAGGAAGGTGTAGATCAGCACGCAGATCGAAAAACCGATCAGGTAGAAAAGGCCCCACATCTTCGAGCCTTCGAGCAGTGTCTCATGGGTCAACGCCATCTCGTCACCTCAATTGTCCGGGTTCGGCATCTGTTCGGGCGCGGCAGTGTTCTCGTAAGCCGCGCGGGTGAGTTGGCCGAGCACCTGGAGATAGGCGACGAGCGCGTCCATCTCCGTCACGTTGGTCGTCACGCCGTCGAAGGCCGAGACCTGCGTCGCCTCGCCGTATCGCTCCGTCACGCCCGACGACTGTTCGCTTTCGGGCACGGCCTGGCCGTAGGCGTCGCGCGCGGCATTTTCGATCATCTCGTCGGTATAGGGCACCCCCACGGCGCGTTGCGCGCGAAGGGCGAGCGGCAGGTCGGCGAGCTTCAGCGGCGTCGTGCCGAGCCAGCGATAGGAGGGCATGTTGGATTCCGGCACTACGTCGCGCGGATTGTTCAGATGGGCGACGTGCCAGAAATCCGAATATTTGCCGCCAATGCGCGCAAGGTCCGGCCCGGTGCGCTTCGATCCCCACAGCATCGGATGGTCGTACTGGGATTCGACGGCCAGCGAATAGGGGCCATACCGCTCCACTTCGTCGCGCAGGGTGCGGATCATCTGCGAATGGCAGGCATAACACCCCTCGCGCACGTAGATGTCCCGTCCGGCCAGTTCCAGCGGTGTATAGAGCCGCATGTCGGAGACGGTTTCGACCGTGTCGTCGATGGTGAAGAGCGGGGCGATCTCGACGATGCCGCCGACGCTGGCGGCAGCGATGATGGCCAGCATGAAGCCCGTTGCGGAGCGTTCCAGTTTCCTGTGCATCAGTTCCGGCATCGGCTACTCCGCAGGCGTGGGGGTTGCGCCGCCGACCGGCCGCTCGTCGACGGGCAGATCCTCATCGAGGGGAAGCGTGGCGGTGGCGGGGCTGCGCACGGTCATCCAGATATTGTAGGCCGCGACGATCGCTCCGATGAGGAAGAGAAGACCGCCGAAGGCGCGCGCGATATAATAGGGATACATCGCCAGCAGCGTATCCACGAAGGAATAGACGAGCGTGTCGTCCGGGGAATAGGTGCGCCACATCAGGCCCTGGATGATGCCGGAGTTCCACATCGCGAAGACGTAGATGAGCGTCCCGACCAGTGCGAGCCAGAAATGGACCTCGACCAGGGCCGCCGAATACATCCGCTCGCGCTTCCAGATCGCCGGCACCAGCGTATAGAGCGAGCCAAAGGTGATCATCGCGACCCAGCCCAGTGCGCCGGCATGGACGTGGCCGACCGTCCAGTCCGTATAGTGCGACAGCGCGTTGACCGGGCGGATCGCGAGGAAGGAACCTTCGAAGGTCGAAAGCCCGTAGAAGAACGCCGCCATCATGATGAAGCGCAGTGTGGCGTCGTCGCGTACCTTGTGCCATGCGCCGTTGAGGGTCAGCAGCGCATTGCCGGCGGACGCCCAGGAGGGCACGAGCAGCATGACGGAGAAGGTCATGCCGAGGTTCTGCACCCAGTGGGGCAGGGCGGTGTAGTGCAGATGGTGCGAGCCCGCCCACATATAGAAGAAGGTGATGCCCCAGAAGCTGAGGATCGACAGCCGGTAGGAGAAGATCGGCCGCTCCGCGCGCTTGGGCAGGTAGTAGTAGAGCATGGCCAGGAAGCCGGCGGTGAGGAAGAAAGCGACGGCGTTATGCCCGTACCACCATTGCACCATTGAATCCTGCACGCCCGCCCAGATCGTGTAACTCTTGGCGTGGGCGAAGGAGAGGGGAACTGCGAGGTTGTTGACGATGTGCAGGATGGCCACGACGAGGATGAAGGCCATGTAGTACCAATTGGCCACATAGATGTGCGGCTCTTTGCGCCGGGCAAGCGTGCGCACGTAGAGCACGAAATAGGTCACCCAGACGATGACCAGCCAGATATCGGCATACCATTCGGCCTCGGCATATTCCTTGGACTGGGTGACGCCGAGGAAATAGCCCGAAATCGCGATGAGACAGAAGAGGTTGAAGCCGAACAGCACGATCCACGGCGAAAGCTGGTCGGCCAGCCGGGCGCGCGAGGTGCGCTGGACGACATGGAACGAGGTGGTGATCAGGGCGTTGCCGCCGAAGCCGAAGATGACGCCGGACGTGTGCGCCGGGCGGATGCGGCCGAAGCTCGCCCAGGACGTATCGAAGTTGAGGCTTGGCCAGGCGAGCTGCGCGGCGGCCCACACACCGATGAACATGCCGAAGATTGCCCAGAACAGTGTCAGCACGACGCCGACCTTGATCGGATCGTCATAGTAGCGGGTGAGGCGGGCGGGGCTTGGCGGCGTTCCGAAGGCACCCGAGAAGAGAACAAAAAGCAGTGCTAGACTGTAGAGGAGGACCATCGCGCCGTGAATACCGAGGACATCGGCGCGCCCCGCTGCCGCCATCGCGATACCGATGATCGCAAGGACGATCAGGATGATCGCACCGAAATCCCGCTCCCCCGTCGTGAGTTGCCCCATCTTCGACGTCTCCCCATGCTATAGCGCGCCGCAAATTTCTCCCTTGGGAACTTACACGACGTTCCTCGAATTCAAGACTGAGCGGTGAAAAAAAATCCTTACGCAGCACAAAATCGCCGTGAACTTGACGAATGGCAAGTCCTTCGGTCGGCTCTGAGTGCGCTCGCGGCTATCTTTAGATGAACGTAATGGAAGTTGGAGCGCAACAAGCCGTTAGCCATGCCAACACTTCGACGCATAAACGCGGCATATGCCTTCGGGAAGAATGAAGGACGACCATTGTTGATCAAAGCGTTCGATGCTTACATATGGAAAACGATGGCCCACATTTTCAATTGGAAACCCCGGAAGCGAGAATGGACTGTTCGATTTCGCATTTGATCACGCGCCTATCGGAATCGCTCTTGTGGGTGTTCGTGCATGCATTATCCCAAGAAATGTAAGCTCTGGCCACTAGGGCGTGGACTCATTAGCTGAAGCGATCCAGATTCTCGTCGCGGCAAGTTTGAGCCCGGCGAGGTAATTGTCTGCACGTCTGTCGTATCGCGTTGCCAGACCACGCATCTGTTTGATGCGATTGAAGAAACGCTCCACCAGGTTGCGCTGGCGATAGACCCAGCTGCTGAAGCTGAATCTGTTTACGGGTGGCCTTGGCGGGGATATTTGCCCAGCATTTACGTTGCTTGGCAAAGTTACGGATCGCGTCGGTGTCATAGGCCTTGTCGGCAAGCAGCGTCGAGCCAGGCTGAATGTCACTCAGCAGCTTTTCGGCCATGGGAGCATCGGCGGCCTGACCTGCGCTCAACTCCAGTCGAACAGGCAAACCATCAGCGTCGACGAGCGCGTGGATCTTTGTCGTCAGGCCGCCACGCGAACGTCCCATGCAAGGATCGGCAGGCCCCCCTTTTTTGCGTTGGCACCATGCTGGTGAACGCGAACACAGGAGGAGTCGATCATGACGATCTCTCCGGCATAATGCCTTGAAACAGCGCCAAGAAGGTGATCCCAGACACCCGCTTGGCGCCAGCGCGAGAAGCGATTGTAGAGCGTCGTGCGCGGACCATAGCGCTCCGGCACATCACGCCAGGATGAGCCGGTCCGGAAGCGCCATAGGATACCATTGATCACCCGGCGGTCGTCGACGCGCTCAACTCCACGGCTGTTGGTCGGCAGCAACGGCGCGATAACCGCCCATTCCTCGTCGGTCAGTTCGTGACGGCGCATCACAATCTCCTTTCTTGGAGATTGAATCACACAACGTCACCGACATGAACCCCGTTATGGGGACACTGCCTAGTGCACAATAAGACTAATCCGAATGGAGCGCTCACCGGATACCTAATTGGGCATCCAAGTCTATGACGCGCATAAGCAACCCAGGGGTTATGTCCCCCCATGCTTGTTCCGTAGCGCTAAAAAAAGGTGGGAGAATGGGCGGACGTGGGAACTGCCAAGTAGATGACTTAACCGCGCTTGAGAATGTGTTCAACGAAATCAGTAACGAGCCATGGTTCGATCCTGCATTTCGGTACGCGTTCTCCCAGTATTTGGTCGAGTCCTTTGCGAGCCGAGGATACGATGCAAACCTTCACCGCGATAGTATAGAGGAGGTGGCGCGCACGCGCTATAAATTACAGAGCCCAATTACAGGAAGGCTGCAAGCTAGAAGTCAACTGTAATTTCGATCGATTATGATGTTGCGTGAGATTGAAAGCAATTTCACAACGTATTGTGACTGAGTATTGGATAGTAGTCGCAAGCGTTTGTAGTCCTGTAACCTGGGGATCCCGCACCGGACGGGCAACGAGGGCGAGACGAATTTTGCCAGCACCCTAGATAGTGCCAGGAGGAAAAAGGCATCGTCACACGCATTTCCTCAGTCGAACAGACTGGATATTTTCTCTCTTAATCTTGGATGTCTTTTCGCCAGTGCCGGGTCGTGCTAATCTATAGCCGTTGCGAAGGTTCCCCCGAACGTCTCGTGACTAAGCCGGGGTGCTGTATCGCGTATACGCCTCGGCTTTATTGCTTTTCACACCGATGGCGTCCATTCAGCAATATGCACGCGAAGCGGCGTCGCGGTGGTTTACTACTATCGCATTTTGGCCTCAGTGTGTGCAAAAGCGTCACGTGAAACAGCGTAGGCGGTTCGACACGCTTCGATACCGACAGCCATTTCAAGCCCTCGCAGACGGGGCGGTAACCGGCAATGTGGAACGCTCTGGAACACTTTTCGATCATGCGGCGAAAAGACATCTTGAAGTCTAAGCGGTCTTCGCGCAGATATGCGTCATGCAAGCTACCATGATCACAATCTTTTCGAGGCTTACTAATCAAGCACGCTCCCTTACCCGGAGCTGGCAGCACTGATCCTGTAACGCCGCCACATACCCCAGCCGCTCCGGGAACCACACAATTGAGAGTGCGGTTCGTTTCGCGTCGCTTCGCGACGTGTCAATGGAGCGTATCCATGTACCCTTTCAGATCTCGTCCCACCTGTGCCACCTGTAACCGGCATGTTCCCGGCGCTGCCGCCCGTTGTCCTTGGTGCACGACGTCGCTTCCATCACCTGTTTCCCGCCGTGGTGCCGTTCGCGATCGTGGTGCCTCTCAACAGGTTTTTCTCTGGCTCCGGGAGGATGCCGGACTATGACTTGTAAGATGACTACAAGCGACAATGTCCGGATGGCTTGCGATACGGGCGAGTTGCAGCAGGTCGCGGTTCTTCCCTGGCGTATTAGGCGTGATGGCGAGCGGAAGCTGCTACTAATTACCTCGCGCAGGCGGGGGCGATGGATCGTACCCAAAGGGTGGCCGATGAAGGGATATCCGCCCTTCGTCGCGGCCTCGCGGGAAGCCTTTGAGGAGGCAGGGATCATCGGTGACATCTCGTCTGCTCCAGTGACGACCTATCGATACATGAAGGTCCGGGACGACGGGTCGCAAGTCGCATGCCGCGTTACGGTGTTCGGCATGAATGTGCGCGGTACGCTCAGCCATTGGCGCGAGAAGGGGCAAAGACAGCGAAGATGGTTTTCTCTCGAAGCGGCCGCAAGCAAGCTCGACGATGTCGAGCTTGCCGAATTCGTAAGAGAGCTCGAAACGGACCCGGAGCGGCTGGAAGCAAGCGGCTGCTTCGATCGGCCAAGTCTATCTTTCAACGGCCTGCGTGCTCTTGAAAGCTGAGGTGACCACGATGTTTCCGACAGGTTTCGCAGGTCTGATACCTTCCGTCTTTCCCATTCGCAGGGTCAATGCCGGACGCTGACTGCCTGGCGTCACTAACTGCGATGGCAAGAGTGACGCCAGGCATCTTTTCACTCCGAGACTGAGACTTGCGGAGCAACCCGGCCTCTCTGTGCCGATGCGTTGCCTATATACGGAAAGAACCAGAAATGACTTTCAGATACAGCCATACCTTCCCAATCAGCGGCCCGAACAAGTTGCCCCGTTTCAAGCAGTGGGCGGCCGAGAACATTCCGGATGTCGCCGTATCCCTGCCGCCCCAGGTGCCGGTCAAGAGCGAGGCACTCACGGTGCGGCTAAAATCCATCAATGATCGCAACACGCTGATTGGGAAACTGGAAGGCGTCAGTCTCTAACGGCCTGCTCGCGGCGAACGACCGGCCCGCTATCATCCCATAAGCATTCTGCACACACAGGTGGTTATAGCAGGGTTGTGCCGTTCGCCGCAGTTTCTGCGCGTATCCCAGGCATACCGGCTCTCACTCGATATCGCGATTTCGGACAAGGTATCATGATAAAGGCTCTTGTTTCCAATCAGCGCTATGCGGTGTTCTTCAGCGTCGGAATGGCCGCGGCTGCATCACTCGGCGGCGGCCTCTTCTACAATGGTTGGCTCCTTGTCATTGCCGCGATCTGCGGCGCATTGTTCCTACTTGGTATCCATGATCTGCGTCAGCGCAAGCATGCGATCCTGCGCAACTATCCGGTAGTTGGGCATCTGCGCTTCCTGCTGGAGAGTATCCGGCCGGAGATACGCCAGTACATTATTGAAGGCGACAACGATGCCGTTCCGTTCAACAGGCAGGATCGCGGACTCGTCTATCAGCGTGCGAAGGGTGTGGAAGACAAGCGGCCTTTCGGCACTATCGAGAATGTCTATGGTTCCGGATACGCCTGGCTCACCCATTCCGCCACACCGGTTACTATTGCCGACACGGACTTCCGGGTGCGTGTCGGCGGACCATCCTGCAAGCAGCCTTACGAAGCCAGCCTGTACAATATCTCGGCCATGAGCTTCGGCGCACTCTCCGCCAGCGCGATACTTGCCCTCAACACTGGTGCAAAGAAGGGCGGTTTCGCCCACGATACGGGAGAGGGCAGCATCAGCCGCTACCATCGGCAAGGCGGCGGCGACCTGATCTTCCAGGTTGCGTCGGGCTATTTCGGCTGCCGGGACGAGCAGGGCCGGTTCTCTCCGGAGAAGTTCTCCCAACTCGCGGCCGATCCCCAGATCAAGATGATCGAGATCAAGCTGAGCCAAGGCGCCAAGCCGGGACATGGAGGCATGTTACCGGCCTCGAAGATCTCACCCGAGATCGCCGAAGCGCGCGGCATTCCGATGGGGGTAGACTGTATATCACCCGCGGCACACAGCACGTTCTCGACACCTCTGGGGCTGATGACGTTCGTCGGCCAGCTGCGGGAGCTTTCCGGCGGAAAGCCCGTCGGCTTCAAGCTTTGCATCGGGCATCGCCGTGAGTTCATGAGCATGGTCAAGGCGATGTTGCAGACGGGCATCGTTCCCGACTTCATCGTCGTTGATGGCGCGGAAGGCGGAACGGGGGCGGCCCCCGTGGAGTTCGCCAATAGGGTCGGGATGCCGATGCTGGAAGGCTTGACCTTCGTTCACAATACGCTCCGCGGCGCAGGCATTCGCGACCAGGTAAAGATCGGTGCCGCCGGAAAGATTGTCTCCGCCTTCGACATCGCCCGCACGCTGGCTCTCGGTGCAGACTGGTGCAATGCTGCCCGCGGATTCATGTTCGCCATCGGGTGCATACAGGCTCAATCCTGTCATACCAACTGCTGCCCGGTGGGAATCGCCACCCAGGATCCGATACGCCAGCGGGCGATCGACCTCGGCGATAAGAGCGACCGCGTCGCTCGCTTCCATCGGAACACGATGCGTGCGCTTGGGGAAATCGCAGGTGCCGCCGGCCTCAGCAATCCAAGCGATTTCATGCCCTACCACTTCATGTTCCGGCAGAAGGATAATGAATTCCTGGACGGCAACGAAGCCTATCCCTACCTGCCCGAGGGTTTCCTTGTGTCGGGCGGAGAGATTCCCGAACTAGCGGATTGGCACGATCGATGGGACCGTGCCAGTGCCGACAGCTTCGCCCCGCCCGAAATTCCCCATGGACCGTTTAAGCGCAATCGGAAACAGAAGCCGCATGAGGAGCAGCGAGGGGCTTCTGGGACGCTCACCTCTGTTGCTTAGACGTCGACATGGTTGGTTTTGTTCGGGGCTATCGTCGATCTAGGCAAAAGACTTTTTATGCACCGGGTTGTTCACATATATAGTCGCGAGTGTCCGCGGTCTGCGGCGTGATCTTGTGGTAGGGTACAGGAATTAGCCCGCAGCTCCGATAAGCGGCGCTCATGCTCACATGACAGCTACTTATTTGCGCCGCAGCATGTCGCAACATAGGCTTTCCTCATAGCTCGCAAGCAAGACGGGCGTCACGACGGGTAGATCAAATCTGTCTCCAGAGAGGAATTTCCATGTTCAGAACACGCATGTTCCTGGCAGCGACGACGCTTGCCTATGGCTTGACGCTCGGCGTGGCACTCGCGGCCGAGCCGCTTTCAGTCATGAGCTTCGGTGGAGCTTATCAGGATGCCCAGCGAAAGGCCGTATTCGGCGCTTACAGCGAGGAAACCGGCCGACAGATATCCGAGCAGGAGTACGGCGGCGAAATAGCCAAGATCAAGGCAATGATTGACAGCGGCAACACGACGATCGACGTGGTGGACGTTGACGCGCCGACCTTGCTACAGGGCTGTGACGAAGGTCTTTTCGAAACGATCGACTGGGAAAAGATCGGCCCGAAGTCGGACTGGCTCGCCGGCACCACATCGGATTGCGGTGTCGGGACAATCGTCTATGCGACTATTCTCTCCTACGATCAGGACAAGCTGGAAAAGCCGCCGACGCGGCTTGCCGATCTCTTCGATCTCGCCAACTTCCCCGGCAAGCGTGGTCTTTGGAAAAACCCCGCGACCAATCTTGAATTCGCACTCCTCGCAGACGGCGTAGCGCCGCAGGATGTCTATGCGACGCTTGCAACACCGGAAGGTGTCGACCGCGCTTTCGCCAAGCTGGACACGATCAAGAGCCAGATCGTCTGGTGGGAAGCGGGCGCGCAGGCGCCGCAACTTCTCGCCTCCGGCGAGGTGACCATGACGACCGCCTGGAACGGACGCATCTTCAACGCCAACAAGGAAGGCAGAAATTTCGGAATCGTCTGGGACAATCAGATCCTCGATTCCAACTACTGGGTCATTCCCAAAGGCGCGAAGGATCTGGAAGGCTCGCTCGCCTTCATCCATTTCGCAGTCGAGCCCAAGGTTCTGGCCGGCATCACAAAATACATACCCTACGGCCCGGTCCGGACGACTGCAGCTGCCGAAGTGGCGCCGGAGGATGCGGAAAGCCTGCCGACGAGTTCGGTCAATCTGACAGCGTCGCTGACACTCGACAACGCCTTCTGGGCCGACCATGGCGACGAGATCCGCAAGCGCTTCACCACCTGGCTTTCCAACTGAGGAGCGACGGATGAACACGATGACGCTGGAAAGGAGGCGCTTCGATGAAGCGCCTCCAGTTACAAATACCGCCGAAATCATGGTCGCCTTCGAGCGTGTGCAAAAGACCTATGACGGGCGCACGCTTGTCGTCGAGGACCTGAATCTCAGCGTTCGACGCGGCGAATTCCTCACCATGCTGGGTCCGTCCGGCTCCGGGAAGACGACGACGCTGATGATGCTCGGCGGCTTCGAACAGCCGACGAGCGGGCGTATCATGCTCGAAGGACAGGCCGTGGAACGCCTGCCGCCCGAGCGCCGCGACATCGGCTTCGTCTTCCAGAACTACGCGCTCTTTCCACATATGACGGTTGCCGAGAATGTCGGCTTCCCCCTGCGCTACCGCGGCGTCAGGGGTGCCGATGCAAGACGTCGGGTCGAGGAAGCGCTATCCATGGTCAAGCTCACCGGCCTTGGCGAGCGTCGTCCAGCGCAACTTTCGGGCGGGCAGCAGCAGCGCGTGGCGCTTGCCCGCGCCATGGTTTTCAACCCGAAGCTCATCCTGATGGACGAGCCGCTCGGCGCGCTCGACAAGCAGCTTCGCGAGCACATGCAGGTGGAAATCCGGAAAATCCAGCAACGCCTCGGCATCACCATGGTCTATGTGACGCACGACCAGTCCGAAGCACTCACCATGTCCGACCGGATCGCTGTCTTCCACGAAGGTAAAATCCAGCAGCTTTCCGATCCGGTCACCCTCTACGACCGACCCGACAACCGTTTCGTCGCCGGCTTCATCGGTGACAACAACACGCTTTCCTGCGAGTTTGTCGGGACGGAAAACGGCTTCAACGTGGTGCGAATGGCGGACGGAACCCGGCTCCTGACAACGGGCGCCTCGGGACAGGCCCGATCGAACCTCACCATGTCACTCCGCCCGGAGCGACTTGGTCTCGACAATGCGGAACGCGGCACTGCCGAAAACCGCATCCGTGCCCGCGTGCTCGACAAAACCTTTCTTGGCGACCGGGTGCGGTTGACACTCGAAGCCTTCGGCGGAGATCGCCTCGTTGCGTCCTTGCCGGCGGCGTCTGGTGCAGCCATCCAGCCGGAAAGCCTCATCGAGATGACCTGTTTCGCGGCTGATTGCCGAACGCTGACGAGGTAGCCATGACGCAGACCATGTCTCTTGCCCCTCTCGCCGCCGACGCCAATCTGGGTGCGGCGCTCCGCCGTGCGGAAAGACCGAACCGGCTCCGGGCATTCGCGCTGGCATTGCCGGCGCTCCTGTTTCTGCTTGTAACCTTCGCTGCCCCAATCGGCATTTTCCTGACGACGGCCGTCAGCAATCCGGAAGTGCGCGACGTCCTGCCGCAAACGATTGTCGCGCTTGACGGCTGGGATGGAAGATCCACCCCCGGCGAAGACGTCTATGTCGCGCTGGCGGCGGATCTTGCACGGGCAAAGGAGAACAATACGGCAGCCGCGCTCGGCAAGCGGCTGAACTACGAAAGCGCCGGCATGCGCAGCCGCATCATGTCGGTTGCCCGCCATCTCGGCAGTTTTCAGGAAGGGCCTCTCGCCCCGCAGTTCGCCACACTCGACCCTGTCTGGGCGAGCCCGGACCTATGGGCGATCCTCAAGCGCAACGCCGATCCCGTGACACCCTACTATCTTCTGACAGCCGTGGATTTCGGGCAGGATGCGTCCGGCAGCATCGTCAAGGTGCCACAGGATCAGGCTGTCTTTCTCGGCATCCTCGGTCGCACGCTGTGGATTGCCGCGCTGGTGACTTTCGCAACGCTGCTGCTTGGCTTTCCGACGGCCTATGTCATTTCGCTGGCGCCTGTCCGCATCGCCGGCTTCCTGCTCCTGATGGTGCTGCTGCCGCTCTGGACCTCGCTTCTGGTGCGCACCACCGCATGGGTCGTGTTGCTGCAAACGGACGGCATCATAAACCAGACGCTGCTGGCCCTCGGCCTCACGACGGAAAAGCTGCAACTGATGTTGACACGCTTCGGCACCGTGACGGCCATGACCCATATCCAGCTGCCCTTCACCATCCTTCCGATCCTCAGCGTGATGAAGTCCATTCCGCAAGGACAGTTGCGCGCCGCTCGTTCGCTTGGTGCGCCACCATTTTTCGCCTTCTGGCGGGTTTACGCGCCGCAGACGCTGCCTGGCGTTGCCGCCGGCTGCCTGATGACCTTCATCCTGTCGCTCGGCTACTACATCACGCCGGCACTGGTCGGCGGGCCGCGTGACCAGATGATGTCAAACTTCATCGCCACCTACATAAACCGCGACCTGAACTGGGGCATGGCCGCTGCGCTCGCCTGCGTGCTCCTCGTCATGACGCTCTCCATCTACCTCCTGTTCCTGCGCCTCGTCGGTGCGGAACGTATCAAGCTTGGATGAGAACCATGTGGCTTCCTGCTTACGCAACCCGAAGCGAACGGCTCTGCCGTCTCGCCGTCGTCACCTTCGCTTTTGCCGTTCTCGTTTTCCTTATCGGACCGCTCTTTGTCGTGTTTCCGTTGTCGGTTTCGAAGGATCCGTTCTTCACCTTTCCGATCCAGGAGTACTCCTGGCGCTGGTATGCGGATTTCTTTGAGAACCCGCGCTGGACACAGAGCCTTTTCAACAGCGTCGTCGCGGCTCTCTTCAGCACGGCGCTCGCCACGCTTTTCGGCACGCTGGCCGCACTCGGCATCAGCCGACCCGGCTTTCCAGCCCGTAAAGCCGTCATGGCATTGATGATCTCGCCAATGATCATGCCCGTCGTCATCGTCGCCGTTGGCGCCTACATGTTCTTCGGTACGCTCGGGCTCACCAACACGCGCACGGGACTGGTACTCGCCCATGCCGCGCTCTCCATTCCCTTCGTGGTCGTCACGGTGCTTTCAGCGCTTTCCACCTACGATTCCAATCTCACGCGGGCAGGCGCCAGTCTCGGCGCCGGGCCGATCAGCGTGTTCTTCGCCGTCACGCTGCCTCTCATCCTGCCTGGCATTGTCTCCGGCGCACTGCTTGCCTTCGCCGTCTCCTTCGACGAGGTCATCGTCGCCCTCTTCCTCACGGGGGCCGAGCAGCGCACGTTGCCGGTGCAGATGTTCTCCGGCATCCGGGACCAGATCAACCCGACGATCATGGCGGCGGCAAGCCTGCTGACCACCGTCTCCATCGCCCTGTTTCTGGTGTTGAACCTCATTCGCCGTGTGCGGCGGGCCTGATCATCCGTTCCGGGTGTCGGCGAGAAAAGCGTCGGCAAAATGCGCAGCAAAGCTCTCCGCCACCGGGGAGCGTTTGCGGTCGGAACTCAGATAGATGCCGACGACGACGTCCGCGAGCCTGGGAAGGCCGAGGGCGTCGTCAAGCGTCGATAGCTTGGCCGGCACGATGCGACGGGCGAGCACCGTGTTGCCGAAGCCGGAACCGACTGCGGCCTCGAGGCCCGAAAGACTGGGGCTCGTATAGACGAGGTCATAACCACGCCCGTCTCGCTGCAGGGCCGTCAGCATCGCCCGTCGGTAGAGGCAGCCCTCCGGATAGCAGACGATGCGCAGATTGCCACCGCCATCCGCAACAATGGAGGTCTCGCCGTCACCCACCCAGGCGAGCGGCTCCTTCCAGGTCATGAACGCGCCTTCTGCCGGCCCGTCCGGCGTCATCGCCACCACGAGATCGTACAGACCGTTGCGCAGCCCTTGCAGCAGGACATGGGAAAGGTCGCAGACGACCTCGAAGCGGAAATCGTGGCCGCTGCGGGCAAGGCGCGGCATCAGCTTCGGCAGGAAATGGTCGGCATAGTCATTGGGAATGCCGAGGCGGATCTTGCCATGCTGGTCGCGCCGGGAGAGGCGCAGCACCATCTCGTCGTTCAGTGTCAGCATCTGACGGGCATAGCTCGCCACCAGTTCGCCCGCCTCGGTCGGCTGGGCACTGGCATCCTTGGCGAAGAGGGAGACGTTGAGCAGTTCCTGCAACTTCTTCATCTGCAGGCTGATGGCCGGCTGGGTACGGCCGAGCTGCTCAGCAGCGCGCGTGTGGCTGCGCAGATCAATAACAGCAAGGAAGGTGCGAAGAAGGTCGGTCGGGATGTTTCTCACGGGGCAGCACTGTTCCAAAAGGAAACGGGCCGATCGGGCGGCCCGTTCCAAGTTGCCCGCGGACGGGTCAGGCGGGGAGGATATTACGCTCGGGACCGAAGGGGAAGCCTGTGATGTTCTCGCTGCCGGTGTCCGTCATCACCAGGATGTCGTGCTCACGATAGCCACCGGCGCCCGGCATGCCCTCCGGAATGGTCAACATCGGCTCCATGGAGACGACCATGCCGGGTTGCAGCACGGTGTTGATGTCCTCGCGCAGCTCGACGCCCGCCTCGCGGCCGTAGTAATGGGAGAGCACGCCGAAGGAATGACCGTAGCCGAAGGAACGGTAGCCGAGCAGGCCGTGCTCGCGGTAGATCTCGTTGAGTTCCGTCGCCACATCGCCGCAACGCGCACCGGGCTTCAGCAGTTCAAGGCCGCGACGATGGACGGCGCAGTTGATCTCCCAGATGCGCAGATGCTCGTCGCTGGCATGGTCGAGGAACAGCGTGCGTTCGAGCGCCGTATAATAACCAGCGATCATCGGGAAGCAGTTCAAAGAGAGAATGTCTCCCTTCTGGACGCGGCGCGACGTCACCGGATTATGAGCCCCGTCGGTGTTGATGCCCGACTGGAACCAAACCCACGTATCCATCAGCTCGGCATGGGGAAAACGATCCGCAATGTGGCGGACCATGGCCTGCGTACCGGCTAGCGCGACTTCATATTCCGGCACGCCTTCTTGCACGGCCTTCGCCACAGCGGCGCCGCCGATATCGGCCGTTGCGGCCCCTGCCTTGATGAGCACGATTTCTTCGGCCGACTTGATCGTGCGCAACCACATGGTCGGCGAGCCGATATCGACGAACTCGACACTGGGGAAGGCCTCTTCCAGCAGGCGGCGCAGGTCGAGATTGACCTGGTCGAACTCGATGCCGATGCGCGAAGCATTCGGAAGAAGCTGTTGCAGGGCGTGGAAGAAATTGTCTCGCTGCCAGTCGGTGTAGGTGATGTTGTCACCGAAGGTGCGGCGCCATGGCTGGCCGGCATCGATGCCGGCGGAGACCGATGTCGCCTTTTCCGGCGTGATGACGAACGCATAGCGCCGGCCGAAGGAGCAATACAGGAAATCGGAAAAATAGCAGATGTTGTGATAGGAGGTCAGGACAGCAGCATCGAGTTTCAACTCCTCCAAAATGCCGCGCATCGCGTTCTGTCGCCGCTCCATTTCTCCAGCCGAGAAGGTCGGCTGTGCCTTCTCGCCATTGTGCATCTCCTGCAACCGCAGGAGCTGGTTCGGCATCCCTCGCGCAAACATGTTCATGTAAAAACTCCTTCTCCGCGGCCAATCGCGCTGTTTGACGAGGCTGAGGGTAGGAACCTTCGCGGCCGCTGGAAAATTAGAAGTTCCAATGCCGGCATAAGGAATTCGAACCCCCGTGCAGATTGCTAATGCCGGCATTTGCGATCGAAATTTCCGTCGCGGCATCCCCTTCTATAGGTTTCCAGCAAGACGGGGCCGTGGTCGGCCGTCCTTCGAATGCGGGGAGAGCCGATGCTGGAGCGTGGAACTGGATATGTCGTCGCCGGACGCGGCAAGAACCACGGCCCCGATAGCGGATCCGGCAAGCGGCTGAGGGTCGGCTTCCTTCTCGCCCGGCAATTCACCCTGAGCGCCTTCGCGCTGTTCGTTGATACCCTGCGGCTCGCCAGCGACGTGGAGGACAAGTCTGGCCGCCGCCTGTGCGACTGGGATGTCCTGAGCCCGAACACACACATGATCCGATCAAGCTGCGGCGTTCAGGTTGTTCCGACCACGGGTCTGGGTGATCCGGAGCGCTTCGACTATGTCGTCGTGATTGGCGGCCTTCTGGGCGTCGAGGAACAGTTACCCTCCGAATCCGTCAGCTTTCTTCAGCGGGCCCTCCAGAAGGGCGTCAGGCTGATCGGCGCCTGCACCGGCAGCTTCGTTCTTGCCAATTCCGGACTGCTGGCCGGCAAGACGGCGTGTGTCAGCTGGCTGCATCACTCCGAATTCAAGGCACGCTTCCCGGCGATCCGGTTGACCTCGCAACGGCTCTTCGTTGAGGACGGAAAGGTGACGACATGTGCCGGAGGAAGCGCCGTGGCCGATCTTGCCGCACTGCTGGTCCGGCGGCATGTCGGCGAGGGCGCAGAACGCAATGCCATGGAAATCCTTCAACTCGATCGCCGCAGAGAAGGTTCGGATCTGCAGAGCCGGACGCCGATCACTCTGCCCGTTCACTGCGATGACCGCATTCGCGTGGCGCTGCTTTGCATGGAGGAAAATATGGACGACAGGCTTGAGATCGAGGCGATCGCGGACCGCGTTGGTCTTTCCCGGCGTCAGCTGGAACGGATATTCCAGAACAAGACGGGCTTTTCACCTGCTGCGGCATACGAGAAGATCTGCATGAAGAAGGCCGCGCAGCTGGTCGAGCGAACATCCAAGACCGTGATCGAGATTGCCCTCGACGTCGGCTTTGCAAACAGCTCGCACTTTTGCCGGCGCTTTCGGGCAAATTTCGGCATGACGCCCAACAAGCTGCGGGAGAAGATGCGAAACCGTGGCCAGGGAAGTATCACGCCTAACACAACGGTTGACGTAACGGGATCCCGCGATCGCCGTGCGTAATGTTGCGATCATATTACACGCCAGCACGAGACTGCCGGCGGATGGCGATATGCCTTCCTCTTGAAAACTGGCGTGGCATGAGTGACGCCAACTGACATCAGGCCCTGCTTGTCGGTTTTAGGGCTAATTCGGGGTGCTTGCCACTTCGGCGCCGCCACCCAGAGCACGGCACCGGCAATTGCCGTGAGTGCGATCAGCGATGCGCGCCGTACCTGTTTCGTGCAGACCTTTCGACATCTCCAGACGACCACGGAGCTCTGTCATCAGTTGTCTCTTATTCTTGCGCCAAACCCGTCGCCGAGAATAAAGGTGAACGCAGTAAGGAGGCCGATGGTTGCCAAGGTTGTTCGCTAATCATCCGCTCAACGACATGCATGATGATGTGGTGGGAAGGTCCAAGGCAGCGGGGGCTGCTTGGACCTCCCCAATCCGCCCGCTTGAGTCCGAAGGACGGTGCTGATGTGGAGCGCGACGTAGGGAAGTCAATCGCCATCCAGGCCAAGCCCGCGGTATGCTGAAATGACGAAGGGCGCTCGACCCTTTCGGGGAGCGCCCTTCGAACCCGGACAACCACGAACGCGCGACAAAAGCATTATCGCTGCAGGCAGTTATCGATCACGGGCAGTAAGCGGTAGATGGGACGAGGATGCCCGACATTCAAGGGTATCTGAAGCGGCCCCGGCGGAAACCGGTAATCCGAGGCACGCATCGCAAATACCGCAGCCATCATCATCCATCGGCTGATCCGCGCGCTCGCAACAAAGGCAGACGACCGCGCATCGCAGAGGGCTCTTGCGCCTGGTCTCCACTATGATCTCCGCTGCATCATCCGATAAGGCATCGATGACGACTTCCTTCATCCTATGCGTCTCCGTTGACCTCAGCGACAAGAGATAAGAGCGACGGGACGCTTTGCAATGGTGCGGGCGCGGAAGGCGAGCGGCGACCGTACTGCGGGATAGACTCTCTGCGTTCCGCATGCTGTTTTAGGGGTCGGAGGGACGAGTATGGCGTATGAATGGGATCCTCGGCGCGCCCGACGCGCCCGTCTGATCAGGCTTGTGGCTGCCGTGGCACTCAGTGCGTCGGCGATCACCGTGCCCGTCGCCGTCCTGCTGGCCGCTGCGCCGATCTGACATCGAGCAGAAATGGTAACGATGATGACGCCCGACCCGTTCGATCTCTCTCGTTTCATCGCAGCGCAGGATCTCGTTTTCGACACGGCCGTTGCCGAGCTCAACGCGGGACGCAAGGAAACGCACTGGATGTGGTTCGTCTTCCCGCAGTTGCGGGCGCTGGGGCGATCACCGACCGCGAGCTTCTACGGCATCGGCTCGATCGAGGAGGCTCGCGCCTACCTCGAACATCCCGTCCTTCGCGATAGAATGACGAAGGCGGTCGACGCGGTGCTCGGGGTATTCGGCCATTCCGCCCATGAGATATTCGGCTCGCCAGACCATCTCAAGTTCCGGTCGTCGATGACGTTGTTCAGCGAAGCGGCGGCCGAAGAAGGGGGCGACCACCCATTAACCCATTGCCTGTCACCGCGGTGTGGCTTGTTGCGCCCCTTGAACGGTGCCTGCTGAGGGCCTGAAATCTCACGGCCGTCAGGGGCTTGGATCTTACCAGCCAAACGGTCTTGGACGTAGTGTTGCAAACGTGGGTTCGTCACCAGCTTCGCCGGCTTTGGTCTTCTGGCCACCAATTCCGCCTTCCATTGTGCGACCGAAGCTCGATATTCGAGCTTCCCGCCACGCGTTGCAGCGTTTCGTCTCAGCTCTCGCGAGACCGAGGACGGGCTACGCCCGATACGACGGGCGATCTCTCGCACCCCGACGCGTTGGGCCCACAGAAGTCCGATCTCCTCTCGCTCGGTGAACGACAAGTATCTCCCGGATATGGGGCTCGACATGAACAATGGCATTCCGCCACGATGACGGAACCAGCGTGTGCCGACAACTTGCGACACCCCGACCGCTTCCGCGGCCTTCTCACTGGTGATCCCGGTCGCGATCTTTTCCCAGAAGTGTCGTTCAATCTCACGACGAAGCGACGGTGCACCTGGCGAGCGCATTATTCCTCGCCCCGTCAACTCCTGCATCCATCCAGCAGGTCGTCCCATGAATACCTCCATGATTGGAGTGTTGCGACGACCGGTTGAATCCGCCTTGCGAGCCGCGGTCGGAATGATGAACCAGCCCGCCACGGTGAACGGGCCGCCGATCATGAAGGGCCTGGTCGAGGGCATCGAGCACAAAGCCCGCATGGGCAGTCCGGCTTGCCCGCCAACCGACGATACGGCGAGCAAAAGCATCGATGACAAAGGCCACGTAGACGAAGCCCTGCCAGGTCGCGACATAAGTGAAATCCGAAAGCCACAGCATGTTCGGCGCGGGAGCGTAGAAGTGCCGGTTCACCCGGTCGAGCGGGCATGGTGCGGTCTTGTCGCTGATCGTCGTGCGGATCGGTTTGCCACGAATGATGCCCTGCAGTCCCATTACCCTCATAAGCCGAGCAACCGTGCAGCGGGCGATGTCGTAGCCCTCCCGTAGCAACTGTCGCCAGACTTTGCGCACGCCATAGACCTGGAAGTTCTCGTTGAACACCCGGCGTATCTCGACTTTCATGGCAATATCATTGCGTTCGCGGGCCGACAGGCGGCCCACGTCCGTGCGCTTGGCGACGACTTCATAATAGGTGGATGGGGCAATCGGCAGCAGTCTGCAGATTGGCTCGACCCCGAGCACCGAGCGGTGTGCATCGATGAAGGAAATCATCGCTTCAGTGGGCGGTCGAGCTCCGCCTCCCTGCCCGGCAGGCGAATGTTTACATTCGCCGAGAGGGGGCAAAATACGCAGACGCTTTGCGCAAAATCTCGTTGGCCTGACGAAGTTCGCGATTCTCCCGCTCCAGAGCCTTCATCTTCTCTGCAACGTCACTCGGCAAACCCGCACGCTTGCCGCTGTCCACTTCGGCCTTCTTCACCCATTCGTTGAGCGGATGCGCCGAGCAGCCGATCTTGGCGGCTATGGAAGACACAGCCGCCCAGCGCGAAGGATGCTCCGCTTCATGCTCGACCACCATTCGAACGGCGCGAGCGCGGACTTCAGGAGAAAACTTGTTTGTCGTCTTGCTTGTCATAGACCCTACTTCTCACGAGTTGGGGTCTCCGGCAAAGCCGGCGCGGTTCAGTGCTTTGAAAAGGCGCGCGGCGTGTACGGTATTTCGAGCGACGAGGTTGAGCGTGTCCTGCACAACATCGGGGATTTCCTCCAGATCGACGAAATTGACCGAGCCCATCGCTTCGCCGACCCAATAGGTCACTGCGTTGGCGGGAATGGTGAAGCCGACATCGTTCAGTGCTTGAAAGAGTTCGGCCGAGACGTGATGCGCACCATCCTCGTTGCCGACGACGGCAACGGCGGCGACCCGGCCATACGAAACCATCCGGCCTTCATCGTCCTTTTCCTCCAGAAAGGCGTCCATGCGTTCCAGCGCCCGCTTGCAGACGCTGGAAGGTTGGCCCATCCAGATCGGCGTGCCCATGATGAGGATATCGGCATCGAGAATCCTGCGGCGAATGTCGGGCCACGCGTCGCCATTGCCTTCATCCGAGGTAACGCCGGGCTTGATGTCGTAATCGGCAAGCTGCAGGAATTCTGTCGTTACGCCCAGAGGCTCCATTGCGGCGGCGAGCAGCTTCAGCATGCGATCTGTGGAGGACGGGTCTTCGGCACGCTTCGTCTTGAGCGTGCAATTGAGTGCCAGCGCAGTCAGAGTCATGGTCGTCTCACGAGGTTGGAGTTGAAGGCCCAACCTCTTTACCTGCCGATTGTTCCCTTATTCTCCAGGCCGCAGGAGCGCGCTGTCATACTGGCGACGGCCGACAGGAATTACGGCTGTGCCGGATCCTGACTCGCGCTGCGCGCAGCGAAATAGGCGGCTAGCGCCGCGATGTCCTCGTCTTGAAGATTGGCGGCCGCTTGGGTCATCAGCGCCCGGAAAGGGCCGCCGCCGCGCCTCTTTCCGACAAAGAGCCGCAACTGATTGGCGAGGTAGGCTTCAGCCTGGCCGGAGAGATGCGGATAGGCGGGGTTTGCATCCGCCTTGTCGTGACAGGAGAGACAGGCGGGGATACGTCGCGCGGCGTCCCCCTTCAGAGCGAGCGATTCACCGAGCCGGGCGAGGGAGCTCTCCACTGTCGACTGCAGGGCTACCGGTGGCAGGCTCGCGAAGTGGCGGGCGAGCGTTTGATGTTCTGCCTCGCTCAATCCACGAATTGCCACGGCCATTGTGCCGCTTGGCCGGGTTCCGTTCCCATAGGCAGCAAGGGCCTGCTCGAGGTAGAGCGCCGATTGTCCGGAGAGATTCGGAATGAGGCTTTCGGCGTCAAGGCGCTCCGGCATGTGGCAGCCATTGCAGTCCTCAAGCACCTTGTCCGCCGACGTCGATTGCGTGGTAGCATAGCCGGCCAGGTCGCGGTATCGCTTCGCATCGAGGTCGGGATAGCGGCGCAGGAATGCGACCATGGCCCACGCCTCGTCCTCGCGATACGCAGCCGGCCAGGCGGGCATGCCGGTGAACCGTATGCCATGCTGCACGATCTGGAAAAGCTCGGCGTCAGTCCAGGTCGCGATCTTGTCTTTCAGGTCAGGTGGTGCCGGAAGCATCCTGCCGACGCTTTTGGGCCGCGCCATGGCCGGCGAGCCGTGACAGATGGCGCAGCCCGCTTCGAAATGACCGGCCGCCATCGGCAACATGCCTTCGGTGAAGACGGGTACCTTCGTGCCCAACGCGGCCGTGCGCACCGATGACCGCATGACCCAGTGCAGGAACCAGTCGGTCGCCTTCCAGTGGCCCGTGCTCGCGCCGACGCCGATGAGGCCTGACCAGGCGAGAAGAAACGCGCTCAGGACTCCCGCAAGAAGGAGGCCGACGATGTGTTTGCGGCCGATCAGCATCGCGGTTTCTCCGTGGGTAGCGCTTCGCCGTCATGCAGCAGTCCGGCCAGAAGCACGATCCCTCCGAGAAGATAGGCGCAGGCGCCGACCATCAGCATGACGATCCCGCCGATCTGCTGGTCGGCGGCGGCCGAAATCGAAATGCCGAAGCAGGAGACATCGCCCTCGCCGTAGAGGGGACGCGGGGCGAGTGCCAGCAGGACGCCGAGCAGGGTCATGTGCATGGAGGTGAACAGCAGCCCGGCCGCGCCGGCAAGTCGGCCTTCCCCCGGCCGCAAGCAGACCCGCCACAGCAGGATGCCCGCCGTAAGGAAACTTGCCTGCTCGAGAAAGGAAAGTGTGAGACTCGCGTCGGCGATCGCGCGCAACGCCGGCAGGTGCCAGAACCAGACGGCGACGAGCTCGAAGAACGATGCGAGCATGGGCGTGATCCGCGCCACGCCCGGTGCTGCATCGAGCCGGGTGCTGCGCATACCGTAGCCGATGAGCGGCGCGGCAACCGCGACGATGCCCATATGGACGATCATATGGACGGTGAATGAGCCGCCGCCGAAGCTCGCCACGAGGACGGCGCAAAGCACGAGGAGGAGGAGAAGGCCGAGGATGCGTGCAAGGCTCTTCATGGCTGGCAGGCCTCGATGAAGATGAGCGGCACGGCGAGGAAGACCACCCCCACGAAGCTGAGGCCGGAGAGCAGCAGCGTCGCGAAGCCCTGGAAGAGCAGGCGATCCCTGCGGGTCGGTTCGTCATGCGGCGGATCGCCGGAGCCGAAACCCCATTGCCGCCAGGCGAGAACGGCGGAGAGGACGATTCCGCCAAGGGCCAAGAGCGTGACGGCGCCGAGCGCAAGGCGCATGGTTTCGAAGGAGAAAGACGCGGCGCTCGCCTTCGCGCAATAGGTCGCGGCGGTGATGTAGCAGGCAAGGAAATGCAGCGCCCAGATCGTCGGTGCGGTGAAGAGCGTCCAGAGGCTTTCGATTTCCTTGGGGATCAGACGCATGGCATTACCTCAAGCCCGGAAAGAGACCGAGAACGCCGAAGGTCGTGATCGCGGTGATGACGAGGAAATGCCAGTAGAGCACGACATTGCGCAGGTCCATGTCGTGGCGGGCGCTCATCCGGCCCGTAAGGCTGCGCGCCAGGCAATAGGCCTGCATGATCACGCCGACGCCGCCATGCACGACGGTCCAAAGGGTGACAACCCAGACGATGGCCGGATAGACATGCGCGGTCGGGTCCATCGCCGTGAGATAGGGGCCGGCAAGGCCGGCGCAACCGGCGGCGAACGTCAGGAGGGCGGAGAGGGCAAGCCAGAGGCGCGTGCGCGCATCGCGGTCGCCTTCGTTCGCCTTGCGGGCTGCGAGCATCGCCAGCCAGGCGAGCGTGAAGAGGCCGGCTGCGGCGAGCGGCCAGAGCGTGCCGGGGCCGGCATGGCCGGCGGTGAAGTCATCGTGGATGGTCCAATAGAAGAAATAACCGAACATCAGGCTGGCATAGGCCGTGCTGTCGCCGGCCATGGTGATGAACATGGCCCACCAGCCGACCGATTGCGGCCCGGACGTGTAGAGCGGCAGCGTCCTGCCGAGCCCGACATCGCGCATCTCCTCCTTGGGTATGGCGGCGGTGCCGGTCCAGAGCCAGGCGACGATGGCGGCAAGCGTCATCACCGCGCAGACGATCGTGACGATCCACCAGTGGAAGGTGAGCGCGATGAAGACGCCGCCGAGCGAGAAAGCGGCGATGATGCTCAGGACCGAGGTGCCGCCGACGCGCAGGCACTGGATAGGCTCGGCGTCGAGGACGGAGGTGACGAGTGTTTCGCGCGCGCCGTCCTTCGTATCGGGCAAGTAGTAGCGCCCGGTTTTGATGCCTTCGATAAGGCCGGGCTGGTCCCAGATCGGATAGCGGCTCGTGATGATGGGAATGGAGCGTACGCCCCACTTCTCCTCCGGTCCGCTGATCCATTCCAGCGTGCCGGCGTTCCAAGGATTCTGCTCGCCCTTCGGCTGGCGATGCTTGGGCCTCAGCACATCGATCACCACGATGGCGACCCCGGCTGCAAAGATGAAGGAGCCGATGGTGGAGATAAGGTTGAACCAATCCCAACCGATCTCGGCGGGATAGGTGAAGACCCGTCGCGGCATGCCGCGCAAACCTGCGAGATGCATCGGAAAGAAGGCAATGTTGAACCCCGAGAACATCAGCCAGAAGGCGATTTTTCCCAGCCGGTCGGAGAGTTTTCGCGCGTTGAGCAGCGGATAATAATAGTAGATGCCGGCGACGACAGGGAAGAGCATGCCGCCGATCAGCACATAGTGCAGGTGGGCGACGATGAAATAGGTGTCGTGCGCCTGCCAATCGAAAGGAACGACCGCCACCATAACGCCCGTCAGGCCGCCGATGATGAAGATCGCAAGACCCCCGGCGCCGAACAGCATCGGCACGGAGAAAATGACGCGGCCGGCGAGCATAGTGGCGATGAAGACGAAGATCTGCACGCCGGTCGGGATCGCCACGGCCTCGGAGGCGGCCGAGAAGAAGGCGAGCGAAATCTGCGGCAGGCCCGTCGTGAACATGTGGTGTACCCAGAGGCCGAAGCTCAGGAACCCGGTGCCGACGGCGGCGAGCACGATCCAGGAATAGCCGACGATGGGCCGTTGCGAGAAGGTCGGCACGATCATCGCCATGAGCGCGATGGCCGGCAGGAAGATGATATAAACCTCGGGGTGGCCGAAGATCCAGAACAGATGCTGCCAGAGCAGGGGATCGCCGCCACGCTCCGCGTCGAAGAAGGGCCAGCCGAACATCCGCTCCATCTCGAACAGGATGTCGCCGGCGATCAGCGGCGGGAAGGCGAAGAGGATCATGCCGGCGACGATGAGAAGATACCAGGCGAAAAGCGGCATCATGTTGATACGCATGCCGGGTGCGCGGCACTTCATGATGCCGACGATCAATTCCACCGCGGCGGCGATGGAGGCGACCTCGATGAAGGACAGCCCGAGCAGCCAGACATCGGCGCCGATGCCGGAATACTCCTTGTCCGTGGCGAGCGGCGGATACATGAACCAGCCGGTATTGGGCGCCGCGCCGAAGAAGATCGAGCCGCAGACGAATATGCCGCCGAGTGCAAAGCTCCAGAAACCGAAGGCGGAGAGGCGCGGGAAGGGAAGTTCCCGCGCGCCGAGCATCGAAGGCAGGAGGAAGATCGCCACCGCCTCGAAGATCGGCACGGCGAACAGGAACATCATGACGGTGCCGTGCAGGGTGAAGGCCTGGTTGAAGGTGTCGGCGGAGAGGAAGTCGTTGTCGGGAACGGCAAGCTGCACGCGCACCACAAGGGCCAGCACGCCGGCGAACAGCATGAAGAGGAATGCGGCCGAGCCATACCACAGGCCGATCTCGGTATTGTTGACCGAGGTCCAGTAGCGCCAGCCAGAGGGCGTGCGCCAGACATCGCGGAGCTTTGCCTCCTGCGCCTTGCGTTCCTCGACGGAAAGCTCTGCCGTTTCGGTCATTTGAGCCCCATGAGGTAATCGGCGATGGCGTTGATCTCCGAGTCGGGAAGCATGTCGAAGGCCGGCATTTTCGCGCCAGGCTTGACGACATCAGGGTTGCGGATGAAGCGCGTAACGTTCTCGACCGTATTGGCAAGCGTGCCGGCCCCGACCGTCTGGCGCTGGCCGAAGAAGGTCAGGTCCGGGCCAAGGCTCGGGGCCTGTGTCATCCCCCTTATGCCGTGACAGCCGGAGCAGCCGTGGAAAGCAAAAAGCCGCTCGCCTTCGCTCCCGCGCGTTCCGTTGCCCGCAGCCTGCGCGCGTCGCCAGGCTAAGTAATCGGCAGGCTCCATGACGATGACGGAAAAGGCCATCAGCGCGTGGGAGGTGCCGCAGAATTCGGCGCAGGGTGCGCGGAAGACACCCGTCTTCGTCGGCAGCAAGGACGACGTATTCGTGCGCCCCGGGATCATGTCCATCTTTCCGCCAAGCACCGGAATCCAGAACGAATGAATGACATCGGTCGCCTTGAGCGAGAAGGCGACCCGCTCGCCAAGGGAAAGTCGCAGTTCGTTCGCCGTCTCGAAGGCCGGCATGCTGTCCACCGCCGGATAGCGGATGCGCCACCAGAATTGTTCGCCGGTCACCTCGATCATTTCGGGCTGTGGCGCCTGCTGCGCGAACCACGGCCGGATCACCGGCATCAGCCAGACGGCGTAGGCGAGAAGCGTAAGCAGCACGACAACGGGAAAGGCGACGCCGCCGAACAGGATCAGGCGGCCCGCCTGCTCTTCGGTCCACGAGGTTTCCCGGCGTCGCGCCGCATGAAGAAGCAAGCCGACGACTACAAGCCACACCAATACCCCGCCAATCACCATGACGAGAAGAAGCTGATAGATCGCAGCCGCTTCCTCACCGGCGGGGGCGAGCGCCGATTGAACGCCGGAACAGCCGGTCAACGGCACCAGCAATATCGGAAAGATGCGCCGGAAAATTGCTCTCGCTCCTGTGGGGTCTCCTGAAGCGATATGGCCCGCATTTGCATGCCGGCAAGGGTGCGTCGGCGGTCGTGTCGCCAAGCGTCCGCGCTTTCAGCAGAGATTCCCACACGGAACATTCCATCGCTTGGCGCGTAAGGTGAGAGTTCAAACACAACGGAACCGCGCCGATGTATCTTGACCACACCAAGCCCATGTCCCCCTGGCCGATGCGCGCCGCTTGCGGATTCTTCGCGTCGTTTCCGGTCGCCTGCTTCTCCCTCACTGTTCTGACGGACATCGCCTATTGGCAGACGTCGAACCTGCTCTGGCTTCATTTCTCCGAATGGCTGTTGTTGGCCGGGCTGGTCTTCGGATTTTGCGCCTTCGTCATAGCCGTGGTCGGCCGCGCCATCTGGAAGAACGGACCGTCATGGCTCGCGCTCCTCGCCGGCGTATTCGCGCTTTTGGCGGCGACGTTGAACAGCTTCATCCACACCGCCGACGGTTGGACGGCTGTCGTCCCCTATGGACTGGCGGTGTCGATCGTCACGGTGCTGGTCATGGTCATGGTCATGGTCATGGTCTTGGCTGCCTGGCTCGGCCGGCAGGAGGCTTCTCATGTCTAGACGCGCAATCCTTCTTGCGGCTCTTCTGCTCGCCGGATGCGGCGGCAACGACGATTTCGACACCTCGCGCCAGATCGGCCCCGATCCGGTACTTCCCGAACCGTCGCAAAGCCTGTGGCCAGACCTCAAGGTGGCGACGGTCGTCGGATGGAAGGAGGGAGAGACACCGGACGTCCCTGCGGGTCTCACCGTCACCGTCTATGCCAAAGATCTCGCCAATCCGCGCACCGTGCACACGCTTCCGAACGGCGACGTTCTGGTCGTGCAATCGAAAGCGCCGGAGGGAAAACCGCTGAACCGGCCCAAGGATATCATCCGTGGCTGGATAATGGCGATGGCGGCCGGCGGAGGAGGGGAAGGCGGCGAGACGAACCGCATCACGCTTCTGCGCGATACAAATCGCGATGGGGCGGTGGATGAGCAAAGGGAAATTCTGGCCGATTTGAATTCGCCCTTCGGTGTCGCATGGCACGATGGAACGCTGTACGTCGCTGCGGCCGACGCCATTCTCGCCTATCCCTACGAACTCGGCGGCGGAAAAATTACGGCTAGGCCGAAGATTTTGACGCCGCTTCCCGGCGGGCCGATCAATCACCATTGGACGAAGGATCTCGCTCTCAGTCCTGACGCGCGGTTTCTCTTCGTGTCGATCGGCTCGAATTCCAACGCCGGAGAACGGGGTATCGAGGCCGAGAAGGGGCGCGCGGCTATCTGGCAGGTCGACCGGCAGACCGGCGCGGCAAAGGTTTTTGCTTCGGGTTTGCGCAATCCCAACGGCCTCAACTTTCACCCGCAGACCGGCGAACTCTGGACGGTGGTCAATGAGCGTGACGAGCTCGGTCCCAATCTCGTTCCCGACTATCTCACCTCGGTGAAAGAGGGCGGTTTCTACGGCTGGCCCTGGAGCTACTACGGACAGCATGTCGATCCGCGGGTTCATCCGCAGCGTCCTGACATGGTCGAGCGGGCGATCGTGCCGGACTATGCGCTGTCGAGCCATGTCGCGGCGCTGGGCCTCGCCTTTGCCAACGATTCCGCTATGCCGGAGGCGTTCCGAGACGGTGCCTTCGTCGGCAATCACGGCAGCTGGAATCGAAACGCCTTCAACGGCTACAAGGTCATATTCATCCCCTTCGCCAACGGGCGCCTATCCCGCGCCGCTCAGGATGTTGTGACGGGCTTCCTGGCAGGGGACGAGGCCCGTGGCCGACCGGTCGGTCTTGCCATGGACGGAACGGGAGCCCTGCTCATCGCCGATGACGCCGGCAATACCGTTTGGCGCGTCGCGGCCGCCGATGGGTCCATAACGGCGCAGCCGCTTTCGACGGACAGGGTTTCGGTATCGGTTTCAAATGACGGGACATCGACGGGGCCGCTGGAAGAGAAGCCGGGGGATGCGGCGACCGCCGACGGATCTGCAACGCCCGCCCAGACCGATATCGCCCCCGCGGTTTCGTCGGAAGACGGACAATAGACGGCACAAGCGACAGGAGCGCACAATGTTCATCGTTCTGGGAGCAACGGGCCATATCGGGTCCAAACTCGTGAACCTGCTCGATGCGGCCGGCGAAAAGATCATTGCGATCGTGCACGACGCCGGCAAGGTCGACGACATCCGCACCGCGAATGTCGAGCCGATCGCTCTCGATGTGGGGAAGACCGCGCCGTTGCACGATCTCTTTCGTCGAGGCCGCCGCGCCTTTCTCCTCAATCCGCCGGCCGATCCGGGCGGCGATACGGATGCAACGGAAACGGCGACAGCGCGTGCCATCACGGACGCCCTGCCCGGTTCGGGCCTTGAAAAGATCGTTGTCGCCTCGACCTATGGCGCCCAGCCGGGAGAGGGGATCGGTGACCTGTCCGTCCTGTTCGACTTCGAGCAGCAAGCCGAGGCAAGCGGCGTTCCCACGGCGATAAACCGTGCGGCCTACTACTACACGAACCTCGACATGTTGCTGCAACCCGCGAGGGAAGGCGTCCTGCAGACACCCTTTCCGGGCGACATGCGTCTGCCGATGGTTTCGCCTGTCGACATCGCGAAAGCGGCCGCCAGCCGTCTTCTCTCCAAATCTGACGACGTCGGCATACGCTATGTCGAAGGGCCGCGTCGGTACACGTTCGACGATGTCGCGACCGCCTTCTCGACGGCGCTCGGCCGCCCTGTGCGGCTGGAGACCATTCCACGCGACAAATGGGAGGAGAGCTTTCGCGCCATGGGCTTCTCGCCGCAAGCAGCCCGTGCCTATGCGCGAATGACCGCAGCGACGGTCGATGGGCCGCACCTGCCTGCCGATCCCCTGCGCGGCGACGTTGCCCTGCTCGACCATATCAAAGGCCTGAGCGAACAATAGGTACCCAGGCCTGCCCTTCGCCTCAATCCGGGTCGACACGGCCGGGAACTTGTGGGGTGACCGCGGGTTCTCACAAGGTCGAGATAGGGAGGTTACCATGAAAAAGCTCATGCTTATTGCCTGTGTCGGGTTATCGCTTGCCGCATGTACCGCAACGGAACGGGGCGCCGGTGTTGGCGCCGCGACAGGCGCGGTTGTCGGCGGCGTTGCGACCGGCAATGTCCGCGGCGCCGCCGTTGGCGCAGCGGTCGGCGGTGTCGCCGGCGCGTTGATCGGCAATGTCGCGGATCAGCCAGGACGCTGCTACTACAGAGACCAGTACGGTAACAGATACGTCGACCGTTGCTAGGTTCGACCGAACAGGTGCAGACCCCGAGCATTTTTGCTGGGGTCTGCCCGCACACAGGCATATGCCTCCACCTTTTCCCGTCATCAGGATTGCCCGGCCCGAGCGTTACGTTTTCAGGTGTTTGCGCTCCATGCGGGAACATCTCCAGGGGCGGCGAGTTCGAAGCGCATGCCCGTTGAAGATGGAGACCGAGATGCCTGAGAACGATGCGCGCCGCCCCCTTCCGCCGCAACCCGCGCAGGAGCAAGCTCCACCCGGCCTGACGAGCGCGATGAAGCCGGTTCCCGACCACGGCGAGGAAACCTATGTCGGATCGGAAAGGTTGAAGGGGAAGGTTGCACTGATCACCGGCGCCGATTCGGGCATCGGTCGGGCCGTCGCCATCGCCTTCGCGCGCGAAGGCGCCGACATTGCAATTTCCTATCTCAGCGAAGATCAGGACGCCAATGAGACCGCCCGCTGGGTCGATGAGGCGGGCCGCAAGGCTCTCGTGCTCCCCGGGGATATAACCAGCGAAGATCACTGCCATCATCTCGTGCGTCAGTGCCTCGAAAACTTCGGCCAACTCGACATCTTGGTGAACAATGCCGCGTTCCAGCGGACCTATGCAGATATTAGCGATATCACCTCCGAGGAATGGGACCGGACGTTTCGAACCAACATTTATGCGCCCTTCTTTCTGTCCCGTGCGGCCATCCCGCATATGAAGCCGGGCAGTGCCATCATCAATACGACATCGATCCAGTCGCGCCAGCCGTCGCCTCATCTTCTCGCCTACGCGGCGACGAAGGGAGCGATTTCAAACTTCACCGCGGGGCTCGCCGAAATGGTGGCGGAGAAGGGAATCCGTGTGAACGCCGTCGCGCCGGGGCCGATCTGGACGCCGCTCATTCCCTCCACCATGCCGCCCGAGAAGACGAAGGAATTCGGCAAGCAAACCTTGATTGGTCGCGCCGGCCAGCCGGCCGAACTGGCGGGAGCTTTTGTTCTGCTCGCCTCCGACCTCGGCAGCTACATGACAGGCGCGGTGATCCCCGTCACGGGCGGCGAGATCATGATCTGAGAGAGGAAACAATGACCGACATCCGCAAACATGGTTTTGAGAGCGATGCGCAATGGCGCGAATACCTGCAGGAGATCGAAGAGACCGGACATCCGGCAGATATCCGGCCGGCGAGCGATCGGGATGTGCTCGACGACCTCGCAGCGCTGCGCGCTGAAGTCGCCGCCGTGCGGGAGCGGATGAGGATGCGGTATGACCGTGGTCACATGATACGGTGGAGGCGTGTCGTCGGTGCGGGGGTCTTGCTTCTGCTTGCCGTCGCTGCGGGCAGATGAGAAAAGCCAAGGCAAAACCGACGATTCACGCTTGGAAAGCATCGAGCAGAAACACACCTGACAGGGGACGTGCGGCGCGCGCAGACCGTTGACAAACTAACGGTTTGTCCCCTTACAGAGCGAGGTCGGAGCTCTATCTTTTCTGCTCTTGCCGGTTGCCGTCCGGCGACATGCTCGGCTCGACATGCTTCTTAACGGTCGAGGTCGTCGTGGCAGAGACAGGATCCGAAGCGGGAAAAGTGTCCTCCAATCCTTTCTGAAGTTTGCCCTTCGCATCGGCGCTGGCCTGGCGCGCCTGCTCCTCGTGCAGGGACCGTACGGCCGGCGATTCAGTTTGGCGTCCCATGTTTCCTGTCTCCTTCGTTTCGCGGAAGCTTGGTTTCATTGGCTTCGGGATGAGTGCCGTCGGAAACGCTGCCGGGATGGGGATCCGAAACCTCGCGGTCGGATGTTTGCGATGGGCGCGTGCGCTGGCCGCCAGTTGTTTTATCGGGATTGTTTGGGCTGTTTTTCATGATTGCACCTCATGACCGGTCGGGCTGTTCGTCGTCGAAACCGACGTCCCAATCCTTTTGCCGCTTCTTGCCGGGGGGTGTCCGGTTTGCCGTGGCATCCTCGGAGCCCGTGATGACGGTCGGTTTTGCGCTGGCCACACCATCGGCTTTGCGATCAGCTTGAGACGGAGCGAACGCGCCGGTCTTTTCGCGCTCATTCGCCATGAGGTCGTTCCTTCGTTTTCAGAGCGTCAGACGGGCGGTTGCGCTTCGGGTCCGTATTCGTCTCCCCGACGGCATCACGCGTGCTGTCGGGGTCGTCCTTTGCCGGAAGGTAGCCGCGAGGCCTGGTCTCTTCGGGGCCTTCCCAGCGGGGGGATTGATCGGTTGTACCGGGCGCACCGTCTCGGGGTTTGTCGATAGCCATGTCGGATCTCCTTTTCGATCCTAACCCGCCGGCTCCGTCGATGTTCCATCATCCGGCAGGGACGGGGAGCGCGCGTTTATGGGCGCTCGCATTGTAGGCCAAAAGGATTCGCTGCACCGCCGCCAGCGCGATTGACCGCCCCTCCAGGAAGTCGTCGATCTGGTCATAGGTCACGCCGTAAACGTCCTCGTCGGGTCGCAGCGGTGCATCGGATTCGAGATCAGCCGTCGGCACCTTCCACACGAGGTGATCCGGTGCGCCGAGTGCGGCGGCCACGGCGCGGATACGCCGTTTGTTGAGGCCGGCAAGCGGAAGGACGTCGGCGGCGCCGTCGCCGAATTTGGTGTAAAAACCCATAAGCGCTTCGGCGGCGTGGTCGGTTCCGATGACGAGGCCGGATGCAGCTCCTGCGATCGCATACTGCGCCACCATTCTTTGACGCGCCTTCACATTTCCAAGGATGAAATGATGGCGCAGGAGGGGATCGATGCCGCCGGCAAGCACGGCGGCCATCAGGCTGTCGGCTGCCGGTTTGATGTCCACCCTCATGACGCGATCCGGACCGATGGCGGTGACCGCCGCAGTGGCATCATCTTCGTCTGCCTGGACGCCATAGGGAAGGCGGACCGCAATGAAGGTGGCGGTCCGCCCCTCGTGGCGAAGCTCCCGCACGGCGCGCTGGGCCAGATGGCCCGCGGTGAGGGAATCGACGCCACCGCTGATACCGAGCACATAGGCCGTCTGCCGGCTGTCGACGAGATAGGTCTTGAGAAACGCAATGCGCTTTTCAATTTCATGCGCGGCGTTGAAATCGGGTTGAACTCCAAGCGCCTTGATGATCGCTGACTGCTCTATCACGTCTTGCTTCTCCTTTGAGCGTGTGCAGACACCATCTATCCTCCCGTTTTGGAGTGGGACGCCGCAACAGGTTTTGACTCCGGCGACCCCCGAAAGCGAAGGAAAATCGAGAGGATGACGAGAATGGCCGTCGACAGGAACTCGGACTGCCAGTTCTGGAAGGATTCGAACCAGAAACTGGCGCTACCCGCATGTTGCCAGATCGTCGGCGCCGGCTCGCCGTGGCTCAATGCCTCGATCGCCTCGGCGGCGGCACTGTGCCGAAGGTGGAGCACAAAGCTCACGAGAAAGAGGATAAAGAGTACGATCCCGAGCGAATAGGCATAAAGGCTGGCCGCCAAGCCCCCAAGCCGGGTTGGGAGCGGTGCCTCCGGGTCGCCGACATGGCTTGCAGGATCTTTATCCTGTTCCGCGTCGCCGTCCGGATCCTTCGATTCGGCCGAGCCGCGCTGGAAGAGAAAGGCCGTCAGCACGACATAGGCCGACATTTGCAGAAATTCGCTTTCCCAGTTCTCAAAGAGCGCAGATAGAAAATGCCCGCTCGTCAGGTACGCAGCGAGCGATACGGCAGGCTGATGATGTTGTGCCAATTCGTCGTTGTAGACGCAGATCCCCGTCATCATCATTCCTGCCAATGTTGCCATCGTCGCAGTGATCAGAACGATTGTCAGCCCGTTGTCTCTCAGCACCTTGATCATCTGAAGCTCCGCAAGCGTCTCAGCCGGGCAAACCCCGCTTACACGACAATGTTCCTCGCTGCTGTACTCTCGGAAAGGGCGGTTAATGCGGTGGCGGAGCCAAGGCATGGAACATCGGATCGTTGCAAAGGTTGTTGTTTTCACGCGCACGTCGCGTTCACGACATGTCGGAGATTTCAAATGGGTCGCGGTATTCTTCTCTGGCTCCTGGGCATTCCCCTGCCGATCGTCATTCTGCTTGTCCTGTTCATGCGATAGGAGGCGGGTATGGCCAACTACACGACGGGCGTCTCCGACGTCGGCGTCGAATCCAATGTCCCCGCTTTGACCTGGGGGCCGATTATCGGTGGCGCGGCAGCAGCCTGCTCGATCAGCCTTATCCTCCTTCTTCTCGGCTCCGGTGTGGGGCTCACCATGGTCTCCCCCTGGGGCGGTGAAAGCGCCTCTTTCACAACCGTCAGTGTGACGGCGGCGATCTGGTTCGTCATCGTGTAATGGCTCTCCTCGGCGCTTGGCGGCTACCTGACGGGACGGCTGCGCACGAAATGCGCCGGTGTTCATACCGATGAAGTGTTCTTTCGCGATACCGCGCACGGGTTTTTGAGTTGGGCGCTGGCGACGGTCGTCGTGGCCGGGTTGGCCGGCTCGGCTTTCTCTTCGCTGGTCGGCGGCGGCGTGCAAGTGGCATCATCCGTCGCGACGACCGCAACCGTCGGCGCCGCTGCAACGGCTGCGGCAAGCGACGCGGCGCCTGATCCTGCCACCGGATACTTTACGGACATGCTCCTCCGTCCGCAGGAAGGGGCGGCGAGGGCACAATTTGACGATACGGCTGCTGCCGCGGAAGTCTCTCGCATCCTGGTGCAGGGTGCCGCCAAGGGGGAGGTCGTCGAAGCGGATCGCGCCTATGTCGCCACCATCGTGGCTTCCCGTGCCAATATCCCTCCGGAAGAAGCTCGCGCACGGGTGGATCAGGTACTGCAGCAGATCGAGGATGCAAAAAACGCAGCCCTTAAGGCTGCCGACGCAGCCCGTAAGTCTGCCGCAACGGTCGCCCTGCTCGGCGCCTTGTCGTTGCCGATCGGTGCCTTCGTGGCATCTGCCGCTGCCGCTCTCGGTGGCCGCCAACGCGACGAGTGAAACGAGTATTGCCGCTTACAACGCGCCGTGTTCAAAAATGGACACGGCGCCTCTATTTTGTCTTTCGCTGGTGGGCTGGGTTGGGCGAGAGCGGCGATTTTCACGATAGAGTCGCGCGCAATAGTCGGCCAAGGATGCTTGGATTTTTCGGCCCGCCCTTGTATTAATTGCTCAAGCAATTATCTACTCGCATGGGACTATCCACATGAATAATGAGGGTTTTGTGTCGAGTTCGGGGTTTGCTCGCCACCCCGGCGAGATGGCACGTTTGGTCGGATCGTTCGACTGGGCAGGAACCAGCCTTGGTCCCATTTCCGACTGGCCCCAATGTCTGCGCTCCTCCGTCGACATCTTGCTAGGAGCGAAGGTACAGATCGTCCTCTTCTGGGGGCCGCAGTTTGTGGCCATCTACAACGACACCTATGCACCGACAATCGGCGACAAACACCCTCACGCGCTCGGCAGGCCTGCGCAGGAGCACTGGGCTGAGCTTTGGGGCGACCTTGGGCCGCTTCTGACCCGCGTGCTGGAGACAGGCGAAACGATTTCCGCCAAGGACAGGCCCTTTTACATAGAGCGCGGCCGAGGCCCGGAAACCGTCTATTTCGATATCTCCTACTCCCCCGTGCACAGCGAGGATGGTCCCGTCGCCGGCGTGTTCTGCATCGTCAACGAGACGACAGAATTGAGGCGCGCTCAGGAAACCGAGCGACAGCTCGCAGCGATCATTGCCTCGAGTGATGACGCGATCCTCAGCGCTGACCTTGGCATGACGATCGCGAGCTGGAACAATGGTGCACAACGTCTTTATGGCTATACGGCCGAGGAAGCGATCGGGCAGTCCGTTCTGATGCTCATACCGGACGACCGTAGCGATGAAGAGTACGACTTGTTTCGGCGGGTCGGCCTTGGTGAACATGTGCCTCCTTATGAAACTCGACGTCGCCGGCGGGACGGTACCCTGCTCGATGTCTCTCTAACGGTTTCTCCCATCTACGACGCGAGCGGCGAGATCATCGGGGCGTCCAAGATTGCGCGCGACATCACTGCGAAGAAGCAGTTCGAGCGCTTTCAGGCGATGGCCATGGGTGAACTCAAACACCGTATCAAGAACGTCCTTGCGACAGTTACCGCTATCGCCCGCCAGACATTCGTCAATGGAGACGACGAGCGTGAAGCCGTCAGAACGTTTGAAGAGCGGCTAGCGTCTCTTGCTCGTGCTCATGACGTGCTAACGAACGGCAATTGGGAAGAGGCAGATCTGCGAACGGTGATTGACACAGCCTTGCTGCCATATTCTCCGGATCGCTTCCGTATCGAAGGACCTGCAATCAACGTCGGCGCGCACGCGGTAACGGCCTTGACGCTCGCTTTCCACGAACTTGCGACCAATGCCGCGAAATATGGCGCGCTCTCGCGCGCCGGAGGTGTCGTTTCGATCGGCTGGGGCAAAAGCGCGGACGCCTCGCGCTTCACGCTACAATGGCGGGAGGAAGGAGGGCCGGAGGTTATTGTTCCCACAAGGCGCGGCTTTGGCTCGAAGCTCATCGAGCGCCTGCTGGCGTCCGAACTGCAGGGAGATGTGCGGTTGGAGTTCGTTCCTTCCGGGCTCGTCTGCAATGTAAGTGCTTCTCTTCCGAAGGAAGTCGATTGTTAAACAGCAGTGTGGAGCTGCTTGGCTGATACAGTCGGCTCGGAACAATCCAGGTGCCGATATTGTTCTCAGTATCCGGAGAGTGTTCATCGGAGACTGTTTTGCATCAAGTCAAACATCAAAAGGAAAGCCAACGACGCGCGCGTCTTGCATGCTATGGAAACCTGAACATGCGCAACCGTCTACAGTCGATGTATCGCGTCGAGCAAACTGCCGATTCGAGGCTCGACGATCTGCTCAAACGGCTCGATCAGGCAAGTTCCGGCCGGCAGGAGAACTGCCGGAGCAACTAGCGACCCAACGAGCGGGAGGGATTTCCTGCCGTCGAGTCGAAACGGAAATACGCTCTGCCTACGATCTGCCCCCCTTCTTCGTCCCCGCATTTCAATTAGGCACGACGTCATTGTAGAAGGTTTTCTCGGCTTCTCAAACCTATTCCGCAATGGGGGGTCCCGCGTCTCGGTTTTCGCCACCGGGATCGTACGATTGGCGACGAAACGCCGCTCATACCTTCCGCGCGGATTCCGTACAATGTGCCTGAAAACCTAAACGCGGTTCAGTACGATTTTACTCGTGACAACTGCCTTGCCCGTTGCAGGATCCTGTCGGTTGTCGTCAACGTCAGGCCTCGGGAACCTGATTTAGCAACCGACAAGTTGGCGCTGCGGTCGCCGTTTATCTCCCTGGCCTGGCATTTCCCACTCAATGAAAGTGTGGTTTCGGTTGCTGTGGATCGAAAGGAGCACGTCACAGTGATTGGGCCTCGATTGGTACGCAGCCTTACCTGTCCCTTTCCTTCATACTTTCCCTCAAGCGACGATAGAAACTGTTCTTCGCTGGCTACCGCCTTATCCGCTTGCATAAGCGCAAGGCCGCTCGCCAGAACCGCGATTGCAATCCGTTTCATGGTCCGCTCCTTTGATACGATGGAACGGAAAGACGGTGGTGCCGAGGGAAGTTCCATGGCCCCGCCTGGCAATAGGCGCCACCTCTTGGTTTCTCACGATTCCGGGCTGGGGTCGGAGGCGGATGGTGATCAATATCGGACGGGCGCCGCAAATCGCCTACCACACCGGGTTGGCGAGCTTTGTGTAAGGTTGGCCCTTCGATTGCTCGGCCTAACCGGCAGCTCTTCCGTTGGAACCTGTGACCCGCCGCGCCGTTTAGCGTTTCGATCATTGTGACGGAGAGCAACATGAAAACTCAAATCGCTATCGCTGTCGGCGCTCTTGTTATCTCTTTTGCGTCCGCGGAGGCCCAGGACGCAAAACAACGGGCTGAGGAGGGCAAAAAACCCTCGGAGATACTGGGGGAAGTGGAGCGGCGCCCGGACTTCCAGCGCCTCATCGAGATGTCGTGGAACGACCGTGGATACTATGAGATCGAATATCGCACGACCGACAAGGCAAAAGTGGAAATCAATATCGACGCCAAAAGCGGAACGCCAGTCGATCAGGAATAGGAGATTGCACGACGGGCGATCCCGGCGAGAGTCTTTGAGCTTCGAGGAGAATATTAAACCTCTAAGCCGCGCTCGAATCTCACATTTCGCAAACACAACGGAGCCGTCTATGGGCATTTTTAGCCGTATCAAGGAAAAACTCTTCGGTTAGCAGAAAACCAAGGGGACACACCGGTAACCTCCGGCGCCAGCACGGTAACCGCTGACACGACAGCCCCTGCAACGACCGATAAGGGGGACAGATCGGAGAGAATGGCTGACCCAGCAACCCCCGATGAAGTCACCGCGACACTTACGGGCGCGCATTCCGCTCCGGTGATGGCGACATCCGCGGGACAGGTGGATGTTGCAGCGGTCATGGACGCTGCTGTCAGAAGCAATGGACAGAAGCTCGACTGGCGCCGTTCGATTGTCGACATGATGAAGGCGCTTGAGCTGGATTCGAGCCTTTCGGCGCGCAAGGAACCGGCCGATGAGTTGGGCTTTACGGGAGACAAGAATGATTCCGCCGGAATGAATATCTGGATTCATAAGGCGCTCATGAAGGCCTTGGCAGATGACGGGGGGAAGGTGCCAGACGAACTGCTCGACTAGTCGCGGCGCATGGATCACCGAGGGAGCGGGGATGCTAAAACGTTTGGCTTCCCCGTTTCCAACGCCCTTCTTGGCTGCTGTGATATCAGTCAGGCGAGAGAACGTTCCGGTTAGCCGGAACGCGCTTCTCTGTAGGCAAAATTGCCTCCAATTCCGGCTCACGTGGCGTGAATGGAGAGGACAACGGCTCCGTAACCGGCGTCGCATTGCGCTGAGAGCGGAATGCCGCCGACTTCTCATAGGCCAGCTTGCGCAGCCGCATGATTGAGCCGAGCGGCTGGTGGGCCTCGACACCATTCCATGGATCGAACCGCATGCCGTCATCGACCGTGTTGGAGCGCTCTTCGTTCCACGCCTGTTGGGGATCCACGATGATCCGGGCGATTGTGATGAATGGGCTGGTCTTCTCATCCCAGGGAGAGATGCCATCGACGGGCATCGCATCAAGATCGGTACAAAGCTGGATCTGTAGATGCCAGATTGCGGTCTCCTCGGCGAAGAAGTGCTCGACTTCATGGCGTATGGCGTTTGAGTCCTTGCCGATATCGAGCCGTGCATTTGCGAGAGCCCGGAGATTGTCCGAGGCGGGTACGACGCCGACCTTCGCAACATAGTCGCCGTACCGAATGGGCACTTGCGAAAAAAAGCTCTCGCCAAGGATATGGGTTGGCGGATTTCCTCCGAGCGATTTCAGCATCGCGCTCTGGCCACCAACAGCCTCGACGACGGATTCCATGCCCCTGAACACCTTCGAGATAAGCTCCTTCAGGCCTTCAATCCGATCGGTGGTCAAAGCGAGCATCCTGAGATTCTTCAGAAACGCCTCTCCGCTTGGTGAGTCGAACTCCTTGCCGTTGGCCAGCACGAAGTCCTGGTTGGATGATCCCTCGGAGCCAGGCAGCCGGGCACCCTCGACATCAAGAACCTTCAAAGCCATACCGCGCGGCGTCGAGACGCTATCGTGCAGCAGATCACCGGGCGTCGTCGAAAGCCGGATGACGCAGGCGTAAGACTGTGATTTGCTGAAAATGCCCTGAGTAAGTTCCGGTGGCAGATCGGCGAGCACCTCCAGACGCGCCGCAAGCAGGCCGTGGCTCTTGGCGTGGACGCATCGCATTGCGTGGCCGCTATCGGCATAGGTCTTCTGCGCGATAGACAGCATGGTCTCGGCAAGGTCGCGAGCGATTTGCGGTTCATCGGGTTCGATCTGCTCCACGTCGGGACGATATCGGAGCGGGGTGATGGCAAGGCGCTCGGTCATTGAACGGCCTCGCTTTGGAGAATCTTGTCTACAGTGATCGGCAGGGTACGGATGCGTTTCCCTGTGGCGTGGAAAACCGCGTTCGACACGGCCGCGGCAACGCCGACGATGCCGATTTCACCGAGGCCCTTGACGCCGATCGGGCTTGCCATGTCGTCGTCCTCCTCCACGAATATCACCTCGATGTCGCGGATATCCGCATGGGCGGCCACATGATATTCGGCGAGATTGTGGTTCATGATCCGGCCGGTGCGATGGTCGATCATGCCCTCCTCGTGAAGCGCCATGCCTATCCCCATAACGATGCCGCCGAGAATTTGGCTGCGGGCGGTCTTTGGATTGAGGATGCGTCCGGCGCCGATGGCGCTGACGACGCGGGTGACCCGCACGATGCCAAGTTCCTCGTCCACCTTCACTTCGACGAAGACCGCCGAATGGGTGTAGGAGGCATATCGCATCATGGTCAGCATATCCGGGCCGACCTTGGCATGTTCCTCGATCGCCTCGAGCCCCGCCGCCTGCAGGATGTCAGCCGTTGAAACGCCGATCTGGTGATTGCTTTCCAGGACGAGGCGGCCTTCGGCAATTTCGACCTGCTGCTCTTTCGCCTCCTTAAGCGGCGAATTCTCCATCGACTGAGCGTGCGTGAGAAGGGTCTTGATGACCGCTTTCGCGGCGGCCTGCACAGCCGATCCTGTGGTCGCGGCCGTCCAGGAGCCGCCCTCGACGCCGGTCTTGGGAAGATCGGATGCGCCGATCTCGACCCTCACGGCGTCGATCGGACAGTCGAAAGCTTCCGCCGCGAGCTGGCCGAGGATCGTATAGGTGCCGGTGCCGATATCGGAAGCGGCAGCGCTTACAGTTACGCTGCCGTCGACCGACAGTCGGACCTTCGCCTCACCCTTCGACATCATCGCCTCCCAGATGCCGCCTGCCATGCCCCAGCCGACGAGATCGTCGCCCTCGCGCATGGAGCGCGGCGCGGCAGAGCGCTCGGCCCAGCCGAACCGCGCCGCGCCTTCGCGATAGCAGGCGTGAAGAGCCTTGGATGTGATCGCCTTGTCCTGGTTCTGGTCGCGGTGGATGAAATTGCGGATGCGCAGTTCCAAAGGATCGATGCCAACCGCATAGGCCAGCTCGTCCATGGCCGCTTCCAATGCGGTGACGCCTGTGGCCGCTCCCGGCGCGCGCATGTCGCCCGGCGTCGCGAGATCGAGCTTGGCGATCTCGTACGATATCTTGACGTTCTCGCACTTGTAAGCGAGGCCGGACCAGTTCGCTACGTTCTCCTGATAGTCCTCATGGCGCGATGTGGCATGAACAGCATGGTGCATGACCGCCTGCAGATGCCCTTCAGCGTTGGCCGCGAGCGAGACGGTCTGAATGCAGGACGGTCGCCATGTCAGGTAGAACATGTCCTGTCGCGTCATCTCCACCTTCATCGACCGGTTCAGATCGAGACTTGCCATGACAGCGAAGAACAGCTGGTGCTTGGGTCGCAGCGCCTGGCCGAAGGCGCCGCCGACGAAACTGTTCTTCACGACCACTTTTTCCGGGTCGAGACCGAAGACGCCGCAGATGTAGTCGCGGCTATTCTGCGAGCCCTGCGTCTTGTCGTGGATGGTCAGCGCGCCGTTCGTGTCGAGGAGAACGGTAGAGGCGAAGAGTTCCATCGGGTTGTGGTGCTCCCCGGAAAGAACATAGTCAGCGGAGACCTTGTGGGCGGCGGCGGTGAATGCCGCTTGAGCATCGCCTCTTGGAGGTGGCGGCATGAACTGCTTCATGCGCGGGACGGGCGGTTCGTAGCTTTCGTGACGCTGCGCGACAATGTCGGTGTGCGGCTCCTCCGAGAGGTATTCGACCTGGATCAGCCCGGCGGCGTCGCGTGCCGCTTCCGGGCTTTCAGCGACGACGAAGGCAACCGGCTGGCCGTCGAAGAGGACGCGGTCGTTTTCGAGCGGGCGGAACGGATGACCGGGTAGCGCGACCGCATCCTTCCACTTGCTGTCCCGGTAGGCCGTTTTGGGCCGGTTCTCGTGCGTGTAGATCTTGACGACGCCCGGGAAATGTTCGGCTGCTGCCGTATGGATGGTGCGAATGCGGCCAGTGGCGATGGTCGCAGGCACCACATGCCCGTAGAGCATGCCCGGCCCGAAATGTTCCGCCGCATATCGTGCCTGGCCCGTCACCTTCAGCGGGCCGTCGATGCGCGAGACCGGCAGGCCGACGGTTTTGGATTGATTGAGCATGTTGGCCTCCTACTGGATCGCTTTAACCGTTTGATCCTGCGGATGGCCGCTCACGGCCTGCCGCAGCGCGCGCACGATGGCGCGGTGGGCGAGAGGGATCTTGAAGTCGTTATGGCCCCGGCCTTCCGCTCCCGCCAGCAAGCGATCGGCGAGGCGGACGAAGGTCTCTTCTCCGGCTGGCGCGCCGGCAAATTCCGCCTCGGCCAGTGAATCGCGCCAAGGCTTGTGAGCAACCCCGCCGAGCGCGACACGCAGTTCGACGAAACGCCCGTCAGCGACCTGCACGGCCGCGGCGACGGAAACGAGCGCGAAGGCGTAGGAAAGGCGGTCGCGCAGCTTCAGATAGGTGTGATGCCCGGCGAAATGGTTGGCTTCGAGTCGGACGCCGGTGACGATCTCGCCACGGCGGAGCGTGTTGTCCCGGTCCGGCGCGTCGCCGGGCAGGCGATGGAAATCGGCGAAGCCGATCTCGCGCGCGCCATCCGGCCCCTCGACCTCCACCGTCGCGTCCAGCGCTGCCAGCGCCACGCACATGTCGGAAGGATGCACGGCAATGCAGGCGTCACTTGCGCCGAAGATCGCGTGAATGCGGTTAAGGCCGCCGATGGCCGGACAGCCGCTGCCCGGTTCGCGCTTGTTGCAGGGCGATGCCGGGTCATAGAAATAATAGCAGCGTGTACGCTGGAGCAGATTGCCGCCGGTCGTCGCTGCATTGCGCAGTTGCGGCGAGGCGCCGGCGAGGATGGCGCTCGACAAGAGCGGAAAGTGTTGCTCGACGCGCGGATCGTAGGCGACAGCCGAATTGCTGACCAGCGCCCCGATCCGCAGGCCGCCGTCGGGCAATTCCACGATCTCCTTCAACGGCAGACGATTGATATCGACCACGGCCTCTGGCTCAGCGACATCGTATTTGATCAGATCGATGAGATTGGTTCCGCCAGCCAGCAACTGTGCCTGCGGATTGGCCATCAGCGCAGCGACCGCATCGCCGACGGATTCGGCGCGTGTGTAGGAAAAGGGTTTCATTCGGCGGCCTCCCGTTGGGGCGTTCCAGCCTGGGCGGAGAGCACCTCCTCAATGGCATCTGCAATGTTCGTGTAGGCACCGCAACGACAGAGGTTGCCGCTCATCAGTTCGCGGATCTCGTCGCGACTTTGCGCATGGCCTTCGTTGATCAGGCCGACGGCCGAACAGATTTGACCGGGTGTGCAATATCCGCACTGAAAGGCATCGTGCTTGACGAAGGCCCTTTGCAAAGGGTGCATGTCGCGAAGTGTGCCGAGACCCTCGATCGTGGTAATCTCTGCACCGTCGAGCGTGACGGCGAGCTTGAGACAGGAATTCATCCGCTCACCATCAATCAGCACCGTACAGGCGCCGCACTGCCCGTGGTCGCAGCCTTTCTTGGTGCCGGTCAACTCAAGCTCGTTGCGCAACAGGTCGAGCAGGGTTGTCCAGGGATGGGCATCCACGGTCTGAGCGATGCCATTGATATCGAGGATGAGCGAAGAGGTGGGGAGGCCCGATTGAGCGCGCGGAGTGTCCATATCTTCTGCCTTTTTATTGCGTGAACTGTTCGCTAACGAGAGGCATCCTTTATTGTTCCGGAGCGTGCCAAGCGGCGCGCGTTTGGCCAAGCGCGACGCCCGAGATGCCGGTTTCCGGCCTTGCATATCGTTGTATGGGGAACTCGACCTGATGGTTGCCGGCCGCTCTTGAAAACAGGGCAATGAAAACCAAATTGGTAGCGCCAGAATTGTCATTGAAAGGAGGATTGCGATGCTGGCTGATATCTACTTCTCTGTTCCCCTTCAGGTGTCCTTTCCCAATGGGGTGACGCGCTCGTTCGAGAGCGTTCATGACACCGTCGATTTTCTCGAAAATGAATGGCCTCTGCGTCATGGCGAGCGTTACAAACGCGCGCGGGAGAAATGCCGCGCTGCGCTCTATCGCATGACGCCTGTCGCAATTGCGCGCGAAGCGTTCGTCGCCGCGTGCCTGGAGGCCGACCTGCCCGTTCAAGGTCTCCCGCCAGCGTGGAATCGGTCCGGCCCTTCATCACCACCGCGAATGAGCGCCTAGCTTAGGTTCGCTGAACGCCGTTTGGAACATACGCACGCGCCGCCGGTTTGGTTTTCACGATCAGCAGGAGGTTCCCGATGACCAACGACCGTGAGGAAAAGATCCGCGCCCGCGCCTATGAAATCTGGCAACGCGAAGGCTCCGAAGACGGGGTAGCGCTTGATCACTGGATTCAAGCCCAGGAAGAGGTGGATGCCGAGCCTGGAGCCGACACAGAGGAAAGCGCGCGAGATCCTGAAAACCTTGAAAACCGCCCTCCGCCGCCCAGTTGAGGCGGCGCGACAGACCAAGCATTCTTAACGCAGCCGCTCGACCCTCATAAAGGCCGGGCGGCTTTTCCGTTCGTACGGAATCGAACCCTTGCCGCTCCGGGCATTTGAATCGCGCAGGCCAACCCTATTGTCATGCATTCTGGTCGTCGCACTAGGAGTGGAGCAAGGCTAGTCGCCCAATGGCGATATGTGAGGGGAAGACAAAAGGAGGAGAAAATCGATGACCGATACCGATCGACATGAACAAATCCGCCGGCGTGCCTACTGGATCTGGGAAGAGGAAGGATCTCCGGCCGGTGAGGATCTGCGCCACTGGTCAATGGCGGAAGCGGAGTTCGAGGCTTCGAAGAAGGGGGCCAGCGGAGACGCGGCCACGACTGAGACACCGGAAGTGGAAATCTCGACCGGAGATGACCCGCCTCGCAAGAAAAGCAAAAGGACCGAAGGACCTTGAGCCCGTGAACCACCTCGATCACGCAATTCAGGTCGCCCAGTCGGCGCATGAAGGCCAAGCCGACAAGACCGGACGATCCTATTTCGAGCACTGCCGCCGCGTCGCCTCCTCCGTCACCGATGACACCGGAAAAGTCGTCGCGTATCTGCATGATGTGGTCGAGAAGGGTAAAGGTTGGACGCTGGATCGGCTGCGGGAGGAGGGTTTCCCGCCCGACGTCATCAGCGCGGTGGATGCGATGACGCGGCGAGAGGATGAGGAGTGGGAGGCATTTGTCCGCCGGGCTGCTTCGAACTCTGTCGCAAAGCCCGTGAAGCTGGCAGATCTTGAGGACAATCTTTCGCAAGTGCAGACGATCGGCGAGGATGGTCAGAAGTATCTGCGAGCCCTTCGTCTATTCACTGAACGCTGACAGCCTCTCGGCAGGCGGCTAGGCGGCAACCGACGACAGGAACGCCTCGGTCAACATCACTTCCAACTGTGCTGTAAAGCGGCTTTCGAGCAGTTTCAAGGACGCGTCATGCGTCTCGTCCGTGCCACTGCAGACGGCATCCGCCAGGATAATCGCGCGATAGCCGAGATCGATGGCACCGAGTGCCGTGGCGAGAACGCAGACATCGGTCTCGCCACCGGTGATGACCAGCGTCTCCACGTCGTGTCCTTTTAGATAGGCGTGTAGCCGTCCGTCGATCCAGGGCGAATAGGTTCGCTTGTCGAAGAGGATTGCGGGCGGCGTAAATGCGGCGAGTTCCGGGAGGAGGCCGTACATCTCGCCCGGCAGATGCTCGGCCGTCATCATCCACCACTTTTCGTAGTAGTTACGCCACATGCCCGTGGCATCGGTAGCGCGGGCGGGTGGTAGAAACCGGGAGAAGATCGTGCGCTCGGGATGGCGGCCCACGACTTCCAGGACTTCTGACGAGACCCGCTCCATCCAGGCGACTTTCCAAGGCGTGTCTTCAGCGAACATGCGCTGCATATCCACGCAGATATGTCGCCACTCACCGTACATCTCCACTCCCGTTGCTTCGCATCGGACCGGGCGTCTTCCCCCGCGGAGAGGGTCGGGCGGAGAGCCGCTTCTCCGCCCGTTCCGCGTCATGCCGCCTTGGTCTTGCCTTCGCGGTTGACCTTGGCCTCTGCAAGCTGCGTCAGCGCCTGGTCGGTCTTGGTTTCCTCGGCGAGCGTCTGGTCAAGCAGCTTGGCGACATCGTTCTTGCCAAGCTGCATGGCCCAGGACTTCAAGGTGCCGTAGCGGGCGATTTCGTAGTGCTCGACGGCTTGGGCAGCGGCGAGAAGGCCTGCATCGAGCGCGGGCGAACCCTTGAATTCCTCGAGGATTTCCTGGCCTTCTTCGAGAATGCCATCGATGGCCGGGCAGGTCTTGCCGCGCGCCGGCTTGCCGAGAAGCTCAAACACCTGCACGAGCCGCTCAACCTGGCTCTCGGTTTCCTGCAGGTGCTTGTCGAATGCGGCCTTCAGGTCCTGCCCCTCGGCGCCGCGGATCATCTTCTTGAGGCCGGCAATGATCTTGCGCTCGGCATAGTAGATGTCCTTGAGGCCGTCGAGGAAAAGGTCTTCCATTGTCTTGGTGGGCATCGGTCTCTCCTGTTGTTCTGAATTCTTGCCGACATGGCGAGGCGCGATCGCGCGCGGACTCAACGAGGCTCCAGGGCCTTTGTTCCCGGCGCAAGCCGCGAAGTGCAACCGCTCGCTATGGGGACGGAACGGATGCCTTGCCGAGTTTGACGGAGGGCTCGCGTGCCCAAAGGCGCAGCTTGCCGAGTTCCGTGACGAACGCCGAGAGCCCGTTTTCTCCAGGGAGTTCGATCACGCCTTCATCGAGCCTGTCGGCGATCCCGACCCTCTCCAGAAGCGGGAAGGCATCGGCGACATGGCCGATGAACTTGCAGTGCTGGAAGGCATCGGCGACGAAGTCGCGCGCGGTCGCCTCCTGGAGAAGGTCGTCCATGGCTGCCTTGGCCGGCAGCAGCGCCACCGCGTCGAAAAGCACGGAAGGGCCGCCGTCGATCATGAACTGAGCCGGCACCCACGAACCGTCCGACGCCGTCACGCCGCCAACTTTCGGAGCGATCAGGGCGACCTCCGCCTTCTCTGCCAGAATCGCGTCCTGCAGGCCGGTCAGAAGATCGATATCGACGCCATCCGTGATCAGAATGCCGAGCTTGCGCCCCTCGAAACGTTTCGGCCCCCGTTCCACGATGCTCAGTGCTGGCGAGGGCTTGAGGTCTTGTCGCGTCGGCATGGCGGCATCGGCGGGTTTCGGCATGGACTGGAAGCCGAGTTTTTCGCCGACGGTGTTGGCGAGCGTCTCGTCGATGTTCATCAGATGGGAGACGACGCGCTCGCGGATGACGGGTGTTTCGACCTTGCTGAGCTCAAAGGTCAGCGCCGCCGCGATGTGCCGCTGCTCGGCCGGCGTCTGGCTGATGTAGAACTGGCGCGCCTGGCTGTAGTGGTCGGCAAAGCTTTCGGGTCGCAGCCTCACCTTCTGGCCCTGCTCTTCCGCAGGGAAATGCGGAAAACCGGCCGACGGCGATTCCCGCGGCCCCTCGCCCCAAGAGTTCGGCTGATAATTAGCGCGGCCGACGGGGTTGCGCATGGCCATGTGCCCATTCTGCTGGAAGTGATGGAAGGGACATTTCGGAGCGTTGATCGGAATATGGGTGAAGTTCGGGCTGCCCAGGCGCTTGAGCTGCGTATCGAGGTAGGAGAAGTTCCGCCCCTGCAACAGCGGATCGTTGGAAAAATCGATACCGGGCGGGACATTCTGGGTCATGAAGGCGACCTGCTCCGTCTCGGCAAAGAAGTTTTCCGGCATGCGATCGAGAACGAGGCGGCCAACCGGTTTCACCGGCAGGACCTCCTCGGGGATGATCTTGGTAGGGTCGAGGATGTCGAAGTCGAAACTGTCGGCAAAATCCTGATCGAATAGCTGGAGACAGAGCTCCCATTCGGGGAAGTTACCAGCCCGAATCGCATTCCAAAGGTCGCGGCGATGATAGTCGGGATCGGCGCCGTTGATCTTCACAGCCTCGTTCCACGCGACGGATTGCAGGCCGAGCTTGGGTTTCCAGTGGAATTTGACGAACGTGGATTCACCCTTCGCGTTGATGAGACGGAAGGTGTGCACGCCGAACCCTTCCATGAAGCGGAAGGAGCGGGGAATGGCCCGGTCCGACATGACCCACATGATCATGTGCATGCTTTCCGGCGTCAGGCTGATGAAATCCCAGAAATTATCATGCGCGCTCTGGGCCTGCGGGAAGGCGCGGTCTGGCTCCTGCTTAACCGCATGCACCATATCGGGAAACTTGATGGCGTCCTGGATGAAGAAGACCGGGATGTTGTTGCCGACGAGGTCCCAGTTACCTTCCTGCGTATAGAGCTTGACGGCAAAGCCGCGGACGTCGCGTGCGAGGTCGAAGGAGCCCTTGTTGCCGGCGACAGTAGAGAACCGGACGAAGGCTGGCGTCTTCTCGCCGGCGCGCTGGAAAATATCCGCCCTTGTATAAGCGGCAAGCGATTCATAGGTCTCGAAGAAGCCGTGTGCTCCGTACCCGCGCGCATGCACGACCCGCTCTGGGATTCGCTCGTGGTCGAAATGAAAGATCTTCTCGCGGAAATGGAAGTCATCGACCAGCAGCGGCCCGCGGGCGCCGACGCGCAGCGAGTTCTGGTCATCAGCGACAGGACCGCCTTGTGCCGTCGTCAGAACGGGCGTTTCGCCCTCGGCAACCTGGTGCAGCTCGCCGCCATTGCCACGCGCCATCTTCTGATCGTGGACCTGCGCCGTGGTCGCCGTGGATTTCGAGGATTTCGCCGATGCGGTTTTCGGTGATGTGTTCTTGGCCATGGTGCGCTCCCTGTTGTGACTGGCGAACAACACATGCGGCGAAAGGTTCCGTAAGGAGGCATTTTTGTGCTCCTGACGACGAGGTTTGACCGCAAACGTACAGGAACTTCGTCTTTCCTCTTCGGTTTTGGCCACCCCGATAGGAGGTCACCATGCAACTCATCGAAACGAATGTTCACAGCGGTGAAGGCACGACGACGGTCGAGTTCGTCGGAGAGGGTGGGGAGAAGGTATCGGTCTGCATGGCCGCGCATGACGTGCAGGAAGATGCTGCGATCACGCGCGCCAAGGAAATCATGGTCCAGCTCACCGCTTTCGATACAGATCCCGCGCAGCAGGGCGATATCGACGGTGAAACCATAAACGAGGAAGCTGTCGAGACCACCGGCTTCACGTCCGAAGCGCGGAGCTGACCCACGGGGTCTCCCGTTACATTGATTACCGGGGTCGCATCTGGAATAGGGCGGGCGACGACTCAATATAGTATGCCCGGGAGCCGTCGAGACAAACTTTGTTGCCAGCGGGGAAATCGTAACCGCGCGGAAACGGAAGTGCTCGTCATATGGCCACAAGGCAGCATGCCTTTGACCGATTGTATTCCCATCAAAAAATGGCCTGAAGGCGATATCCCGGTCTCACATGGCGAACCCTGGGCGGTTGACGAAGTGGCCGACGCAATCCTTTTTCTCGCCTCCCCGAAAGCGCGGCACATTACGGGTATCCCGCTGTGGATTGACGGCGGGCAGGGGCTCTTGCGCTATGCCTCGTCGCGAGACTTTACGCCTGTGGAACAGAAATCGGCTTCGAGCCTTTTCCTGTGATCAGGGAGAACGGACATGAAGCACAAACTTCTGACAGAGGATGCAGGCGAACGCACGTTCATCTTGGTTCTTGATGAAGGCGATGAAGCTTTTGGTTGCATCACCACCTTTGCGGAAAGAGAAGGGGTGACCGCGGCATCGATTACCGCCATCGGCGCCTTCCGTGTGGCGGCCATCGCGTTTTTCGAATTCCAGACGAAGACTTACCGAAAGATACCTGTCGAGGTTCAATCGGAGGTGCTCAGCATGCTGGGCGATGTGGCGGTAGATGACGCGGGCAAGTCGAGCTTGCACCTGCATGTCGTGCTTGGATTTGAGGACGGAAGCACAAAGGGAGGCCATTTTCAGGAAGGCTACGTTCGCCCCACTCTGGAGGTCGTTTTGCGGGAAACACCGGTCAGTTTGCGGCGGCGGCATCGGGCGGATCTGGGCATAGCGCTGATCGACGTCGGGTAGCAAACCGATCGGGAGGTTGTCATGGACAACAAGGACAGATTGATCCTGGCGCTCGCGGCACTGCTGCGCGCCGAGCGCGAGACGCGGGGCGCGCTGATGGAAGCACTGGAGGAGGATTCGATTTCGAGAGAAACGTTGCTTGCCATCCTGTCCGATCCCATCCCGATCGTCACCCAGGAGGACATCGCCTTCGCCGAACGCTTTGCCCTGTCGAAACACCTTCCGCTCGAAAAGAAGGGATGATGGCGCCGCGGTGCGTTCCGGAAGGGCGATCTCAAGCTTTCGCTGCCTGTCCGGTCGCCAGGTCGCCGGCGAGCTCGCGAAGGAGGGCAAGGTGCGCTTCTGCACGCTCGACGCCAAAACCGGCAACCCCGTCGTAAGCCGCTATGTCCATCCCGTCACTGGCAAGACGGTGAGCGAGGACGACACACCAGTTCGCCCACCTTCAGGAAGCCTTTCCAGTTCGCTCTCGGTGCCACGCTCGTTCTCCCGCTTCAAAGCGGACGCAAGGCCGGCGGGCGTCAAAATGTTCCGATGCCGGCGCGCAGTGAGGAACCAAAACCGGTGCCGTGAATTTTCACGCTGCAGAGGCAAACACACAGGCGGCAGACAGTGCGAAACGAAGAGTCCCCGTTGCTCGTTCCAGCGACCGACACAAACCCTCCGATCATCCGGCCCGGACACAACGCCTGGCGCACGGCGAAAGCCGACCGGCTCGATGTCCTTGTCGACGGGCAGGCTTACTTCCGGGCGCTTGAAAGCGTTCTGGAGCAGGCGCGCCGGGAAATCTGGATCGTCGGCTGGGACTTCAACCCTGATATTCGAATGCAGCCTGGAGTGCCGCAATCCCCGACGCTCGGCGCCTATCTGCTCAAGCTCGTGGAGGAGCGGCCGGACCTGACGATCCGTGTGCTCGTCTGGGCCATGGGACCGGTTTATTCGGGCAAGTCGCTGAAGATGTTTCGCAAGCGGCGCTGGTCCTCCCATCCGCGCATCCTGCTTGCCTTCGATAGCCGCCATCCGATCCGCGGCTCGCATCACCAGAAGCTCGTCGTCGTGGAGGATACCGTCGCATTCGTCGGCGGCATCGATCTCACTGCCAAGCGGTGGGATACGAGTGAGCACCTGATCGACGACCCCCGGCGCAAGCTTCCTTCCGGAAAGCGTTACGAACCGGTGCATGACATGCAGGTGGCGGTCGAGGGGGAGGCGGCGCGCCTCGCCGGCGATATCGCCCGCCGCCGCTGGCTCTTCGCTACGGACGAGGTCATCCCGGCAATCGCGCCTCAGGCGCAAGTCCGGTTGGTTGGCACACCGGACATGATGACGAATATCGAGGTCGCCTTCGCGCGCACGGAGCCGGCTATCCGTGGCCGCTCCGCCGTGACGGAGGCGATGGACCTTACCGTCGCAGCGCTCAAGGCGGCGCGGCGCCATATCTATATAGAGAGCCAGTATTTCGCCTCTAACCGGATCTGCGATGTGCTGTGCGAGCGGCTTGCCGACCCCGATGGCCCGGAGGTGGTCCTGATTTCGACGTTGAGTTCGCACGGTACGATCGAGCGCCTCGTCCTCGGTGCGAACCGTGATCGTTTCGTTCGCCGTCTCAGCCAGTGCGATAAACATGGTCGCATGCGTGCCTTCTATCCCGTCGTGCCGAAGCCCGATGGTGCGGAGCAGGAGATCATCATCCATTCGAAGCTGGTAATAGTGGATGACGCCTTCCTGCGCGTCGGATCCTCCAACCTCAACCAGCGCAGCGAGGGGCTGGATACCGAACTCGACATCGCGGTCGAGGCACATTCGGATGCCGAGCGCCGCGCCATCCGCGCATTGCGCGACCGGCTGCTTGCCGAACATCTCGACGCCGATCCCCAAACCTTCGGCGCGGCGGTGCGCGCGCAAGGTCGGTTAGGCGAGACGATTGATGCCTTCAACAACAAGGCGCGCGGGCTTCGGCCGTTCCGGGATGCGGCGAAGCAGGGCGCGGTGGCCCCGGTGATGGGAACAGCAATCGTCGATCCCGTCGCGCCGTGGTGGCCGCTTTCGATCTGGGGCGGTACGGCGCACTCGTTCTTCGGCCGTCAGCTTGCGCTCTTGCGCAGACCAGCCTCCACGTTCGATCCGAGCAAGGCCTCGCTCGCCAGCAACAAGACCAATCCCAGCGGCAGCGGAATGAAGAAATAGACGACCCGAAAGGCGATCAGCGCTCCGATGGAGGCCGCGCCGCCGAGCAGGAAGCCGATCGTCGCCTCCAGCACGCCGAGCCCGCCCGGCACATGGCTGACGAGAGCCGTAAGATTACCCACCACATAGGCGGCGGTCGTTTCCTTGTAGGCAGCTTCTCCGTTCAGAAGCTGGTGCAGGCAGGCTGCGACAAAGGCGAAGTTGACTGTTCCGACTAGGATCTGCAGGGCTGCAAGGCGCAGCGGCGTTAGCGCGAAATGCCAGTTGCGGACGTTCAACTCGCCACGCACGAAGGCGGCAAGCGCCAGATAACCTGCGCCGAGCGCGAGGCAGATCATGCCGAGGGTAACGGATGCGGCGGTTCCAAGCCCAGCGATCTTCCCCGCGATCCCGGGAAGCAGGATGAGGCAAAGCCCGGCCAGAGTGATCAGGCCGAGCCCGACTGTCACGCCGCAAAAGACGATCAGTTTGGCGATCTCCTCCGCATCGAGGCCCCAACGGGAATAGAAGCGGTAGCGCACCGCCCCACTGCTGAGCGCCGCGACGCCGACATTGTGGCCGATAGCGAGGCTGGTGAAGGAAGCGAGTGCGGCGCGCGGATAAGAAAGCGGCTTGCCGACATAGCGCAGCGCCAGAAAGTCGAAGACCGTGAGGCAAAGGTAGGAACACGCCGCGAAAGCGAGCGCCAGGGCGAAATTCCCCTTGGGGATGGCCGCGACGGAGTTGCGGATATCATCCCAGGAGTATTGCGCCAGCGTCCGGTAGATCAGCCATCCCGCAACGAGCACCGCAAGAGCGATCAGCGCGTGGAGAAAGTGGGTTCGTTTCATGCGGCTGGTTCCTTCCTGAACTGCCAGGGCGGAACGAAAACGGGGCTTTTGTGTTCCCGAACCGTTGGAAACAACGAGAGGAAGGCATGGGCAGACGGCTCAGGATTATGACCTATAACGTGCACAGTTGCTTCGGTACGGACCGGAAGCTCGATCCCGGGCGCATTGCCGCGGTCATCGCCGAATGCGAAGCGGATATCGTCGCTTTGCAGGAGGTGGACGTCGCGCGGGCACGCAGTGGCGGTATCGATCAGGCGCAGACCATCGCCAACCATCTCAGGATGGTCTCGCACTTCCACCCCGCGCTGCATCTTGAGGAGGAGCGTTATGGCGACGCGCTGCTGACGGCGCTGCCGACCCGTCTCGTCAAGGCCGACGGGCTTCCCTCGCGCGGCGAGCCACGGGGTGCACTGTGGGTGGAGGTGGCCGTCGACGATGTAAAGCTGCAGGTCTTCGTCACCCATCTCGGCCTCCTCGGCGCCGAGCGCGTGCGCCAGACAGAAGCCCTGATCGGGCCAGGCTGGCTCGGAAAGCCGATGGCGGATGATGAGCGTATCATCCTTGCCGGTGACCTCAATGCGATCTCCCGCTCGCCATCCTATCGCATGCTCGCACGCCACCTTCGGGATGCGCAGATCGATGCCGGCGGGCGGCCCGCCGCGACCTTTCCCTCCCGCCTTCCTCTGTTTCGCATCGACCACCTCTTCATCGGTGCAGGGGTTACCGCAAGCCGGACCTTCGTACACAGCACGCCGCTTGCCCGCCGGGCGTCCGACCACCTGCCGCTCTGTGCGGACCTGGAGATCGCGTGATGCGACAGACCGGTCCCTTCATCGCGACGGCGGCATGGTCGATCCCTAAGACGGTCGCCAGCTGCTTTCCCGAAACGGGCAGCGGTCTCGAACGCTATGCCGCCGTCTTCAATGGCGTGGAGGTCAACTCAACCTTCTATCATCATCACAAGAAGAAGACGTTCGAGCGTTGGGCAGGCGCGGTGCCGGAGTATTTCCGTTTTGCGGTGAAGATATCACGGCAGATTACACATGAGGCACGCCTGCGAAACATCGAACGGCTCTTCGATGTCTTCGTGGACGAGGTGTCGGCGCTGGAGGGAAAGCTTGGCCCTCTGCTTTGCCAGTTGCCGCCCAGTCTGAGGTTCGATACCGCCGAAGCGGAGGAGGCGTTCGCAGCCATGCGCCGTATTTTTCCGGGCATCCTGGTTTTCGAGCCACGCCACAAAAGCTGGGCGTCCCCGCTGGCACGCGCGCTTCTCAGGGCGTACGCAATCGATCGTGTTCTGGCGGATCCCGCCCCAATCTGGCCGATGTCCGATTTTTCCGAGGTGCCTCGATACGTCCGATTGCACGGTGCGCCGAAAATCTACTATTCCCGGTACAGCGACGCCGAGATTAGCGTTTTCGCAGAGCGCCTTGCCGGCGACAGCTGGTGCGTCTTCGACAACAGCGCCTCCGGCGCGGCCATCGAAAATGCGCTGGCGATGCGGAAATACATGGTGGGCCGGCTTAATGGATGAAAGCTTCTTCGCGCGCGACGTGGTTGCCGTCGCAGCCGGCCTTCTCGGCACGCGCCTGCTGGTGAATGGCGTTGGCGGGCTTGTCGTCGAAACCGAAGCCTACAGGCAGGACGACGAGGCATCGCACAGTTTTCGCGGGCAGACGGCCGGAAATGCGGCGATGTTCGGGGCGCCGGGGCGGGCCTATGTCTATCGCTCCTATGGCCTGCATTGGTGCTTCAATATCGTGTGCGAGCGAGGCAGCGCTGTGCTCATCCGCGCGCTGGAGCCGACACACGCGCTGGAGACGATGATGGCGCGGCGGGCGGTGGGCGAGGCGCGCAAGCTGTGTGCCGGGCCGGGCAATCTGTGCAAGGCGTTGGCCATCACCGGGGGAATGAACGGGCTGTCGGTTCTTGCCGATCCCTTTTCCCTGGAGCCGCGATCCGAAATGTTTGCCTCGGCACGCGGTGTGCGGATCGGCATCAGCAAGGCTGCCGAACGCCCATGGCGCTTCGCCGTCAAGGGATCGCGTTATCTGAGCCGCCCGATTTGAGCCAAGCTCCTACGATGCCACGATATCCAGTTCGGCGATCGAAACCGATACCATTGTCGCGCACGGTTAGACGGGCGCGGCGCTCCCCGATTGACTTGAGAGCAATGGAAATCTCCTCTCACGGCCATCCGGAAAAGCATATTTCAGGATATTGGTCAGAAGTTCGCTGATCAAATGGATGTTCAGCCCACGCAACACCACTATCCCCCAAGTGCGTCGGTCAACCTTAGCAGGAAGGTTGAGTTCTTTCCCGCCTTTGGTAAAGCCGACCGTGGTCGATCATCTACCGTACCTATCGCTTCGGTGGCCTGGTATCGCCGGACATGGCCCGCTTATTGATATCTTCTAGTTGCCGCTCGCCGAAGGGCTTTGACAGGCGAAGCAGATCGGCGCGAGCCTCAGGCAGCAGTTCCGAATAGCCCGTGGCGAGCACGATCGGGATGCCCGGCCAGCGTTCCTGCTCGATGTGGGCAAGCTGGAAACCGGTCATCTGCGGCATGGCCTGATCGGTGACGATGAGGTCGATGTTCCGCTCAGCGAGGAACGTTAGGGCCTTTGTGCCGGAGCTGGCCTCGCAGCCGCTATGGCCCATATCTTCCAGCATCATCACGGTGTTCATCAGCACGATCGGATCGTCATCGACAGTAAGCACGCTAAGCGCATCGACCTTGTCCGGAAACGGAGGCGGTACGGTATGCTCCTCCTACTTTTCCTCCACCAGACTAGATCGGCGTCTCTGCCACGCCGTCTAACAAGGAGTTCTGATCACCATGCACAAGCCTGAACAAATTCGTCGACGCGTCTATGAAATCTGGCAGGCGGAAGGGATGCCGCCAAGCGGCGAGTTGCAGCATTGTCTCATCGCCGAGACGGAGTTTGATGAGTAACAAAAGCCGGCAGGTCCCTTCAGGGGATTTTCTGTACTGGGCGAGAGAGCCGGCGGCAATGCAGGCGCTGTCGAAGCGATGCCGGCTGCCGCCACAGATGAGGTCGTGATCACGACCGGGAGAGAGCCGGCACGCCGGAAGATCAAGCGCACGGAAGGGCTGTAAGCTTGCGCGGGACCGGTGCAGACCGGCCCCGCCGGGACGTACAATGGCGACCTGCGAAGACTGGCTTTGTTCCGATTGCCGCGTCGGCAGCAACAAATGGAACAATCGTTCACCCCTCCCGTTTGCTTTTTATCTCGGGAGGCATGCATGGCCGGCGACACATCAGACCATCTGGAAGGTAGGATCAACGCGCACCGACGCCTGCTGGTCGAACTCGTTTCCATACTCGGCACGATTCCCGATGCGCGCGACGCCCTGATTGCCATGGCGCGAGATAACGAGACGGTAATCGACCATCAGGAAGATCCGGGCGTGGAGCCCGATACGGCCTTTGCCGCCCAGCAGATCGCGGATGACGAGATCAGGAGAATTCTCCAGGCTGCGATAGCGCGCCCCTAAACCAGGACATGAGGATGAAACGATGGGTATGATCGACAAGATTTCCGGTTATTTCAAACAACTGGCTGGCGAAGTCGCGGGTGATCAAGCGCTGCATGACCGAGGCCGCCGGGAGACAGAAGGCGCGTATCGGGAGCAGGACGATCAGGTTGTGTCGGTTGCGCCTAGCGTGATGCCGGGCGCAGATAGCGTCGTCTCGGCGCAGACTGGCCGCGAAAAAATCGTCGATGCTGATGCGGTGCCGCAATTCAAGGTTTCTCAGGCGGGCCGGACTAATGACGGCGTATCCAGCGCAAAGCCGCGCGTCATCACGGGGAGCGACGATGCCACAATACATCGTACACCGCCGGGTGTGGAAACGCCCAGCCAGGACTGGTCCGTGGGTTTTGACGAAAATGCTCCGCGCCAGGATATGCCGACGCCCGTCCCCAACTATTCCGATCCTGAAGAGCTGAAGCTCTTCCGACTGGTTCCGATCGCTTCCGCGGCGGACACCAACTGGGACATTGCACCCAATCACGGCGAAGTGGTTGTGCGCGCCCGCTCGAGTGGTGATGCGCGTGTTGTGGCTGCGGAAGCCGAGCTCGATTACATGGAAATCGATGCGCTGCCAGGGGACGGCAATTCCACAACTTCTTCGAGCGCGTTTCGCAACGAAAAGCTCTACACGGTGGTTGACGAGCGCAACCCCTCATATTCCGTCGACGGACCGCGCGAGGTCGTCGCCGGCACCGTCCGCGTCGACAACATTCGCCCTACCGAAATTTAAGGAGACCGGCCATGGCCCGCAGTCAATCCGCCCGCACGGCGGCGAAACAGCGTGATATTCAGGCAGAGGTCGCGGAGGCTGACCGCAAGGGGGAGGCCGAGAAGCCGCAGGCCATGCAGGCCGGCGCGCGCCTCTATCCCGTCCCTCCCTTTCCCAAGCAACATCAGCCTAAGCCGGGTGATGAGGCGAAGCTCGATCCGCAACCGATGTACGACGCACCCTTCTACAAGGGCTCGGAGAAGCTTAAGGGCAGGGTGGCGCTGATTACGGGCGGGGATTCCGGTATCGGACGAGCGGTTGCGGTCCTCTTTGCCCGGGAGGGTGCGGATGTCGCGATCGCCCATCTTGCGGAAGGAAACGACGCCAAGGAGACGATCGCAGCAGTAGAGGCGGAAGGGCAGCGCTGCATCGCCTTTGCCGGCGACTTGAAGGACAAGGCGTTTTGCGCGGATACGGTCAAGTGCGTGGTCAAGAATCTCGGCCGACTCGATGTTCTCGTCAACAACGCCGCCTTCCAGGTTCACAGCAGGGACATCGTCGATCTTTCCGAAGAGCATTTCGACGAGACACTGAAGACCAACCTTTACGGCTACTTCTTTATGGCGCAGGCGGCGGTACCGCATATGAAGCCCGGGTCAGCGATCATCAACACCGGCTCCGTTACCGGTCTTGAAGGGTCGAAAGACCTCTTAGACTATTCCACCACCAAGGGCGGCATTCATGCCTTTACGCGTTCGCTCGCCGGCCAGCTCGTGCCGCGCGGTATCCGTGTCAATGCCGTAGCGCCGGGACCGGTGTGGACGCCGCTCAACCCTTCTGACAAGGAGGCGGCGGACGTTGCAAAATTCGGCGCTAACACGCCGATGAAACGACCTGCCCAACCTGAGGAATTGGCCCCGGCCTATGTCTTCCTCGCGTCGCCGCAGTGCTCCAGCTACATCACCGGCGAGGTGCTCCCCATCATTGGCGGCTATTGAGCAGCCAGGTACCAGGCCGATACCTGGAAACAACTTTCAAAGGATGTTGTCTGCGCATTGAGGCCCCCGTCGAGCGCGGGAGCCTTTGTTTGAAGCAGGGTGTTGCGCAATGAAGCGGTGGGCGGTTCCTGCATTTTTTCAACCGAACTGCCCACCCCGCGCGTTCAGGCAGCCTTGGCCTTGCCTTCGCGGTTCACCTTCGTTTCGGCGAGCTGGCTCAGCGCCTGGTCGGTCTTCATCTCTTCCGAAAGAGTCTGCTCGAGCAACTGGGCGACATCCTTGTGCCCCAGCTGCAGGGCCCATGACTTCAGGGTGCCATAGCGGGCAATCTCATAGTGTTCGACGGCCTGTGCGGCTGCCAGCAGACCGGCGTCGAGCGCAGGCGAGTCCTTGAACTCCTCCAGAATCTCCTGGCCTTCTTCGAGGATGCCGTCGATGGCGGGGCAGGTCTTGCCGCGGGCAGGCTTGCCGAGGATTTCGAACACGTGAACGAGGCGCTCGATCTGGCTTTCCGTTTCCTGCAGGTGTTTGTCAAACGCGGCCTTCAACTCTTCGGCCTTGGCGCCGCGGATCATCTTCTTGAGCGCGGCGACGATCTTGCGTTCGGCGTAATAGATATCCTTGACCCCATCGAAGAAGAGGTCCTCCATTGTTTTCGTGGGCATTTCAATCTCCTCGCTTGGAATGAGCCGTTGATCAGCTCCGGTTTCATCAAGTGCTTTCCGTGATTGTTCCGGGTGCCGGACAAAGCGCTATCGGAAGCGCGCAGGCCGTTTCGTAAGATTCATCTGGATTTCAAGCCTGCTCGCAAAACGGCCGACAATGAGCACGAGCTTTCTGGTCTCCCGCTCATCGATGTTGTGCGATCGGCAGTACGCGATGACGTCGAACACTTTGACGGATGGTTTCGAACGCTTCTTGTCGAGATGTTGCATGACGTCGTTCCCCCGCTGGTGGTGTCACGCAAATGAAATTGGGGAAGGGGATGTTCCTGCCGGCTGAGTGTTTGTACGGAACCGTACATGTTTCGGCTTCTATCAACCGAGAGGTGCTGCAATTCGGGGGTCGGTGCGGTTTCGTACGGAGCCGGCATAAGCCGGCACGCCGCTTCATCTCGCCTTGTTGTCGTGACACATTCCGCTCTCCCGCAAGGGAGGGCGCAGTCGCCGTTTGGCGATTGGGCGGAGGCCTCAAGCCCTTCGTTGCCAAAGCTCCCCCGAGCGTTGGCCGCCCTATCCTTTGCGCGGCTCGCTCGCTCACGGAACGTTTGCCCCGCTTTGCCATTGTCTTCTCAATCCGGGAGGCGGCAATGGAACGGTATTATTTCAAGATCCAAGATCAGGACGGCGTACTGCAGCCTGATCGCGGTTTCGAATTCGCGGACATCGAAAAGGCCAAGGATGAGGCAAGGACGCTTCTTGCCGAGATGGCCATCGATGGTTTGCCGAATGAGCCGCTGGACAGTATCACCGTCGAGTTGCAGGATTCCAACCGCGTGCCTATCGTCACCTTCCGGCTGGTTCTAGAAGCGATCCCGCACGGCACCCAGGAGGTGTGAGAGCGGAGGCAAACCCGTTCGCCGACGCGGATACTGACCGCGGGCGAAAACCGGCGCGCCTTCTTCGCGATCCATGCCGGGCGCGCGTACATTTCCATCCCTCTGTCCGCTTCCGTACCGACGCCCGACTCTGGGTTGTCTCGCCGATTTTATGGTCATAGATGGACAGCCATTGACTTTAGGGAGACCGAAGCCTTTGGCGGATATGCGGTCGCTTAACCGCATGGGATCGTTGGATGGATGGCGTTTGGCAGGGCAGTTTTCGAAATACCCTGCTACGGCGTTTACCGGAAGCGAGCCTGCAGCGGTTCGCCGCGCGATTGGAGTGCGTCGATCTCCCCCGTTTGCATCAGCTGTCTTCTCCCCATCAGCCAATGGAACACGCCTATTTCTTCGAGAGCGGCATTGCCTCCGTGGTCATCCGCTCGCCGGAGGGGCAGCATAGCGAAATCGCGATCATCGGAAGGGACGGCATGTGTCCGGTATCGGCGGTCCTTGACGTCGACGCCGACCCATTCTCCATCCACATGCAGATGCAAGGCCAAGCTTACCGTCTTCCCGTTGCAGCCTTGAAAGCAGTTTTGACGGAAGATCACGAGGTTCAAAGGCTGCTTGCGCGCTACACGCAGGCACTGGCTGTCCAGCAGGCCTATACCGCGCTTTCCAATGCCGTGCACCATATCGACGAGCGGCTCGCCCGATGGATATTGATGTGCCACGACCGGGTGGACGGTTCGGATATCAGCCTGACGCACGAATTCATGTCGATCATGCTTGCTGTGCGGCGCGCCAGCGTGACGACGGCGCTTCATGTGCTCGAGGGCAAGAAGCTCATCTACTCCGAGCGCGGCGTCGTCAGCGTGCGCAACCGGGCTGGCTTGGAAGCCTTTGCGCGCGATGCCTATGGCGAATGTGAAAAGGAATACGAACGGCTCATCGGCGCCGTTGTCTCGCGGCCCGCTAGCTGATCGCTTCCTTGAAGGGCACCCGCGCCATCAGCTCCCCCCATTCATTGACGATCTCGAACAGACGCGTTTCATCGACGTTTCCTTTTCGCAGATCCTCCGCCAGTATCTCGCGCGCTGCAAGCCGGGCCTCCGTCAGGGCGGCCTCCAGCGTATCGAAATCCGCACCTTCCCGGTCTTCGATTCGTTCCATTCGGCTGCAGATGTGGAAGAAGTAGTGGGTCATGGTTGCCTCGCAGCTTCATTGCTCCCATAGGGACTGGCGAAGCCGCCAAGTGTTCCATTTTATTCCCCGCCGCATCTGTACGCTATCGTACGGCAACCTCCGCGACCCCGTCTCGTTTCCTTCGAAATGGAGGAGTGAATGGACGCCTTGGTCTCCGAACCCGTTTCTCAGACGGTCCATGCCGGCATAGAGGCCCAGCTGCCCGCGCTGACGCGCTTCGCCCAGCAGCTGACCCGCTCGGCGAGCGACCGGGAGGATCTGATCCAGGAAACGGTAATGCGGGCGCTTCGGTCCTCGCACCAGTTTCACCCCAATACAAAACTCCGCTCGTGGCTCTTCACGATCATGCGCAACAGCTTCAACACGGAATATCGCCGCCGTTGCCGGGAGCCTGTCGGTCTGGATGACGGCCTGCTCGAACGGGCGAGCATCATGGCGCCGCAGGAATGGGCGGTTCGCCGCAGCGAACTCCGCTGCGCCCTGCGCCGCCTTCCGCCGCGCTCGCGCCGTACGTTGCTACTCGTGGCGATGAGCGTCAGCTACATCGATACCGCACGGCTGTGCGACTGTGAGATCGGCACGGTGAAAAGCAGGGTCAACCGCGCGCGCAAGATGCTCGAAGACGACATCGGCCGCCCCGGCGCGCAATGACGAACAGCGGCGCGGTTGTGGTTCTTCTCCGGAACAAACGCCGGTCTGAGCGATTGGCTATCATCATTTCCCGATCAAACCGCGGAGCAAGACGATGGCCGATCGCAAAGAAGTCTCTCGTGAAGAGGATTTTCGAGATTACGAGGAGCGGGATACCCGCGACGGCTGGCCCTATCCGGACGATGACGATGCACGTCGAGCCGCGCAGAATTTGCCTTATGGAAGCCCCGGCGCAGATCTGGATCAGCTGGACAACGAGGGTATCGCGATCACGCGTGATCCCGCCGCGCGGGACGTCGACGGCGCGCCACTGCCGTTTGTGGATGAAACGGGCAATATCATCGCCGATGGCGATCTCGAGGCGCGGATCATGGAGACGCTCGAAGACGATGCCAGGGTCCATCTTGCGACGCTGGATCTCACGATCCGCGACGGCGTCGCGGTGCTCGACGGTGCCGTCGACAGCGAGGAAGATCGCCGCCACCTCATTGGCTTCCTGCGCCGTGTGAAAGGGGTGTGTGATGTAGAGGCTCACGGGCTTCTCGCGCGTGGTGTGGACAGCCATTTGCCTCGCGACGTGACGGATTGAAGTTTTTCCGTACGATTTCGTACCATGATATCGCTTTGAATCGTACCTATACGGACCTAGACTCATGCCTGTCGCATAGAGGAGGCGGGCGTGGGCAAGGGGACTTTCGAGCCGGACGAGTTGGGCGCATTGAAGTCGGTCTTCGATGAACTCACCTCGCAACCCTGGTTCGATGCGTCGGAGGAGGCGAGGGAGAGCTTTGCCAAGTATCTCTTCGAGACATTCCCCGCCGTCACCTTCGACCCCGTTAAGCACCGCTCCATCATCGAGGCCTCCGCCCGCATGTTCTACACGCGGGATAGCGCCTAGCGCTCTGTTCTGAACCATCGCTTCCTTGCCGCGTTGCAGACCTGATCCCTGAAGAAGAGGAGAAGGTGCAATCTCCGAGCCCGTACCGATCTGTTCGTGGAGCCCGATACGGAGGCAAACACGGCTGGTACGGCGCCTTCCGGCGGTGACGCCACCCGTGCCGAGGCGCCGCTCCACGGCTAAATCCGCGTTTCCGCCGATATCGCGCGTTCCAATCTTCTCAAGGCCGAACGGGCCTTCCGCCAAGCCGGCGCGCGCAATGTCAAGGCGCAATAGGGGCCGGTCAAACAAGTAAGGAGTTTCCCATGGCTATTATTCCGACCGAACCCGGCCCCGGCCCCGGCCCGAACCCGGTTCCTGACCTGCCGCCTATCGGCGAGCCAAGCCCGCCGATCAAGGAGCCGGAGCCCGAGTACCTGCCCGATGAGGAGCCCAATCCGAACCCCGACGAGAACGACGAACCGGCCAAGCAGACTGACCCTGCGCTGACCTGGAAAGCCCCTTGCGCATCGCCGAATGAAACAGGTCGGCCGGGCAGGCTTGTCCTATGGGCTGGACGGTGTGGCTGCCGGCTCGCGCCAAGTGAAAAATCCGGCATCAGCCTGAAGTAATTTTAAGAGATCTCAAAATTATCGCGGAACCAAACGCCCGTATCCCGGTTTGCTCCTTGCCTTCAACGGCTGAAAACGAGGAGACATCATGAAAAAGCTATTGCTCGCCGCCGCATTTGTCGGCGCATCGACCCTTGGCGCCTTCGCCCAAACCTCCACGGCACCTGCCACCGATGGCGATACCCCGGCGATCGCGACCCCGGACGACAATAACGCCACCGCGCCGGTCGAAGGCGCAAACAGCTTCACCGAGGAACAGGCCAAGGAGCGCATCGTCGAGGCGGGCTACGCCGCCGTCACCGGGCTCACGCTTGATGACAAGGGCGTCTGGCGCGGCACGGCGATGAAGGATGGCAAGTCCGTCAACGTCAGACTCGACTATCAGGGCAACATCGTCGCTAACTAGGAGGATATTTCCATGAAGAGAACCGCTACCGGACTTTTTGACGACTACTCCGATGCACGCGCCGCCGTCAGCGCCCTCGAAGCTAAGGGTATTCCTTCGGACGACATCAGCATCGTCTCGAACAACGTGGACGAACGGCAGACCGGCGACACGAATGCCGCCGAAGGCGCCGGAACGGGTGCAGGAATCGGTGCTGCCGTCGGCGGCGTCGGCGGTCTCCTGACAGGCCTTGGCATCATGGCCATTCCGGGTGTCGGCCCGGTGGTCGCCGCCGGCTGGCTTGCCGCAACCGCAGCCGGCGCCGCCGCAGGTGCCGTCGCGGGCGGCGCGGCAGGCGGCATCATCGGCGCGATGACGGAATCCGGTGTGCCGGAGGAGCATGCCCATGTCTATGCGGAAGGCGTGCGCCGCGGCGGCACGCTCGTAACCGCCCGGGTCGAGGAGAACCTCTATGCGGAAGCCGAGGCGGTTCTGCGCCAGTCGAACTGGGTCGATCCGGTCGAGCGGCGTGCGGCCTATACCGAACAGGGTTGGACGCGCTTCGACGAAACGCTCGATCCCTACGGTCCCGCAGAAATCGAGCAGGAGCGCCTGCGTTATCGGCGCTGATTGCTGAGCATGCTGTATTTCTCGGCTAGAGGAAGGCCGGTCCGCGAGCTGCGGGCCGGCCGTCCTTATACATATTTAGCGTCGGCGTACCGGGGGTGCTGTTCGCCCTTGCCAGTGCGACAGGAGGGCGTAAGCTCGTGCCATCATCGGTATTATCTTCCGGCGCTTGACACGCCGAAACAAGCATCGGCTCGAAACTGGAGGCGTGAACATGACCGCACCGTTGCGCTCAGCGCCTCTCAACAATCTCCTGCAGCTTCTGCCGGAAATCGACTTCCAGATGCTGGCGCCAGATCTGACACACAATGTCTTTCCAAAGGGCACGCCACTGGCGCATCGTGACAAGCCGATCGACGCAGTGCATTTCCTTACCTCCGGTATAGGGTCGGTGGTAATCATGACACCGCAGGGTCGGCGCGCGGAAGCCGGTATCTTCGGCTTTGACGGCTATATCCCGACTGCCGCGGTCACGGGCGCACGGATCAGTTCCTACGACGTTACGGTCCAGCTCGACGCCGAAGGCTACAGTATGGAGTTCGACCACTTCCGCCGCTGGATGGAACAGAGCAAACCCTTCGTTCAAATCATGAACCGGTCCATGGAGGGGTTCGCTGTTCAACTGGCGCATACGGCCGTGTCGAACGCGGTGCATGACGTCAACGAGCGCCTCGCCCGCTGGCTTCTCATGTGCCACGACCGCTCGCGCAGCGACGAGATGGCGCTCACGCACGAACTCCTCTCGGTGCTCCTTGGCGTCAGGCGCCCAAGTGTGACGACCGCGCTCCACGTCCTGGAAGGCGAGGGCCTCATCCGTTCGCTGCGGGGCAATGTCGTCATCCGCGATCGCCTGGCGCTCGAGACTTTCGCACATGATTGTTATGGTAGACCCGAAGCGGAATATCGGCGTTTGATGAGTGATATATCGTCGGAAAAGCTGCAATGACAAGAGATCCGGTTGGTAGTCGAGCAACCTTAGATGTTTGGAGCGATACCAAACCGGGGTCAGATTAAACATCTCTCTAGTGAGAACCCAGAGAAGCAAGCTAATTTATTCGTAGGCTTTAGAGTTTTTTGTGTTCAACGCCCTGGTTGGGTTCGCCCTACTTGGCTTTGTAGCGCCGTTGTTCGGCACGCTGTTTCTGGTCGATCTCATCATTTTCTGGATGAACGCCTGCACCTATCGCGAACTGGTTGAAATTAGCTTTCTGACCGCGTTTGCCGTAGCGTTGGTCGCATTACTCTACTATTTCGCCACAACCCAGGTATTCCGAAGGTCACGGAGACCGGCACCCTGGTCGACCATCTCATGGGGCATCGGCGTGAAGTGCCCTTGTGCGTTTTGGCGTGGTATTTGACCCCACCATCGGCGCGGACGGTTGACCCCAGTCATATCGGGGAAACGAAACATTAGGCAGCGTGTTAATCTACCAAATCTGGGGTCATTCTTCCGCGCCGAAAGGGGCCAAACTTCAACGTTTCACCACACCCCTGCACCGCTACGACGACGAAATGAGGGCTATTCTGCTTGAGGCCGCCAAGGTAATGAGGCAGATTGAGGCCGCCATGGCAGCGAAGAATTCCGAGGGAACCGTAAAAGAGCCGGCGGCGGACTGTCGGTAACACTCTAGGCTTGTCAGCCGATCTCTGTCTGGCTTGAAAGTTTGCCGCTCGGCCGGCGTAGATCATCTTCGGTTATGCGCAGAGGGCCGGTATCGCCAACACCGTGATGATCATATTTTTCGCTGGCGATGGTTTCGAGCAGAGCCCTGTGCCGTTTGAGTAAGCCGACTGGACCCACCGGATCCGCATCGAACGATTGAAGTGTGCTGGCGAAGATGTAGACGTCGATGGTCTTGCCCTCGGGTGTCTGCATTGGCCAGAACAGCCCGAGTTCTTTGGGCGCCGATGCGCCATTCTTCCTGCTGAGAGGCATTTCGTTTCCTGCGTTATGTTCATGCGTCAGGGGGATCCGATGCAGCGGGGGCTGCCCCGGACCTCCCCGGTTCACCCGCTTGTGACGGACGAGTGGTGCTGATCTGGTGCGGTACGACACGAAGTCAAATCGCTACAGCGAAAAGACGGCGCGAAAAGGACGATCGGAGACGTGGCCGATATACGAAGGGCGCTCGACCCTTTCGGGGAGCGCCCTTCGAACCCGGACGACTATGAATGCGCGACAGAGCACCATCGCTGCAGGCAGTCATCGATTACGGGCCATGAACGATAGATGGGAGAGGGTGCCGCGAAATTCAAGCTCATCCGGATTGTCTGCCGCGCGAGCGGGTGCGCCCAGGCATGTATCGCAAATGCCGCAACCGTCGTCGTCCATCGACTGGTCGGCCCGCTGGCAACAGAGGCAGATCATGGAGCACCGGGAACCTGCCTTCCTGTCAGGGGGGCTGATGATTTCAACCCCATCGTCCGGCGCGATGTCTTCGAAAAACTGTCGCATTGCATTTCTCCACTGACCTCCGTGCGCAAAGATGGGTGCTGCGGTCCGCTTTGCAATGGTGAGTGTTGGCGATGTGCGCTCGCCTTGTGTCGAGGATGGACTCTCTCCATTGCCCATGCTTTCTTTGCAGCCGGAGGGACGACTTGTATGGCGTATGAATGGGATCCTCGGCGCGCGCGGCGCGCCCGCATCATCAGGTTTGCCACAGCATTGGCGATCAGCGCCTCGGCTATCACTGTGCCAGTCGCGGTGCTGCTGGCGGCCGCCCCGATCTAACAGCGACATCGAAGGTGGCGGTCGATGGCAGAGAACGATCCCTTTGAGCTTTCCCGCTTCGTCACTGCGCAGGATTTCGTCTTCGACACGGTCCTTGCCGAGCTGAGAGCCGGGCGTAAGCAAACCCACTGGATGTGGTTCGTCTTTCCGCAGCTGCGCGCGCTCGGCAGATCTCCGACTGCGAACTTCTACGGGATCGGCTCAATCGAAGAGGCGCGGGCCTATCTCCTGCATCCCCTGCTTGCTGAACGACTGGCGCAGGCGGTCGATACCGTGCTTGGAGTGTCCGACCGTTCGGCCCATGATATCTTCGGTTCGCCCGACGATCTCAAGTTCAGCTCGTCAATGACGCTGTTCAACGAGACCGCCGGCGCGGCGGAGGATAGGTTTCGGCTCGCCCTTCAGCGCTTCTTCGCCGGCGAACCGGATCCGCGAACCCTTGAACTGCTTGGCGGCGGCATCGGCTAGCCGCCGCCCTTGGCCCGCGCCGGTCAGATCGCGCGAACGTTTTCCGCCTTCGACTTGCCGGTCTTGCGGTCCTGGCCGAGGTCATAACTGACCTTAGAGCCATCGCGCAGCGGCCCGCCGGAGATCACGCCGGAGACATGGACAAAGACATCCTGCCCACCGTCGTCGGGCGTGATGAACCCAAAACCCTTGTCCTGATTGAAAAACTTGACCGTACCCGTTGCCATAAAAATCCTCGTAAGCTGAGCGGCGTTGCGCCGACGGCGAAGATATTCGCCAAGCGCGGCGCTCGCAACGAACATCGCGTCGAGCGCGGGAACAACAATCGTTCGCGCGGGGTTTTCGTCTCGACGCGGCTGGTTCCTTGACGGGTTCCGGCAACGCGAGATGGAACGAGGTCGATAATGGCGGCTGACAAGCTCTCAACCTACAAGAAGAAGCGGGATTTCAAGCAGACGCAGGAACCGAGCGGTTCAACGGAGGTCAAACCCTCGAAGCGTTTGCGCTTCATCATCCAGAAACACGATGCGACCCGTCTCCACTACGATCTCCGTCTCGAACTCGACGGAGTGCTCAAGAGCTGGGCGGTGACGAAAGGCCCTTCACTGGATCCCGGCGATAAGCGGCTCGCGGTCGAAGTGGAAGACCACCCGCTCGACTATGGCGATTTCGAAGGCACGATCCCGAAGGGCCAATATGGCGGCGGGACGGTCATGCTCTGGGATCGCGGTTATTGGGAGCCGGAGGGCAACAAGTCGCCGAAAGAAGCACTCAAGAAGGGCGACTTCAAGTTTACGCTGCACGGCAAGCGTTTGCACGGCAGCTTCGTTCTCGTTCGGATGCGCCACGACCGCGACGGCGGCAAGCGCACCAACTGGCTGCTGATCAAGCACCATGATGACCATTCCGTGGAGGAGAACGGCGCGGCCATCCTCGACGAGAACATGACCTCCGTCGCCTCCGGGCGGACGATGGAACAGATCGCCGGCGGCAAGGGCCGCAAGCCGAAGCCGTTTATGATGGCGAGCGGCGATGTAGAGGCGGATGCCGTCTGGGATAGCAAGTCCGGCCTTGCCGCCGACGAGCGCAAGAAAAATCGATCCGGCAATGAGGTGGCGACGTCGACGGCTGCCGACCTTCCAGATTTCATCCCGCCGCAGCTCTGCGAAACACTCGACCGTCCGCCCGCCGGCGAGAATTGGCTGCACGAGATCAAGTTCGACGGCTATCGCATCCAGATGCGGGTTGCGAATGGAAAGGTTACGCTGAAGACACGTAAGGGTCTGACCTGGACGGCCAAATACCCGGAGATTGCGGACGCAGCCACGCCGCTTCCCGACTGCATCATCGATGGTGAGATCTGCGCCCTCGACGAGAACGGCGCGCCGGATTTTGCCGCGCTGCAGGCGGCACTGTCTGAGAAGAACACCGGCAACCTCGTCTATTTCGCGTTCGACCTGCTGTTCGACGGTGGCGAGGATCTGCGGGAGAAGGCGCTGACCGACCGGAAATCGCGCCTGCAGGATCTCCTGGATGATGCCACCGACGATCCCCATCTGCGGTTCGTCGAGCATTTCGAAACCGGCGGCGACGCGGTGCTGCGCTCTGCCTGCAAGCTCTCCCTGGAAGGCATCGTCTCAAAACAGGCAGGTGCACCCTATAAGTCAGGCCGTACCGAGACCTGGGCGAAATCGAAATGCCGCGCCGGTCATGAGGTCGTGATCGGCGGCTACGCCAAGACGAACGGCAAGTTCCGCTCGCTGCTGGTCGGCGTCAACCGCGGAGACCACTTTGTCTATGTCGGCCGCGTTGGCACGGGCTACGGCGCGAAGAAGGTCGAGACCCTGCTGCCGAAGCTGGAAGCGGTCGAGACGGAAAAGTCCCCCTTTACCGGGATCGGCGCGCCGAAGAAGGAGAGGGAGGTCGTCTGGCTGAAGCCAGAGCTCGTCGCTGAGATCGAGTTTGCCGGCTGGACCGCGGACGGCCTTGTGCGCCAGGCCGCCTTCAAAGGCTTGCGGGAGGATAAGCCCGCGGCGGAGGTCGAGGCCGAAAAGCCGGCTTCGCCCGCAAAGACCGAGACGCCGGAGCCAGCGGCCGTCGCGAAGGAAAAGCCCAGCCGCCGTAAGGGCGCGAAAGCCGATGTCATGGGCGTGCTCGTCTCGAACCCGGACAAGCCGCTCTGGCCGGATGCCGGCGATGGCGAGCCGGTGACCAAGGAGGATCTCGGCCACTATCACGAGGCGGTCGGTTCGTGGCTCATCGACCACGTAAAGGGTCGGCCGTGTTCCATCATCCGCGCGCCCGACGGTATCGGCGGCGAACAGTTCTTCCAGCGGCACGCCATGCCTGGCACGTCGAACCTTTTGGAGCTGGTCAAGGTCTTCGGCGACAAGAAGCCATACCTTCAGGTCGATCGCGTCGAGGGGCTGATCGCCATCGCCCAGATCGGCGGGATCGAGCTGCATCCCTGGAACTGTGCACCCGGCCAGCCGGACGTGCCGGGCCGTCTCGTATTCGACCTCGATCCCGGCCCCGATGTGGATTTCGCCACGGTGGTTGCCGCTGCGCGCGAGATGCGCGATCGGCTGGGCGATCTCGGCCTGATCAGCTTCTGCAAGACCACCGGCGGCAAGGGTCTGCATGTCGTGACGCCGCTCGCGGTCAACAAGCGCAAGCCGCTGTCCTGGGCCGAGGCCAAGGGGTTTGCTCATGACGTCTGCCAGGAAATGGCCCGCGACAATCCCGACCTCTACCTGATCAAGATGACCAAGAGCCTACGGGAAGGGCGGATTTTCCTCGACTATCTGCGCAACGATCGCATGGCGACCGCCGTGGCGCCTCTGTCGCCGAGGGCGCGGCCGGGGGCCACAGTGTCGATGCCGCTGAACTGGACGCAGGTCAAGTCCGACCTCGATCCGAAACGCTTCACCATCCGCACGGTGCCGGCGCTCTTGAAGAAAACGACGGCCTGGGAGGACTATTGCGACGGGCAGCGGCCGCTGGAGCAGGCCATCAAGCGGCTCGGCAAGCAAAAGGCCGCAGCATGAGCGCGAGACAGGGCAGGGGATCGCGGGCGGGCGTGAAGCACGACATTCCGATCGACCATCTGATGCGTCTTCGCCGGATACGCGGCTTGGCAAGATTGATGGATACGGCGCTCCGAATTCCCGGCACGGGCGTCTCGCTCGGCGCCGACTCAGTTCTTGGCCTTATCCCCGGCATCGGCGACTTTGGCGCCGCCGCAGTCAGCCTCTTCATTGTCAACGAGGCGCGCCGTCTCGGCGTGCCGAAGGAGACGCTCTTCAAGATGCTCGTCAATGTGGGCTTCGATACGGTGGCAGGCAGCGTTCCGGTCCTGGGTGACGTTTTCGACGTCTATTTCAAATCCAACCGCCGAAATCTGCGACTCGTGCTGGATCATTTCGGCCTCGATCATGCTGACCTCGACCGCTAGGATCCGTCAGTGTCGGCGATATCGAACCGCGCGGACGGCACCAAGAGGACAGGTGGGTCGTTGGAAAATCAGCAAACCGCACTTGAGAGATTTCGACGGCTGCCGCCGATCGGGCAGCACGACCTCGTCGGCCTATGAAAGGGCGGGGCATCCCGTCGGATCATCCACTCGACGGCGTGTTGGAGAATCTCGGCTGGTTCGGCAAGCGGTTTACCCCGGAGATGCGCGCGGACGCCTTACTATTCCGGTCCGGAGAGCGCCGTCTGATCGCGATCAATCCGAGTCGAATTCCCCTTCGGTTGGCGCTCCACTTTCACAAGCTGGGCAGGACGCGCATCGCACGACACCTGTTCTCCTGTCTGGAGCGCCGGATGCGAGCGAACGGTCCCGTCGCCTCTGTCAGAATGCTTGCCTTCGACGGCATTGTGAGCGCCGCCATGACCTACGACGAGCAGCCGATCGTGGATCATTTCCGAAGGATCGACGACAAGCGTCTCATGGGAGTGATGGTAATGAGGCATGACGATCGGCTATTCTTTTTCGAGCTTGAGCACGTCGACGGTTCGACATAATTGATCCGATCACCCGTGTTGGTGCCGATTATCAACACAGCTCGTGCGCTGCGGCGTCCTGGTGAAAAGGCACCCCGACAGGATCACGCGCCCTATCCACCGGCCAGCTAGTCCCTGATCTCGAACACCGCGGCATTGTCCTGGAGTTCGCGCAGTCCCTTGTAGGAGGCGTGGCGCAGATTTCCGTCGTCCGTCCAGCCGCGAAACTCGATCTCGGCGATGAGCGTCGGCTGGGCGAAGACGTAGTTCTTGCCCTTCAGCGGCACGACGGGCCTTTTGGTCTTCAGCTTGTCGAGCGTCTTGCGCAGGTATTCCGCGTCGGCCGCCTTGAATCCCGTCCCGACTGAACCGACCGACACCCAGCCGTTGCCCTTGCGTCCCGCCAGCAGCAGGCTTCCGATGCCGCCGCGCGCAGCGTCCGACTGCTCGTAACCGACGACCATGAAGCTCTCGCTCTGGACGCACTTGATCTTGATCCAGTCACCGGTACGGCCGGATCGATAGGGACTGTCGCGGTGCTTGGCGATGATGCCTTCGAGGCCCATCCTGCATGCGTTCGCGAGGAGCGCGGCTCCGTCCCCATGAGCTTCTTCCGAGAGCTGCACCGCGCCGACCGCGTCGTCGAGAAAGTCCTCGAGCAGGTGCCGGCGAACGGCGAGCTCGGTCCTGGTCAGGTCGTGGCCGTCGAAATAGAGGAGGTCGAAGGCGAAGAACACAGCTTCAGTCGAGGCGCGCTTGCCACCTCGCCCGCCGAGCGAGCGCTGAAGCGCCCCGAAATCCGAATGCCCGTCCTTGTTGAGGACCACGGCCTCGCCATCGAGAATGGCGGTCCCCACACCGAGTTTGCTGGCGGCCTCAGCGATCTTGGGGAAGCGATGGGTCCAGTCGTGTCCGCCGCGCGTGATGATCTGCACGCCCTTCGGTTCGATGTGGATCGCCAGGCGATAGCCGTCCCATTTGAGTTCGTAGAGCCAGTCCGATCCTTCCGGCGGCGCGGGCCGCAGCAGGGCGAGACACGGCTCGACGCGATCTGGCATCGGATCGAACGGCAGGCTCGGCTGCTCGGGATCCCGCTTTCGCACCGGACGCGACTGGAGCGTCTCGTGGGACTCGTCGTAAAGGGGGATGGCGGATTGGCGCTTTCGTTTCATCGGTGTCCATCACATGCGGAGAGTCCGAACATAGGTGTCTTCCGTGAAGAATTCAGGATGCGCGCTTGCCTTTCTCGCCGGCTGCCAGGCTTTTGCGCAGCGCATCCATGATGTCGATGACATTGTCGCCGGACGGGCGATCCTCACCCTTGGCTTTGCCCCTCCGCGACGGTTTCAGCGCCTTCTTCTTTTTGGCGATGATATCGAGCAAGGCGTCCTGCACCGGGTCGGAAACCATGTCCGCTGACCATTTCCTGGTGTGCTGTTTGATGAACTTCTGCACCAGCGGAGTAAGCTCGGGGTCCGCCTTGTCATCGATGTCTTCGAAGTAGGATTCCTCCGGCCGGACTTCGTCGCCGAAGCGCAGCGTCCAGAGCACGATGCCCTCGCCGCGCGGCTCGAGCACGACAGCCCGTTCGCGCCGACCAATCACAAGCCTGGATATGCCGAACACCTTGTCAGCGGACATGGCGTCACGGATGACGGCGAAGGCCTCGTGTCCGACAGGATCGTCCGGGACGAGGTAATGCGGCTTCTCCAGATAAATCCATTCGATGCTGTCGCGCGCCACGAATTTCTCGATATCGATCGTTTTGACCGTGTCGAGGGCGACGGCATCAAGCTCATCATCGGTCAGAAGCACATAGTCGTTCTCGCCGCGGGCGTAGCCCTTCATCTCGTCCTCGTCCTTGACAGGCTTGCGCGTGACCGCATCGACATATTGCGAGACCACGCGGTTGCCCGTCTCCTTGTTGAGGGTGTGAAATCGAACCTTTTCGCTTTCGGACGTCGCCGGCGACATCGAGACCGGGCAGGTCACGAGAGAGAGCTTGAGATAGCCTTTCCAATAGGGGCGGGGCGCCATCGTCTCTCTCCTCAACTGGCTTTACGCTGGGCAGCCGCGTCGCGGCTCGACTTCGAGGCATGCGTGCGTGTCGCGGGCTTTTGGCCGGCGCCCTTGTCGGCATTGGCAGCTGCGCGCTTCGGCTTGTCGTCGCCAGCCTTCAGCATCTTGGCGCTCTCGCGTAGGGCTGCGAGCAGATCATCAGGCGTCGAGACCTTGACCTCCTTGCGCTTCGGCAGGGCCTTGCCCTCGATCTTCGCCTTCACCAGTTCGGCGATGGCCGCTTCGTACCGATCGTCGAACGCGGCCGGATCGAAAGAGCCCTTTTTTGTGGCAATGATGTGCTTGGCGAGGTCGAGCATCTCGCCCTTGATGCGTAGCTTCGGAATCTCTTCGAACGCCTTTTCCGACGAGCGGACCTCATAGTCATATTGCATGGTGGTCGCGATCAGGCCTTTGCCGTGCGTCCGGATCAGGACCGTGCGCATCCGCCTGAACAGCACCGTGCGGGCGACCGCGGCGACCTGGGATTTCTCCATCGCATCGCGCAGCGCCGTGAACGCGTCAGACGAGACACGGTCGGTCGGGACGAGATAGTAGGGCTTGTCGAAATAGACGTCGTCGACATCGGAGCAGGCGATGAAGGCTTCGACCATGAGCGTCTTGTTGCTGTCCGGGATCGTGGCGGCAACTTCCTCAGGATCGATCATGATATATTGGCCGTTCTCGATCTCGAAACCCTTGGTCTGGTCCTCGCGTTCGACCTCCTTGCCCGTGTCACTGTCGATGAAGATGCGGTTGACGCGGTTCCCTGTCCGTTTGTTGATCGTGTGAAACGAAATGCGTTCGGAGGTGCTGGCGGCCGTATAGAGACCCACCCCGCAACTGACTTCGCCGAACTTGATAAAACCCTTCCACTGGGCACGATGACCGGCCATCTCGATACTCCCGACTCGACGCAACCAAAGCGAATCACTTGCGATTTTGTTCCGCGTCTAAAATGAATCAGAAATCAACGGCTTAGGGTCCGCGCTGCTCGACTAGTGCGAGTCCGGAATATGCCTTTGATTCGTTGCATCTTTTGGCAAGCGCCGTGCGTTCTTCCAACATTGCAACCCGAAAGGAAGAAGTCATGACGAAGCGTGAGACCATCGATACAGGGACCGACAATCGCTATGATCGTCGCGACGAGAACGGTCGGTTTAAGGGAAGCGTCGACGTCAGCCGTTCCTTGTCGGCCGACCGTCGACAAAAGGCCAAAAACGAGGCCAAGCCCGGCGAAGGCGACCGCGGCGGCCGGCCTACCAGGCACTGACGAATGGCGGATGCGCCATAGGATGACACGATGGGCGACAATGTCCAATCGGAGAGAGTCGAAACCGATGACGGCGACGAGCGTGTCGCCGTCTCGTTTCCGCTTGACCGGATGACGGTCCAGCGCTTTCGGCAGGAATTTCCCCGGGCCTGTTGGAGTGATCGGCGCAAGGCTTGGCTCGTCCCTGGAAAGACAGCCCAACGGCGCTTCGACCGGTGGAAAGCCAGGGAAGAATCCCGAGCCGATCCGTTCGCAGAAGAAAAGGGAAGAGACGCTTTCGCCTTCGAGCCGATCCTCAGCCCATATCTGAGTATCGACAAAGACGGCTTTCGCATCAGGACGCCCTACTCGCGAAAGCTGGTCGAGGAAATCCGGCAGGTGCCGTTCGCCCGCTGGGATGGAAATCATAAGGTCTGGCGCGTCCCCTTCGCTTCCTACGACGAGCTTCTTCACCATTGGCAGGCGATCGAAGCCGAGGCGCAGCGCTGCGAACCGGAGGAACGGCGCAAGCGTGCCGAGGCGCGAAAGGGCACCGAGGACGAACGGAAAGCCCGTTGTCGATCGGCGGAGCGCCGACGTCGACGAATTCCCCTTCCGGCGGCCGACCTCCCGCCGCTGGACCGGCCCATCGCCACCGAGGCCTACGGCATCGTCGTCATCAGCGATATCACAGGCGAGTTGATCGAACATGAGGACATCGCCGATCTCTATCCGGACTTTGATGGAGTCCAGGTTTGGGGACTATGGCGCATTCCGTCGCTGGAAGAACTGGTGCAGACGTGGCCGTCGAAGGCCGCGCCTCAGCATGACGAGCGCCGACGCGGCTGGTGGCTTCCGACCATCGAAGAATTGCGCAATGCGCGGCGGGTGGCGCGGTCGCGCGAACCCAGGAGCGGGCAACGGCCTTCAAGTTGAGATCATTCGGATGGCGGCTCGATTTCGATCACGACTGGTGCGTGGTCGCTGGTGTGGTCCCAGCCGCGCGGCCGGCGCCGCACGCTCGCCGAACGCAGCCAGGGGGCGACAGCGGGACTGAGCAGGAAGTGGTCGATCCGCAGGCCCGCTTCGCGTTCGAAGGCATGGCGCCAATATTTCCAGAACGTGTAGATCCGCTCGTCGGGGTGGAGATGACGGATGGCATCGGTCCAGCCTTGCGAAACCAGATCGGCATAGGCTTTGCGAACCTCCGGGCGAAACAGTGCATCGTCTCGCCAGCGCTCCGGAGCATACACATCCAGGTCCGTCGGCATGACGTTAAAGTCGCCCACCAGCAGGGCGGGAACGTCGAGATCGATGAGCTCGCCGGCATAGGCGTGCAGGCGCTGAAACCAGCGGAGCTTGTAGTCGAATTGCGGGCCGGGCGCGGGATTGCCGTTCGGAAGATAGAGGCAACCGATGAGAAGGCCGTCGACCGCGGCCTCGATATAGCGGCTGTGCGTATCGTCGGGGTCGCCCGGAAGACCGCGTCGCGTAAGGAGGGGCACGATGCCCTTGGCGAGGATCGCCACGCCGTTCCAGCTTTTCTGGCCGTGCCAGACCGCGCCATAGCCAGCGGTCTCCAGCTCCGCGCGCGGGAACCGATCATTGGGTGATTTCAGTTCCTGCAGGCAGACTATGTCAGGGGAATCCTCCTTCAGCCATCGCTGCAGCACGGCGAGGCGTCCGTTGACCCCGTTGACGTTGTAGGTCGCGATCTTCATCGACGACCGTTAGAACGGCGCTAGCGACAAGCCGGTCGGCGGGCGAGCTTCGGCCGGGTCGTCTGCCGGGTCGGGTTCTTCGTGATAGGCTGTCGCCTGACGTTCGGCGGCGCGTTTGATTGCCTCAAATGCCACCTCGGGTGGCCAACCGGCGATGATGGCATGATCGACAAGCTCGCGCACTGCGCCATCAATCGCCCGCTCGCATTCCAGCGTGACATCAGGACCGGTTGTCGGCAGTTGCGGCGGAGGAATTCTGACATTCATGGCGGACCTCCTGTAGGACTCCAAAAAGACGCCCCGCTTCAGTAGCGGGGCGGCGAACCAACTTTGTCTGCGGGAGAAATGCCCAGAGAGGCGGATTCGTTCCTGTCTCATGGGCAGGCACGCACGAGCCGTGGGTTGGCGGGTCTTCAGCGAACGACCGGGACATTCGCCTCTCGCGCCGCCGCGAGGAACGCCAACCTTGCTCTGGATGGAGAGCATTTCCCTTCAATCGCCTTCGCGCAAAATGCGAGCGCTCGTTGGAACGCGCGTCCGTAGGTCACCGGCCATCTCTCCGCCAGCACGAACATGGCGTTTCTTGGGTCTTTGATCTCGATCGCGCGGGGCATGCCTGGAAGGAGGATGGCGAGTGCATTGTCCCAAATAACAGAAAGCATTTCATTATTCCCAATCTGACCGGGGCGATAAACGCCGTTCAGGCAAAGTGGTTCCCTTCTGATCGAGGAAATTTCGGCGGCTTTCTGCATGGACGACCTAATTGCCCATCTTGGTCGGGACTTCCTCCCCCGGAACGGGCGTGACGTCGGGAGCTTCTTCCGGAACGACATCCGGTCCGGGTTCTTCAATCGGGCGTTCGGGAATATCCGGTAGCGAGTCCGGTGTCTCTTCCGGCGGGATCTCCAGAGGTTTTTTCGGGTCTTTTGGATCGTTGGTCATGCTGAGCTCCTTTCAAGTCGACCAACCGTGACTATACGAGGAAAGTTCCGTCCGCTGGGTGGCAGGTACGTCAAAGTTTAAAAGCGCCGACGGGGAATGGATGTAGGATGGCTCATCCGGGGGTGGTGCTCGGGCCTTTCGTTTCTCACCGGGCCTCGAGGCCAATAGGCCCAGGCTCCGGTGAACAGCGGTCGATCCGGTTCAGGGACACCGCTTCGAGCGCCAGCGACCCTGCTGGTCGTAAACCAATCGCCAACGCCGGGCTTCGACGTCCGTTCCCCTGGTGGCACGATAGGCTGGGATATCGAGAACAATGGCATCGCGGTCCGGATGCCAGTCTCCGAACATCGCGACGCCGTCGCCAAATGCCACCACGCATCTTCCTTCGGTTGCTTCGGCATCCTCGATCCGGACTTCACCGCCCGGAAATGCATGGCTGTGAGGAAAGGTGAAGCGCATCAGCCGACCTGCTCCACCGAGAGTGATCCGGCCGGAAGGGGCTTGATCAGTGGTTTGGCGGACACCGAAGGATCGAGCCAATCGGCCCAACTGTCCCGTTCGAGAATGACGATCTGGCGGTCGTGATAGGGTGCGATGTCCGGCCCTGGCTCCATCGTCAACATTGTGTATGCCTCTCCCACGTCCTCTGTTTCACGCCATATGCCGGCAATGGCAAAGATCGGCTCACCGACCTTGCGGAACAGCCACTTGTCCTTGCGCTTCTTTTTTGGGTCAGCCGGAGCTGTGAACTCATAAAAACCGTCGGCGACGATGAGGCAGCGATTGGAGGTGAACTCTCGGCCTTCAGAGCGAAAATTATAGACCGGCTTTCTGGTCGGACTTGGCCAGCTCCATCGCCGCTGGACCAGTTCGCCGATGCCACGCTCGCCTTCGACGGTCCGGACGATAGGCCCGGTATCGGTGATCTTGATATCCTCGCGCGCCTCGATATTTGGGCGCCCCTCGGGAAACCGGATCTTGATCTTCAAGTGCTCGAATTCCTCGATGACCGAGGCCAGTTCGACCATCAGGCGATAATCGTTGCACATGGCTCCTCCGATTGGCGGGCTTCGTTGCGATGCAATGGCAATGTAAGGCGGCCCGGCCGAATTTCGACCGACGGCGCCTGAAGTCGACCAAACTAGATCTGCAGTTCGAGCTGGCCCGCCTCGCTCACCTCGTCATCGATGAAGGACGACAGCGTAATGCCGAGCAGGCGAATACCTTTTGCGGTCGGGAACAAGGGATCGAGCAGCAATTGCGCGACGGCTTCAAGATCGTCCATCGTGGCGATCGGCGCCGTCGTCGTCTTGCTGCGCGTGATGATCTGGAAGTCGGCATATTTGACCTTCAGCGTCACCGTGCGCCCATGGAGCCTCTTCGCCTCGCATTGACGCCAGACCTTCGTGGCGATTGGGGTGATTTCGGCGCGGGCCGCCGCGTGATCGAAGATGTCGATTGTGAAGGTGTCTTCCGCGCCGAGCGATTTGCGCGGTCGATCCGGCTGGACTGCCCGGTTATCGATGCCGCGCGAGATGTTGTAGTACCAGGCGCCAGACTTGCCGAAATTTTGCTGCAGGAAGGCCAGCGAATTCGCCTTAAGGTCTGCGCCGGTGAAGATGCCGAGCTGTTCCATTTTCGATGCGGTGGACGGCCCAACACCATGAAATTTCTTGACCGCGAGCGCCTCGACGAAAGCAGGCCCGTTTTTCGGCGTGATGACGGCCTGGCCATTTGGCTTGTTCAAATCCGACGCCATCTTGGCCAAGAACTTGCAATAGGAGATGCCGGCCGAGGCGTTGAGGCCGGTGACTTCCTTGATGCGCGCCCGGATGATCGTCGCGATCTCGGTGGCGATCGGGATGCCCTGCTTGTTTTCGGTGACATCCAGATAGGCTTCGTCCAAGGAAAGCGGCTCGATCAGGTCCGTGTGCTCGGCAAATATCTCCCGGATCTGCGCGGAGACAGCGCGATAGGTTTCGAAGCGCGGCGGCACGAAGATGAGGTCCGGGCAGCGTCGTTTGGCGGTGACGGACGGAAGGGCGGAACGAACGCCGAAAGCGCGTGCCTCGTAGCTCGCTGCGGCGACAACGCCGCGCGCCGCGGAGCCGCCGACGGCGACGGGCTTGCCGCGCAGTTCCGGATTGTCGCGCTGTTCGACGGAGGCGTAAAAGGCATCCATGTCGACATGGATGATGCGTCGGACCCGTTGCTCGCCATCCGCACCCATCGCCATCGTCTCGGTCGGGTCCTGTCTATCCATCGCCTTTGGCCGCGTACGCTCGCATCCTGCCCGCGTGTGTCACGTCCACATCGATCGCATTCGCGCGCCGACATCGATCCGGACGTTTCGCTTGCTCCGTTCAGTGGCCGATGCGCCGACCTTAGGCCAGCTCGTCACCTCGAAATACTGCAGGAGGGTCGCAGGAATGAAACGGGTTTTTTGTGCGGAGACGTAGCGGTCCCCCTGGGAATTCTGGCCGTAGGTGTAGAAGCGCTGCGGCGTGATGAGGGCGAGGCTGTCGCGCGCCCGCGTCATGCCGACATAAAGCAGCCGGCGCTCCTCTTCCAGTTCGGCGGTCGTGCCCGTGCCGAGATCGGACGGGATGCAGCCGTCGATAACGTTGAGCATAAACACCAAGCGCCACTCCTGACCCTTGGCCGAATGAATGGTTGAGAGGATCAGATAGTCCTCATCGAGCAGCGGCACGCCAGCCTGGTCGCTGGTCGCGTCGGGGGGATCGAGCGTCAACTCGGTCAGAAAACGTTCCCGGCTCGGATAACCGCTGGCGATCTGTTCGAGCTGAAGGAGGTCGCCCTTGCGCGTGTCGGCATCCTCGTGGATGCGGTCGAGATGCGGCTCGTACCACATCCTGACCGTTCCTATCTCCGCCGGCCAGCCGGCCTCGGCTTTGCGCAGGGCGGTAACCAGCGTGATGAAGGCGGGCCAGTCGTCACCGCTCTTGGGTGGCGGCGGGATCTCGGCGAGCGACTGGAGCGGCTCGGGATCGGCCGCGATCGTGTCGAGGATTTTGCCGGCGGTCTGCGGCCCGATGCCCGGAAGAAGCTGAAGCAATCGGAACCCGGCAACGCGATCGCGTGGGTTCTGGGCGAAACGCAAGACGGCGAGCAGGTCCTTGACGTGGGCAGCGTCGAGAAATTTCAAGCCGCCGTACTTCACGAAGGGGACGTTGCGCCGGGTCAGCTCGATTTCCAGCGCGCTGGAATGGTTCGAGCTGCGAAACAGCACGGCCTGCTGTTTGAGGGCGACGCCGATCTCGCGGGCGGCCAGAACCTGCTCGACGATATAGGCAGCCTGGTCGATTTCATCCTTCACCGTCACCAGCATCGGCCGCTGCTCGGAGGTGCGATCGGTCCAAAGGTTTTTGGTGTAGCGCTCGCGCGCAAGGCCGATGACGCCGTTGGCGGCCGCCAGGATCGGCTGTGTTGACCGATAATTGCGGTCGAGCGTTATGACGTCGGCCGGCCGCGGTGAGAATTCCTTCGGAAAATCCAGGATGTTGCGAATGGTGGCCGCGCGGAACGAATAGATCGACTGGGCATCATCGCCGACGACAGTCAGGCCACGGCCGCCCGGCTTCAGCGACATCAGGATGGCCGCCTGCAGGCGATTGGTGTCCTGATATTCATCGACAAGCACATAGTCGAACCCGCCGCCCACGTCGTCCGCTAGATCCGGGTCCGAGACCATCTGCGCCCAGTAGAGGAGGAGGTCGTCATAGTCCAGGACGTCCTGTGCCTGCTTGGCTTCAACATAGCCGGCGAAGAGTTCCTTCAGCTCGCGCTCCCATTCCACAGCCCATGGGTATGAGGCTTTGAGAACTTCGCCGATCGACGTCTCCGAGTTCACCACCCGCGAATAGATCGCGATGCAGGTACCCTTGGTGGGAAAGCGGTTTTCCGTCTTCGAGAACCCGAGTTGATGACGGACTATATTCATCAGGTCCGCGCTGTCTTCACGGTCATGGATCGTGAAATCGACACCAAGCCCGATCTGTTCGGCATACATGCGAAGCAGTCGCGCGCCGATGCCATGGAACGTCCCCGCCCAGGCGAGCGCATCGGTCATGATCGCGGCATTGTCGCCCAGCACCTGCCGGCAGATCCTCTGAACTCGCCGCGTCATCTCGGAAGCGGCGCGGCGGGAAAACGTCATCAGCAGGATGCGGCGCGGATCGGCGCCGTTGACGATCAGATGCGCGACGCGGTGGGCGAGCGTGTTGGTCTTGCCACTCCCGGCGCCTGCGATGATCAGCAGCGGACCGCCGATCTGTCCGTCGGGCAGGCCGACGCCATGTTCGACCGCCTCGCGCTGGCGTTCGTTGAGTTTTTCGAGATGAGCCGCCGCCATTTGTCCCCAGCACGTATAAGAAAATTTTCCTGACCCTTCCACGGACAGATATCCCCTTGATGCAGCTAACGGATTCGTTTCAACGGCTTAGCGGCGGCGGGTCATCCGGGGCGGAGGCCCGATTGACTCGTTTCGCCAATCGGAACAAATAATGAACATATCAGCTTGAAGACCTGCTGAAAACCCTGAAGGAGCAACAATTCTGCCGTGGCCAACCATGCCCTCAATCCTGTGCTTGCGGAACTGCGAGAGCGCATTGGCCGCCTCGAAGGCGGCGCGCAACGCGCAAGGCAGACGCTTCCGTTCGGTGTCGCGGACATCGACCGGGCACTGCCTGGAGGAGGGCTGGCCTTCGGGGCGCTGCACGAGGTTGCCGGCGGAGGAGGCGGCACGGTCGACGGTGCGGCCGCGGCGCTGTTTTCTGCAGGCGTCGCCGCGCGGACGAAGGGAAGAGTGCTGTGGTGCATGACGCGCCCGGACCTGTTTTTCCCGGCGATCTCGCAGGCAGGGCTGTATCCCGATCGCGTCGTCTTCTGCGAAAGCGACCGGGAGGAGGAGGTATTGTCGGCCTTCGAAGAGGGGCTGGCCTTCGGTGGTCTGTCCTGTGTTGTCGGCGAACTGGTCCGCCTGTCGATGACCGCGTCCCGTCGGCTGCAGCTCGCGGCCGAGAAGACCGGCAGCATGGGCATCGTCCTGCGCCGATGGCGGCGACAGAACGAGGCCTCGGACTATGGACAGCCGACGGCCTCGACGACGCGGTGGCGCATCAGCACTCTACCGTCCGAGAAGCTGCCGGTGGCCGGCGTCGGGAAGGCGCGCTGGCTGGCGGAGATAATGCGCGTGAAAGCGGGCGAATGCGCCGAATTTGAAATTGGAGCCCCCGATGCCAAGGGTCGTATCTGTCTACTTCCCGCATCTGGCGACCGAGCGGATCAGACGACGCACTGGCGAAGCCTTGCCGGCTGACAAGCCGCTTGTCGTGATCGCGCGGCGCGGATCAAAGCGCTGGATCTCCGCGGCCGATCCGACGGCCGCAAAACTCGGCCTGCGCGTCGGCATGCCGGCGAGCAAGGCGCAGGCCATGGTTGCGGATCTCCTGATGATCGACGCCGCGCCTGCCGAGGATGCGGCCGCGCTCGAGCGGCTGGCGCTCTGGGCGCTCCGCCAATATAGCCCGGTGGTCGCCGTCGACGGCGCCGACGGTCTTGTCATCGATACCGAGGGCGCGGACCATCTTCAGGGCGGCGAGGATCTTCTCATCTCTGGGCTGGTCAATCGGCTGCGTGGCCATGGCCTGACGGCACGGGCGGCCGTCTCGGACACATGGGGCGCCTCGCACGCCATCGCCCGGCTGATCTTGGCGGAAACGACCGTTGTTCGGGTCGGGAATGTTGCGAAAGCGGTGGTCGACCTGCCGATCGTCGCCTTGCGGCTGCCGGCCGAGACGATCCAGGGGCTTCGTGTTCTCGGTATCGATACGGTAGGCCAGCTTTCCGCCATGCCGCGCGCGCCGCTGACCCTTCGCTTCGGCCCGGAGGCCGCCCGCCGGCTCGACCAGTTGTTCGGGCGGGTGGCGGAGCCGATCGAGCCGATCCGCACGCCCGAGTTGGTGGAGGTCTTTAAGAGTTTCGCGGAGCCGATCGGCGCGCCGGAAACCATCGCCAAATATGTCCGGCGGCTGGTCGGGCAGCTCTCCGCCAAGCTTGCCGAAAACGGTCTTGGCGCGCGGCGCTGCGACCTCGTCATCCACCGCGTCGATAATACGCGCCAGCATCTTCGCGCCGGCCTTGCCAAGCCGGTGCGCGATCCGGCGCGCCTGTCCAAGCTGCTGTGCGATCGCATCGAAAAAATCGATCCCGGTTTCGGCATCGAAAAGTTGGTGCTCGTCGCCGTTTTCGCCGAGCCGCTGGAGGAGCGGCAGGTGGTCTCCTCGCTGGTCGAGGAAGAGATCGCCGATATCACGCCGCTCGTCGACATCCTCGGCAACCGCGGTCATCGGTTGTTCCGGGTCGCTCCGGTGGCGTCCGACGTTCCAGAACGCTCCGTGCGGCGGATTCCGGCGACGGCGCCGGACATCGGCCAGACCTGGGCCAACAAGTGGCCACGCCCATCGCGGTTGCTGGCGCATCCCGAGCGCATCGAGGTTATGGCGCTTCTGCCGGACCAGCCACCCGCGGTCTTCACCTGGCGCGGCAAGAGACGGAGAGTCGTCCGAGCCGACGGGCCGGAGCGCATTTTCGGCGAGTGGTGGAAACGACCCCGCGAGTTCCAGGCGGTACGCGACTATTTCTTGGTCGAGGATGAGCTTGGCGAGCGCTACTGGGTCTACCGCGCCGGCGACGGCATCGATCCGGAGACAGGTTCTCACCTGTGGTTCCTGCATGGGGTGTTCGGATGAAATACGCCGAGCTGCAGGTCACGACACATTTCTCGTTTCTGCGCGGGGCGTCCAGCGCGGACGAGCTGTTCGCGACCGCGGCCGCGCTCGGTATCGACGCGCTCGGTATTGTCGACCGCAACAGCCTCGCCGGCATCGTGCGCGCCTGGGAGGCGTCCAAGGCGACCGGCGTGCGCCTCGTCGTCGGGTGTCGCCTCGATCTCATCGATGGCATGTCGATCCTCGTCTATCCCACGGACCGTCCGGCCTATTCGCGGCTGACGCGCCTGCTGTCGCTCGGCAAGGCGCGCGGCGGCAAGGGCAATTGCCTCATCGATTTCGCCGACCTTTCCGAGCACGCCGCCGGCATGATCGGCGTGCTGGTGCCGGATGAAGCCGACGAGGCGTGCGCCGTGCAACTCCGCAAGATGGCCGATCTCTTCGGCGATCGCGCCTATGCAGCGCTTACCTTGCGCCGCCGACCGAACGATCGGATGCGCTTGCACGGGATCGCGGCCATGGCGGCTCACAATAGGATCAGAACCATCGTCACCAACGACGTGCTATTCCACGAGCCCGGCCGCCGGCAGCTGCAGGACGTCGTGACCAGCATTCGCACGCGCACCACTATCGACGACGTCGGTTTTGACCGTGAACGTCTCGCCGACCGTTTCCTCAAAGCGCCAGACGAGATGCGCCGGCTGTTCGCCGACTATCCGGGAGCACTGGCCCGTACGCGGGAAATCGTCGAGCGCTGCACGTTCGATCTCGCGGAGTTGCAATACCAATATCCCGAAGAGGCGATCGTGCCGGGGCTCGACGCGCAGCAGTCCCTGATCAAATTTACCTGGGAGGGCGCGGACGTGCGATACCCCGAGGGCATTCCGGATAAAGTCCGGAAATCCCTGCGCGATGAACTCGAACTGATCCGGGCGATGAACTATGCACCCTATTTCCTGACGGTGTTCTCGATCGTTCGCTATGCGCAGTCGAAGGGCATTCTCTGCCAGGGCAGGGGGTCGGCTGCGAACTCGGCGGTCTGCTACTGCCTCGGCGTCACCTCGATCGACCCTGATACCAACGACCTGCTGTTCGAGCGGTTCATTTCCCAGGAACGGGACGAGCCGCCGGATATCGATGTCGATTTCGAGCATGAAAGGCGCGAAGAGGTCATCCAGTGGATTTACGAAACCTATGGCCGGAGCCGATCCGCCCTCTGCGCGACCGTAACTCGCTACCGCGCAAAGGGTGCCCTGCGTGATGTTGGCAAGGCGCTCGGCTTGCCGGAGGACATGATCGGGCAATTGTCATCAGGAGTCTGGGGCTGGTCGGAAGGCGTCTCAGAACGCCAGTTGCGGGAGAACAACCTCAACGCCGCCGACTACAGGCTGAAGCTGACGCTGGAGCTGACGCAACAGCTCATGGGTGCGCCGCGCCATCTCGGCCAGCACCCCGGCGGCTTTGTGCTGACCCATGACCGGCTCGACAATCTGGTGCCCATCGAGCCGGCACGCATGGATGATCGGCAGGTCATCGAATGGGACAAGGACGACATCGAGTGCCTCAAGTTCATGAAGGTCGACGTCTTGGCGCTCGGCATGCTGACCTGCATGGCCAAGGCCTTTGCCCTGATGGCCGAGTATAAGGGGGACGTCCGCGACCTCGCCTCGGTCCCGGCGGAGGATCCCCGGACCTATGCGATGATCCGCAAGGCCGACACGCTCGGCACCTTCCAGATCGAAAGCCGCGCGCAGATGTCGATGCTGCCACGGCTGAAGCCGCGCACGTTTTACGACCTCGTCATTCAGGTGGCCATTGTCCGGCCGGGGCCAATCCAGGGTGACATGGTCCACCCATATCTCAGGCGGCGTGAAGGTCGCGAGCCGGTAGAGTACCCGACGCCGGAGCTTGAGGCCGTGCTGTCCAAGACGCTCGGCATTCCCCTGTTTCAAGAGTCTGCGATGAAGGTGGCGATGGTCTGCGCGGGCTTTACCGGCGGCGAGGCCGATCAACTGCGAAAATCGATGGCGACGTTCAAATTCTCCGGCGGCGTCTCGAGGTTCAAGACCAAGTTGGTCGCCGGCATGGTGAAGAATGGCTACACGGAAGAGTTCGCCGAGCGCACGTTTTCGCAGCTGGAAGGCTTCGGATCGTATGGCTTTCCGGAAAGTCATGCCGCCAGTTTCGCGCTGATCGCCTACGCGTCGAGCTGGGTCAAATGCCATCACCCGGACGCCTTTTGCGCCGCGCTGCTGAATTCGCAGCCAATGGGTTTTTACGCTCCTGCCCAAATCGTATCCGACGCGCGGACCCATGGCGTTGAGGTCCGGCCCGTCTGCGTCAACGCGTCTCGATGGGACTGCACGTTGGAGGACGCCGGCGAAGGCAGCCTGAAAGCCGTGCGCTTGGGCATGCGGATGGTAAAGGGGCTCTCGACCGCGGATGCCGCCCGGATCGTGGCGGCGCGCGCCGACGAACCATTCGCCTCCGCCGACGATCTATGGCGCCGTTCCGGCGCACCGACGGCGGCGCTCGTCAAGCTGGCCGAGGCAGATGCGTTTTTGCCGTCGCTCAAGCTCCAGCGACGCGACGCGCTTTGGGCGATCAAGGCTTTGCGCGATGAGCCACTCGCCTTATGGAGCGCGGCGGCGGAACGTGAAGCGCGCCAAGTTTCCGAAGCGCAGGAACCCGAGGTTCTGCTACCCGCCATGAGAACCGGGCATGAAGTCGTCGAGGACTATTCCCATGTCGGCCTGACGCTCCGCCAGCACCCCGTTTCGTTTCTTCGCGAGGATCTTCGCCGCAAGCGGATTGTGACATGCGCCGAGGCGATGGCCGAGCGGGATGGCCGATGGCTGATGAGCGGCGGGCTTGTCCTCGTGCGTCAGCGCCCCGGCTCGGCCAAGGGGGTCATGTTCATGACGCTTGAGGACGAGACGGGCATCATCAACGCAGTTGTCTGGCCGAAGGTGTTCGAGCGCCAGCGCCGGCTGGTGCTGACGGCATCGATGCTCGCCATTAATGGCAAGATCCAGCGAGAAGGCGACGTCGTGCATCTGGTGGCGCAGCGGCTGTTCGATCTATCCGAAGATCTTTGCCAGCTGGGTGAGCGGGACGAGCAGTTTCCTTTGCCTCACGGGCGAGGGGACGAGTTTGCCCGCGGCAACGGGGCGCCTGACCCGCGGGAGCGACCCAAGGCGTCCGCGCCGCCGCGCGACATTTTTGTACCTGACCTTCTGATCGACCGGCTGAAGGTGAAGAGTCGGAATTTTCATTGAAATTCTGCGGCAATCGCCGTTTGCCGGTTACATCCTTTTAAGGCTCACAGTGCTCGTAACCCAAGCTGTGGGTTTGGCCGATTCCTCGCATGCAGAAACCGATCTAAGCTCAAACCTGCCATTAGACTGTAAGGCGGCATTGCCAGTGAATAGTGGCCACAGTTCAAATCCAATATGCGTGGCCTTGCGCCGGCGCCAGACAATTTCTGCATGAAGTTCTCTGACACCTCCGGTTTTACCACTTTATCCCTCTTTCCTAACACAACCTGGAGATTGAGACCGGATCTTGCCAAACGGTGCCCACAATTCTCCATATTGACATGACACCAGGCTCTTCTCAGATCGGTCAGCTCAATTCGGGGGGCGAGGCAACCTTGTATTGCGCGTGTCGCTCTCCCCGTCCAAACCATATCCGCCAGGCTTCCAGCCGTCAGAAACAACGAGGCTTTCGACACAGTCGAATCGTGCGCGGCGATGAGCCCTGCAACCCACGAGCCTAGGCTCATACCGAGAACAGATATCTGTTTGTAGCCTTCGCTCTTCAGCCAGCGTATAAGCTTTCGCCCATCCAAAACGGCCTGCCGGATCGATTGAATCGTTCGGCCAAGACTTGCGCTGAGCATGTAATCAGCGTGCGTGGAGCCCGGGCGGCTACGCTCGAAGTGATAAGGCATGGCAATCTCGACGACGGTAATGCCACGCCGCGAAAGAAATCTGGCAAGCTGGTTGTTTCGCGCCCTCGCATTCCAATGATGAAAAACCACTAGCGCATGATCAAGCGATCCACTCTCGGCTATCTTCGCCCAAACGGTATTGTTTTCCTCAACGTCGGTCGTGATATCCGAGGGAAATTTGAGCCATTCATCTTGCCTCTGAAACCCTTGGTCGCCTCCATCAGGTCGTTCGAAGAAAGACTGATCGGCTTGAGCCTCTTCCGCAAGGAGGCAGAATTCCTCGATGCTCCGAACCTTGTCGGCTCCGGGAAAGGCGAGCTCCGCGTCGAGCGCGAAGGCGGTCGGGTGCTTCCCTTCCTCTCCCCGCCGCGCACGCCGCTCATCCCATCGATCTAGCCATTTATGAAACATTTATCTTGGCTCCAAAACCGCGTGCTCGCCATGTTCCGAACCCCGGATTAAACAAGCCATAGAGCGCGGAAAGCACTGATAGCGCCAAAAGTATCGAGAAGCCACGGAACGCATCGATCAACAGATACGATGCAATAAGAAGGGCTACGACCATCGACATTATCCAGAGAGTCTTGCGAAACCGGGTGTTCAATTCTAAGCGAACACAAGCGAACAAGAATACAATGCTCGTCGAAACAACGATGAGGAGGCTACTATAGTGCGTCGGCATTCTATATCCGGTTGCGACGTTCGGACTAATCCCTCCATGTAGGGCTGAGGACATGTCGCTCATCAACCACACCGCGATGTTCCGGCCAGCAGATGAGAGATAAGAGCTTTGGCCCTTCATGCATATAGCGACCAGGATGCCCAACGCAGTGCATCGGAAAATCGCACACATGGACTTGAAGGCGATCTCGTTGATCTCGCAAAGTTGATGTCCCTCCGGCCGAAGTTTCAGCTTCTTTGTAATTGTCGAGAAGTCGTGGGCGATGGTGTAGAGTAGAATTAGGCCAACGAAGAAAATATAAAAGCAAATCGCCATATACGAGTAGGCGAGGCCTGTAAAAATGACCGCCTCGGGCACAGAAATGACGTCCGGGCGCACGATCGCTATTTTACCCCAATCTATCGCATAGTCGCCTCCACCTTTCATCAAAGGAAGCAAACACACTTCGACCCACTGGATCACGCCCGCGAATACGATGCAAACGAGAAAAACAGCCCAGTAGGTGAAGGTAGAACTTACAACAATGCGCGCCCATCCGTTCCGGCTTTCGACCTGATCGCCTGACGCTCCGACCGTAAAGCGCCCCTCAGATTTCCAAAAGACGAGAAGGTCTGTCGTAAAAGCCAGAAACAGCGGCAGCAACACCAGGAAGACGAGAGTCCAGTTGGGCGCCCAAAGGAATCCGACCTGCTTTACGATCCCGTCCATCCGTTCGGCGTTTGCGCTGTGAATACCCGTCACATAGGACAAAAAGCCAAGGGCGGTGGCGCCCGCAAACACTGCCGCGGGCAGGTTCAGCGGGGATGCGCCGCTGAAGAGCGCCTCAGATCTCATCGCCAGCCCTGTAGGACGGATTTTTCCATCAGCGGCATGGGCAAATTGCACCAGTCCTGCCGCGGGCTCTAGGCCGTCGATCTCGATTGGGGCGGGTGCCAAATCCCGGCCTTCGAATGGCGCACTTCCCGCCTCCCGCTTCCCTTCGCGCCTCTTAGCCGTCAGTCGAGCTTGCGCCGCGCTCAGTTCCATCTGCCATTCGCTGGTTGCGGCCGCATCATCACATCCGAAAATCCTCGCCAGCCACCGGATGTTGGCGGTGCTGATTCCTTTGTCATTGTCCTGGAACCAAAGCTGCACCGTGCGCAGGTCGACCCCGATGCGGTTCGAATCAATTTCCGAAATCGCCGCTGCAAGAAGCTCCGGCGTCCACGGTCCTGCGGGAAATCCATCGCTTCCTAAAGGCCGTCCCGCTCCCGCCGCGGCCAATCGTTTGAAGAGTTCTTTGAAATCGCTCCCGTCCTTCGGCGGCGGGAAAAAAAACTTTCCATTGTTCAACAAGGACTTATCGCCTCGCGTTTCGTTTCGTTTCGCTCGATTTCGTGTCGTCTCGTGGCTTCGCCTCCAAAAAGAGGCGTCCCACGGCGCTGGATACCCACGACGATGCGGACCGATCGCGCTGCGCCGGCGGTACGTGACAGATGATTGTGTTTTCTCGTGGTCCTAAACTCTGAATATTCACGGAGGTGAAGTGAATGATGGAACGGCATGTGGATAAGCCTCTGCGTGGGCAGACAATCCTGGTCACCGGAGCGTCGGGGGGCATTGGGGCAGCTATTGTCGAGCGCATCGCCCTGGAGGGCGGACGGCCGATCATTCACTATTGCCAGGACGAGCATACAGCGGAGACGCTGTTGGATCGGATCGACGGCAACGGCCTCGTTCTTCAAGCCGATCTTTCTGACGTCGACGGCCCGTTCGAACTATGGCGGAAAGCAGTTGATTTTGCGGGCCGTGTTCATGGCCTCGTCAACAATGCCGGCATCCGAACCGAAATCTCCATTGAAAGTTCGCCTGGGGAATGGAGAGCGGCGTGGCAGAATGAGTTCCAGGTTAATATTTTCGCCGCCGCCGATCTTTGCAAGGAAGCCCTCCAGCATTTCAGAACCGAAGGGGGAGGGCGCATCGTGAACATAGCCAGCCGTGCCGGCCAACGTGGGAGCGCGTCGGATTCCATCCCCTATGGCGCTGCGAACGCGGCAATGATCAATCTCACCAAATCAATCGCCCGCAGCTTCGGTCGCGAAGGTGCATCCGCGGTGTGTATCGCACCGGGGCTGGTGCGCACCGGTATGGCTGAACACTACATCGCGGCGCAAGGCGGGGAGACGGCGATGGACGAGATACCGGTGGGCGATATGGCCGAGCCCAAAGAAGTCGCAGAGCTTGTCGCCTTCGTGCTGCGCTACGGCCAGGACTCGTTGAACGGCGCGACGCTTGACGTCAATGGCGGCAGTCATATCCGTTGATCCATAGGCTTCGTCGCCGCTATGGGGACAACGGTGTTGTGGCGGTCCGTCTCTATCGGTGGCGATATGCGACACGGTCGGAGCTAACTGTCGGAAAAGGCCGACGCTATCTCTTTCTGGAGCTTCTTGGCCGCTCGCTTCTTCGCGGGTGATTTTTCGAGGACGGCGAGGGTTTTCTCGAGGGACTTTTCCGCGTCGGCCCTACGCTCGGCGCTTTTTTTCATGGCAGATTTGAAGTCCGGCCCGCCAACGCCTGCATCCCTGATAGCCAGTTCCTCGCGAAGCTCTGATTGATGCGGATCGGGTGAAGTTTCCAGGTGACCTTCAGGATTGGTCGTCGTCGACGGCGTCGCGGCGACCGAGCACTTTGCGGCAAACTTGGCTCCCGCTGCCGCAGGTGGAGGAATGGGGCTGTCCGCGGACGCGTTGCTCCCGAAATCCAGTTCGGGGAAAGGCGTTGCGGCGCCAGCGATTGAGTGTGCGTTTTGCGCTCGGACCCGAATCCATGCTCGTTTCGTCAACTCGCCATCAGCATAGTAGAAATTGCGCACACCGAATATCGGCTGCTGGTTACGCAGCTTGATGATGCATCGGGTCTCGTTCATCGCGCCGAGCTCGTCGGGCCGCATAAGCGGCCGCATCGCGGTCTTGTGCGACATGGTCGCGCCCTTGCGATCGAACAGGGTCACACCTGTCGACACCGCCTTGTCGACCGTCACGTCCTTGCGTTCGCCGAGGAGCTGGGAGACGTAGCGCTGGTCTTCTGGATTCTGCGCACCGAGGAAGATCTGCGCGCGCGCCGAGTTCACCAGTGTCTGCCGGCCCTCCCGGGTATAGACGTTGTCGATCGAGCGCAGGGATTGGACGAAAAACCAGCACGGAATGCCATAGCCGCCGAGTACTGTAGCGACGGTGAGGGCGTTTTCCAGCTTGCCGAGGTTCTGAAATTCGTCGAGCAAAACCAGCACGCGGCGCTCGCCGCGCTTCATCATGTTGCGCGACATGTAGTCCATGAATTGGACCATCAACACGTTGAAGATCGGCCCGATCGAGGCGATCTGTTGGATACGGAAATCCAGATAGAGGCTCATGTTTTCGCGCCGCATTGCGCGGATGTCGAAGGTCGATCGCGCCGTCGCGCGCAGGATGCGGTTGTTCTTGAAGGGCCGCACGGCGGCGGCGAGGGATCCATAGACGCCGTCAAACTGCTTGCTTGCCATCACTGCAAAGCGGGCGAGCGTGGTATAAGTGAAGGAACTTATCCACTCGGCCCGAAGCTCGGGATTGGCAACCTCCTGCAGCCACTCGCGGAGCGGCTGATCGCCACCCTCGACAACATTGAGGACCGTCCCAAGGTTCTTGTCCTTATCGGGAATATCGGGGTTTTCCAGTACCCAGGACGTCACGCCGGCGAACAGCGCTCGAGCATCGGAGATCCAATAGGCATCGCCCTTAGGCGTCGGCAGCAAGGCGGTTGCGATGGAATTGATGTCGATATCGCGCTGATCGGGATCGATGGCCACGAAATCCAGCGGATTATAGCATTCGGTTTCGCCATTCTCGTCCGCAGGCGAGAACCGCAGCACGCGCGAGAATTTCGAGCGATAGCCCGCCGTCGCCTCATAAGTTTCGCCGCGCATGTCTAGGACGACGATGCTGTCCGGCCATAACAGGCAATTGGGAACGATCAGCGATGCGCCCTTGCCCGACCGAGGAGGGCCGATGACGAAGCCGCCGACGTCATCGCCATCGATCCAGAGCTTCTTCCCGCCGAGCAGCATCGGTTTCAGAAAGCGCCGCCGGCCGGAGCCGCGTTGGGTGAAACCGCCCGGAACCTTGATCAGGCTGCCGCCGATCCGCCCGACGAACACGCCGCCGGTCCGCGTGAGGCCGAGGGCGCGCGTCTCCAGCGGGCTAAGGAAACGGGCGTCGGTCGATTTCTTTTTGCCAGTCATCGCGGTGACAAGCATGGCGCCGCCGGCGAACAGACCAGCCGCGGCCGCTATTGCCGGCCGATGCCAGTCGCCGGCGGCAAGATCGAGCCGCGCCGCCTTATAGGATGCCAGCATGTCTTCCTGCAGCGCCTGGAACATCCAGGTCGAATTGTCGAAGGCATAGTAGAGGCCGGCATAGGCGAGCGAGGCAACGAATGCCGCCGCAGCTGCCGCAATAACCAGCCCAAACAGCAGGATCGCCGGGTTCATAGGGTGTCCCCCTTGGTGAAGACGATTTCCGAGACGACGCGGCGGCCGTCCGGAAGGCGCGTCAGCTGCACGACCACAGGGATGACCTCCTTCAGGTAGTCGATGATCTCCTGCTTCTCGAGCGCGACGCCGCTTTGCATGACCATCAGCGCCAGACGGTCGTAGGCCGAGCGTGCCGAGTTGGCATGGACGGTTGTCAACGAGCCGGGGTGGCCGGTGTTGATCGCCTGCAGAAAGGAAAACGCTTCGGCGCCGCGCAGCTCGCCCAGCATCAACCGATCCGGCCGCATGCGCAGCGAGGCTTCCAGCAGCTCCTGCGGCGTCACCTTGGCGCGACCCTGATCGCCCTTAGAAGCCAGCAGCGCGACCGTGTTCGGCGTGATTGGCTTCAGCTCGCGCGTGTCCTCGATCGTGATGATGCGTTCCTCGTCCGGGACTTCCTTCAGGAGTGCGTTGAGTAAGGTGGTTTTGCCGGTCGAGGTGCCACCGGACACGGCGATCGAGACCCGTGAGCGCACGGCTGTCCGAAGAAACAGCATGGCGTCGACATCGCCCTGCATCATGGCGGCAAGTTCTTCCTCGGCGGCTGAAAGCGTCAGCTGGCGACCGACCTTTGTGTCGTCGAACGCACCGCGGTCTTTATAGACGTCAAGGCCGATATCGTGGATGACCTGCTTGCGGATGGAAATCGCGCCACCGTCGGGGGCGGCCGGCGGCAGGACGCACTGGAAACGTTCTCCGGTCGGGAGTGAGGCCGACAGGATCGGATGCTCGTCGTTGACGACCTGGTTGGTGGCGCCGGCGACGCGCTCGCTCAGCGTCCGTATCCATTCGGCGGAAAACTGCGCATCGACCACCTGCTCCATGCCGCCGACGCCGAGCTGTTCGATGAACAGTTCGCCGGGGCGGTTGACCGAGATTTCCGAGACCCGCTCGTCCGAAAGGAATGGCTTCAGCCGCTCCAGCGCCTTGTCGAGAAACGGAAACTGCTTCATTTGTAAACCGGGGCGATCGGATAATAGGGCGTCGGATCGACATTGCGGCGGATTTGCCCGCCACGCTTCAGCCGCATCATCTCCTGCCGGACCGGATCGGCGTAGAAGGCGGAGAAATCGAGATCGCGTCGCAGATAGACGATGATCGGCTCGCCCTGGGCGACATAGATTGTCGGCGGGATCTTCGAGCTTTCCTTGAACGCCTCGTTGGCGATGTCCTGGAGGATGGCGGATGACTTCTCTGCGGCGATCGAGCGGGCCTCGGCGGCCGTGCGGCTCGGCTCGGTGGTGATCGTCGTGACCGCACCGGTGATCGGATCGACGGTCGAGATCGAACGGGCGCTTTCCGTCGCCGTGTCGCCGAGCGCCGAGACATATTCCGCAGCACCACCGATCACCGACAACATGATCGCGGAGCCGAACCGCTCCCAGAAATGCGTATCGATCTCGCCGGTCAGCCCGGCGCGGCCGAGCCTATCAGCGCCGGGCGAGGCGATCTCGACGGAGACGCCGTCGGAGCGGATGACGCGCGACCAGACGACGAAGATGCGCTTCTGCCCGCGTGGCAGACCGGACTTGTATTCCCCGATTAGGCGGGAACCCTTCGGAATGAGGATGCGAGCGCCGTCGAGCGAACGGACATCCTCGCGCACGACAGCGCGCACCATGCCCGGCAGGTCGGTGTTGATCGCCGTTTCGAGGAATCCGCGGATCATCGTGCCCTGGGCGACGAGCGCGTCGGTGCGATCGAAGCGTGTCGCCTTGACGATGCCGGCGGTCTGCTTTTCCGACTGGGCGAGGAACGCCTTATTGGCGTCGCTCTCCGCGCCGGGAACGGCGACGAGCTGGCCGTCATCGGCGATTGTCACCGACTGGTCGCCGGCCGCCAGGCTCTCGCGGCCGGAGCCATCGACGATGATCTGCTCCGAGCGCAGCCGTTCCCACCGCGCCTTCTCTTCGTCCTCCCGGCGTTTCGCCTCCAGCGCGGCAAGCCTCGCATCCTCTTCGGCACGCCGGCGGGCCTCTTCCGCGCGTAGCCGCTCCTCTTCGGCGCGACGACGCTCTTCCTCGATCTGGCGCAACTTTTCCAGATCGTCGCCCTGGTTGACGGTGACGTCGACCGCGGCGGAATCCACGGGCTTCTTCTCTTCGACCGGAATCTGCACCAGGTTCGGATCGGCCGCCTGCTTTACCGGCTCGTCGGGGAAATCGCGGATGCTGGAATTGGAGGTCTCGAAGGTCTCGCCGGTGCCTTCGGTCAGGTTGGAGGTCTGCTGACCGCTGGGCCAGTTGACATAGGCGAGGACGCCAGCGCCGACGAGAAGCAGCACGGGAAGGGCAAGCTTTCCGAGCCGGCCATTGCGGTCACTGGCGACACTGCTCTGCCCGTCGAGATGGTCGAAGTCGATCTTGCTCATCGCTGGCGCTCCTCTTTGCTGCCGAGGCGCTTCGGCCCGTAGGCGTCCTCAATGAGATCGAAAGATTGGCGATTGGCCTGCCGGTTATAAAGGCAAAGCCACTTGTCGCCGGCGCGCAGTGTGAACTGCGCCGCGATCTTGTCGACCACCACGTATTTGCCCTGGGTGCGAAGATTGACGAGCGATTCCTGACGCTTGCCCTCGACGACGAAGATGGCGGGGATTTCGTCGGGAAACTCCAGATACATGTGCGTGCCGTCATCGAAGGCGACACGCGGCTTCAGGCTGGTGTCGCCCTTGAACACATAGTCGTAGTTCAGGCGGCTTGGATCGAGATCCTTTAGCAACGGATCCTTGGCACCCTCCTGCGCGGCGGCCAGCAGCCGGGCGTTGACATCTTCGTCCGGATATTTGAACCGCACCTGGAATGCCGCACGCAGGTCCGCTGCGGCTGATCCCTTCAGCAGCAGGGCATAGACGCGCTGGTTGGTGACGATGTTGACGTTCGTTTCGGCATTTTCCCGGAGCGGCTTTACGAACAGGATGCCGGAGCCCTTTTTGGGAACGATCGACCAGCTGGCCGTATCGCCGGCCGAGATCGTTTCGATCACTTCGGAGCTTCCGAGCTGGATCATCGTCGAGACACCCAGACCCGCCGGCACTATAACAACGGAGTTGTTGTTGAAGGTGATGTAACGGATGCGCGGATCGGAGGCCATGGATGTGGATGCCGTGGCGAGCAGCGCGAGCGCTGCGAGGGCAAGGATTTCTTTCCGCATCAGCGCCCTGCCTTGTCTGCTGGCAGGACTTCGGGCATCGATTCCTGGTCGCGCCTATATTCGACGACCTGGAAGCCAAGCGGATTGTCGAAGCGATATTCGTTCTTTAGCGGCGCCGTCGTATAACGAAAGCGGACCACCGAGACCCAGTGCTCGCGACGGAGAGTGTTGTCGCGCCGCATTTCCGTCGAGAAGCGGACGGTCGCGGTGGAAGCGTTGAGGAACGACACGGACTTGATGGTGACGGCGATACGGGTGTTGCGGCTGAGCACCTTGTCCTTCGATTGCGGGTTCGACGGCTCGAACTCGTGCCGGAGGTCCGTCGCGGCCTGGCCCGTCGAATAGAGCTTGGCGAGATCGTAATTGTCCTTCAGTGCCCGAGGATCGTAGGTCTCGCGCGCCCGGATGTAGCGCACGATATTCGCGGTCTTGATCGCATCGTTCTCGGAAAGCTTGCTCTCATCCAAAGAGCGGGCAACCTCGACAAAACCGGTGGTCTTGTCGGCGATCACCACCACGGCCTCGAATTGCTTCAGCGGAACGAGAAGATTGAGCGCCGATAGGCTGAGCAACGTGGAAACGCCGGCGACCGTCGCGACAGTCCAGGCAATTTTACGCGAGCGGCGCTCCTTGCGATACAGCTCCGCCTCCCATGAGGCGCCCGCTTTCCAATAGGCGGTCAGGTCGATCGGCGGAGTTTCGGGTGTATGTTCGGCTGGCTCTGCTTTGCTCATTTGGACTTCCGATAAACCGCCAATCCTGCGGAGTTAAATATAGTTTATTCGTCAGGCCGAGCGATCACCTCTACCGGCCAAATCGGTGCTGAGGTGAGGGCTGGTTTGCCTGGATTACTGAAGCGTTCAGCTCCGTGGCGCAGTCGTCCGAAGACCTAGCTGCACCACTTCATCAGCGTTTTCTTCGACGCCGTATTGGAGAAGTAGAAGGAGCGATCATCCTTCACCTCGATGCGGACCGTGTCGCGATCGCCGTCTGATTCATCAGACCCGGCCTCGACCCACAGCACATCGAGAACATAGGATCCGCCGACCTGTTTGACGGAAAGAACCTTGCCGGCGGTCTTGTTCGCACCGATTCCCTTGTCCTCGATATATATGAACGCTGCGGCTGCGGCGTCGCATCCACCTTCGGCCGGTGCATACGTGCCGGTCGACACAGGGAGGATCGAGCTTGGCGATTGGGACCATGCCGTTCCGGGGAGCAGCAGGCCGACCGCAATCATGGTCGAGGTGATTTTCTTCATGGAGAAGTTTCCCGCTCAGAATCCGAACATGCTGCCGACGCTTTGTGCATATCCGGCCAGCGTGTTGTAGAGGTCGATGCAATATTCGGCGAACGGTTTGAAAAAGATGACGGCGCCGATGAAAAGCAGGACGCCGAGACCTCCGCCCTTCTTGGCCTCAGCGCGATCGTTGTTTGCCATCTCTTCGTTGAGACGGTTTTGCGCGTCCATGGCGGCGAAGCGCCGACGGTCATCTTGCCAAGGGTGATCCACGGCTATTCTCCTTCGGATAAACTATAGTTACCAAGAATGCGCATGAGAGACTACCCTAAAGTTGCCCATTCTTTTCGGTTTCTCGCTGAATTGCGCGGGCGCGAGCGGCCTGAACATCCGACGATGTGCGGCGGCGACCAAGGCCGGCACGCAGGATCCGACCCCGTCCGCTGATCTGGCGTCCGGCATAGGCAGACGAGCGCCGCCCGCCGATGAAGGCTGAATCGCCTTGCCCCAACACACTGCCGCCAACTATGGATGCCGCAAAGGAAGGGATGAACCGGAATACGACGATCCCGAGCAGGCAGACGATCACGAACGGCGCGACATAGGAGAGCTTGCTTTCCGTCGCGGTGCTGTTGGCCGTGTTGATGGCCAGTTCGATGAGCTGGTAGAGGAAGGCGAGGAACGCCATCATCAAGGTCTGCGTCACCATCAGGTTGACCATCAGCAACAGCCAGCCGTCGGTGAAGCGGAAGGTCCAGCGATAGAGCGCCAGGATGATGAACACCGGCGCCAGCGCGAGCGTGATGAACAGCATCAGCTTGGCGGCAAGGATCGCAGCGGCCGCGACGGCGATGAAGATCATCGCCACGACGAAGACGACCGCGCCGATCAGCGCGCCGACATATTCGAAGGTGCCGGTCGCGACCTGCTCATAGACCTTGCCGGCGGTCTCGAATACCGCATCGAGGATCTTCACGACGCCGGTCGTATCGTCGGTCCCACCGTCGAGAATTCCGCCGGAGCCGGCAATCGACTCGATGATCGTGTCGGAGATCAGGTTGGGAACCGCCTGGACAAGCTTGTAGAGCGTGGCGGAAAATGCGCCCCAATTCGTCGCCATGTAATAAATGAAGAAGGCGCGGCCGAGCCGCCAGGCCGCCTCCGGCACGGAAAACCCGTCGCGGCCGGCGAGGATCATATAGCCCCACCAGATAACATAAAGCGTCAGCATCGACCCGAACAGAACATTGACCTGCAGCGCGAGGCCGTCGTAGGCGTTCTTGATGAACGTCTCGCCGATGGCGTCGAGCTTGGAAAAAATATCCGATATGATCGTGGTCGCCGCCATCCGCTTATTCCTTCAGGACAGGCGCGAAGACGTCGTTGACCGGCAGGGCCGGGCCGCACAGGTCATCGGCCTCCGCATAACCTGAGATCGGAGGGCAGGGGGCTTTCTTCTCGCCCTTTGTCTGGCAGCCGGCGAGCAGTGCGAGACCGGAGAGCATGATGGTAACGAGCGGTCGCATACGGCCTCACTTGAACGGATTGATGTCTTTGTATTGCAGCATCTTGGCGGTCTCCGACTGCTGGGTCAGCCGCATCTGCATCTCGGTGTTTAGCGCCGAGACCGCGCCGTTGGAGACGCCGACCAGTTCGTTGATGGTGCGCGCCGTCTCCAGCTGCATCCGGGTATTGGCATCAACCGAGCCCTTGACGTCTTCGGCCGAGCCGATCTGGCCGGTGGCCGACTGAAGCGACTGCTCGCGCTGCGACACACCCTTCGATGCCTGCTGCGTCAGCGCAGAGAGCAGCGCCACGGTGTTGACCGCGCCGGAAAAGGCATTGTTCATCGCGCCGGCATCCTCACCTTCGACGATCGCCTTGACCTGCTTCACCAGTTGCAGGCCGTTGATCAGCGTCGCGGCAATATTCTGCGCGTCCGAACCAAGCCCGCCGAAGGATAGCGTGCCGCCGTTCATGATCGAGGAGAAGGAAGGTGCGGCCGAGACCGACATGTTGCCGCCGAGGCCGGTCGGGGAAATCCCCATCGAGCCGTCGCGGCTGCCGGAAAGCGCGCCGAGGATCTCCTTGGTCTTTTCGAGGATGTTGGTGTTGGTCTTCATGATCTCGCCGGTGTTCTCGGCATTCTTCCTGGCGATGGCGAGATTGGTGTTGTCGATCACCGGAATATCGGCGAGCGCCGGCGTCGAGAAGGCAAGCGCGGCGGAAACGATGAGCAGCTTGTTCATGGGAACCCCCTTAATCGGCCGCGTTGGCGGCGTTCTGGATCGAAAGAAGATTGTTGCCGATCGCGCCGTCCGTGCCGTCGGACGAGAGGACCGAGGTTTCCGCATCGGCCGCCGCGACCACGGCGCAGCGCGGCCAGTCCTCCCGCGGCACCTTCATCTCTTCGAGAATAACCGGATCGCAGCTGTAGGGATTGACCTTGGTGTCGGATTTGAGGGCCTTGGCCGTCTCGGATGTTTTCGAAAGCCGCATCTGCATGCGCGCCTGCAGCAGCTCGTTGAACAGGTTGCGAGCGGTGATCAGGTTGCTCAGCAGTTCGGCGTTGACGGCGCGGGCCTGCGTGTTGTCGTCCCAGGCATCCTGGTAGATTTCCGAAGCGCCGACCGAGGCCGACAGCGCATCGATGCGACGGCCTGCCTCCTGGACGCGCGCCGTGCTCGCGTCGATCCCCGAAACGGCACGGTCGACCGCGCCGGCCGCGGTGCTGTTGGAACTGCGGGTGGCGCCCGAGCCATAGTCGACATAGGACTTGAACGACGGCGAGGAAATGTCCTCGATGTTGGAGCCGCCGGCATAGGCGTTGAACCAGGTATGGTTCCGGCCGACCTTGCCGGCCCAGTTCTTCTGCTCCGCTGCCGTCGAGCCGTTGTACCAGGAGGCGAGGCAGGCATAATCGGTGCTGCCGCACTTGTTGACGCCTAGCCCCAAATACTTGACGCCGCCCTCGATATTCTCCTCGTTGATGTCGCGGTCGAAACCCATACCTTTGCCGGTACGCTTCGTCAGCTGCATCACGCCCTTCACGCCGGTCGGCGAGCCCGAGCAGGTCGAGATTCCGGACTCCGCATGCGCCACCGAAAGGGCAAGGCCGACGGGAACGTTATGCTTTTTCGCATAATGCTTGATCAGCTCGACGTTTTTGGCGTCCTCTTTCACGGCCTGGGCCGGCGAACGATAGAGGCGGCGGTTCTTCTCCTTCTGGGAGATGTTGCAGTTTGTCACCGTCTGCTCTTCGAGTTGGTCGGATTGCGTTTCGGTGTCCTTCGCCGAATGCCCTTCATCCTCCGCGCGCTTTTCCTTCACATCATCGTCGATGACCGGAATATCCGCGAGGGCCGCCGGCGCCGGCGCTGTCACCAGCGCGGCGGAGAGCAGGAGAATGAACACTCTACGCATCGTTCGCCTCCGGGATGGTCCAGCCACAAAAATGCGGGAGCCAGGCGGCCGGCTCTTCGCCATAGGTCTCGCGGAGCGTTTGGCACTCGCGCACCGTCTCTGGCCGTCCAGAAAGCACCTTCACGAGGTCCGGCATCGCCGCCAGGTCGAGCCGGGCGATGATCGAGTCCTGCGCGTGCTTGATCAGGAAGGTGCGGCTCGTCTTGTCCGCCTGCTTCACGAACCGAAATTCCTTCTCCGAGAGGCCGAAGGCCTTGCGGTAGCTCTCCTCGTCGGCCGAGGCGTTCGGGAAGAAGATATTGGTCATCGTCTGTTCGATGATCGTGTTGCGCAGATCGGAGCGCACCACGTCGGCGGCCGACTGCGTACCGAAGCCGACGATGCCGTTCATTTTGCGGATCGTCTTCAGCCAATCCTTGATGAAGCCGGAGAAGACGTCGTCATCGAGCAGCCGCCAGCCTTCGTCGAGGAAGATCATCGAGGGGCGGCCGTCGAGGATCTCCTGGATGCGATGAAACATATAAAGCAGAGCGGCCGATCGCGTGCGTTTGTCGGACAGGATCTCCGTCATGTCGAAGCCGATCACCGAGCGGGCAAAATCCAGCTTGTCGGTCGGGTTGTTGAACAGCCAGCCCTTGTCGCCCGTCGTCCATTCCTTCAGCCGGTCGGCAAGATCACCAATGCCGGAGCGCATGCGTCCGCGCAGAGCTTCAGCCAGCATGTCGAGCCGTCGCTGCGGCCGCTCGAAATCCGTGTAGATGCTGTCGACCGCATCGGAGATGACTGCCATCTCCTCGGCATTGAGCACGCGGTCTGACGGCGTGACGAGATAGGAGACCAGCGTCTTCCCAAAACTCCGGTTGGCCGGCGTGTCTTCGAGTTGCAGCGGCGCAAAGCCGGTCGGCTCGCCCGGCGACAGCCGCTCGTAACGTCCGCCCATGGCCCGCACGAAGATCTCGCCACCGCGATCCTTGTCGATGAAGACGCAGCGCGGGCGCGGCTCGACGCGCATGCCCTGGGCGAGCAGGAAGGAAAGCGCCACCGTCTTGCCCGAGCCGGTCGGGCCGATGACGGTGAAGTTGCCCACATCCGCCTCATGGAAGTTGAAGAAATAGGCGGTCTGGCTGGTGGTCTCCAATAGCGAGATCGGCAAGCCCCAATGGACCTTGTGCGTCTGACCGGACGGGAAATTGTGCGCGGAGAACAGGCCGGCGAAGTTGACCGACGAGATCAGCCCTTGCCGGGCGATGTATGAAAAGTTGGTCGGCAGTTGTGCCCACCAGGCCGCTTCCTGATTGAGGTCTTCGCGCACGGCGACGACGCCCATGCGCGCCAGCTCCGCCGTGACGTCGGCGACGGCGCGGTTGAGCCGCGACAGATCGCGCTCGAGCACCGCAACCGTCATGTGATGTTTTCCGAACACCACCTCGCCCGAGGCCAGCCGGTCGCGCGCTGTTTCGATATCGTCTTCGACCGCTGTGCCGCCGTCGTCGGAATTGCTGATCTGCCGGCTGATCGTCGCGATCGCCTCCGTAACCGTGGTCCGATCTTCCGGCGCGAAGGAATGGGTGACGATGAACTCGTAGGGCAGGCGCAGCAGCCCGTCGAGCTGGCCTGGCGTCGTCATCGGCGGGTATTCCTTGATCGACACCATGGCGGCGACCTTGGAGGTCGCGCCGTCCGCCGACCAGATTTCCGTCGCCTTGCGGCCGAACATGATGCGACCGGTCCCGACATAGTCGGCGAGTGACATGCGAGGGAGCGGCATCGTCCGCTCATCGCCGGCGGCGAGGATTTTGGCGAAGAACTCGGCCGGCTCCGAATAGAGGCCGCTGTCTCGCGTCACGCAGGAGAGGACTTCGGGGCGATAGGAGCGAAAATCGCCGACGATGCCCGAGACCATGTCCTTCAGGTCGCGTAGCGCCTCGCCGCGCGCTTCGACCTCGCTGTCGGCCATGCGGAAGACATCGAACATGCGGTCGACCTTGCCGGCGCGCCCGGTCATCGAACGCCGGATGACCGTCAGGTATAGCTCGTTGACGAACATGGTCCTGTGCTTCAGGCCATCCATGTAGCGGGCGTTCAGCTCGTCGGCGAAAGGATTGTCGAAATCGCCGTCGATCGCCGGCTTGATCTGCCGGCGGATGATCGTGGCATAAAGCGCAAAGCGGGACGAGCCGAGCGACCGAACCGTCATGTTGCGGTTGGCGAGGCGCGCATTGATCTCTGCCTGGTCCATGGTCTGGTAGGGCAGGCCGGAAAGCCTGATCACCTGCAGCAGCAGGCCAGACTTGGTGACGATCGTTTCCTCGTCGACATGCCGGAGATAGGGGACATGGGTGCCGATCCCCAGATCGCGGGCGCGCTCGCGTCCGAATTTCAGGTCGTGATTGACGATGTTCTGGACGATGTTCATGGGGCGTAGCTCCCCGCTTTCCAGAAGCGTCTGTTGCGGATCGCCCGGCGCATCGACAGGAACACCTGCGCCACACGGACGATGTGGATGTCCCGCTGGCACAGGTACAGCGCGATGAAGTGGACCGGCAGGACGACCAGCGGCGCCAGGAAATTCGACGATGCGATGAAGACGACGATCCCGAAAATCCCGTTCACCACGAACACGATGATGTCGACCCCGAAATACATCGGCGGCCGGGTCAGCGGCTGGACGAGCGGCTCGACATCGGGAGCATCGTCACGCATGTCAGACGCCCCCCGCCGCCTTCATGGCATCGACCAGCTCGGCGGCGCCGAAGATGATCGCGATGCCGATGACGATGGAGATCGCGCCCTGCCAGGCCATGCGTCCCGTCAGGAACAGGAAACCGAGGAAGCAGACGGCGATGATCGCGAGCGATCGGGCGACGTTGCCCTGCAGCACGCCGACGAACCATTCGAGGATACCTTCGACCGGGGCCGCCGACTGCGCATAGGCGAACTCCGGGACCAGCGTGATGGAAGTGGCAAGCAGCGCCAGCGACAGGACGGCCTTGCCGCGCGGGCGCGGCGTCATCGGGAAAATGCTCATTCGAATGTCCTTCTGATCTTGGGAGGATGAAGTTGGGGACCGGCGCTATTCGGCGGTCCAGACGTGCTCGTCGCGCCAGGCAGAGGGCGCGAGCGCGACCGTCTCCTTCCTGGCATCGCGGTTCCCGCGGCGCTTTTCCTCGGCCGCCGATGCCTTGGCGTTCAGCGTCCAGCGGTTCATCACCTTGACGATGTACTGGGCTGTCTCGTTGAACTCGGGGATGCCGCCGTTCTGGTAGACGCGCTCCGGTCCGGCGTTGTAGGCGGCCAGCATCAGCAGAGGATCGTCGAACTCGCCGTAGAGCTTCTTGAGGTAACGGACGCCGGCGCGAATGTTCGATTCCGGATCGCAGCGGTCGGTCACGCCGTAGTCTGAGGCGGTTTCCGGCATCAGCTGCATGATGCCGACGGCGCCGGCATCGGAGGCCTGGTGCCTGCCGCCCGCGCTCTCGACGTCAACCACGGCGAGCGCCAAGTCGGGGTCGAGTTCTTCCTCGGTGGCAATGGTCCGCACCGTCTCCAGAACGCGATCGGTATCGACCGGCTCACAGGCTTGCGCGGTCATGACCGACGTCGAGAGGAGGAGGAAAAGCAGGGTCGTTTTCAATTCGGTTGTCCGGGTTGCCGCATCTAAGAATAAACTATAGTTAATTCGTGCAGGATTCCCCGTCAATTCAGAAATGGCTATTTCTGCTGTGCGCAAACAACTCAAGGTCCTCGGATTCGCCGTCTCCATCCTGATTGGAGGTGCGGCGTTCGCGATCGCGGAAGGCGAGGATCCCTATGCGGAACCATCGCCAAACTACCTCCGCCAATTCGCGGTAGAGGGGGCGAAGACGTTCGTGCTCGAGCGTTTCGACGCCGAGGGAAAGTTGGTGGCGCGGTCGGTGGAGAGGGTGGATGGAAATGTCGAGATCGACGGCCCGATCAAGCGAACGATTGGAGGCCGGAAGATCAAGCTGCGTGGCCTGTCTTCCTGCCCGACGGAGAATGTCGTCTATAACAGGATGCAGACATGGAAGTGCACCGATGCGGCGCGCGATTACGCCGAGGCGGTCTACAACAGGCGTAGCAGCGTCATCCTCTGCAAGACCTTGATGCTGACGCCTGCCGACGGCGCGGTTATCCCAGCGTCGTGTTTCGTGCTTGTCGGCGGCAATGGCGAGCCGTTCCGGACGGTCAATGACGACGACAGCATGGTTTTCCTTGGCCTGGCGGCGATCGGGCGGACAAAAGACGGTCGGTCCCGACGCCCAGACCTCGAAGAATCGCAATCGCTTTCACGATCGATGGGGTTTCAAGATGCGGATTAGGCTATCGTTGGTGCTCGCCTTGGTGCTTGCATCGGTAGCTGGCGCGCAGGAGGAAACCAAATCTTTTCCTGCCAACGTCAGCTTTGAGACGGGCGACACCTGGGTTTACGAAAGCCGGAAGTTCAGGCTTTTCGGTGTCCAGGCATGTCTTCGCGGGACGACCTATCGCTCACCCGAAGGTGATGAGGTTGATTGCGGAATGCGTTCGATCGCGTCCATTGCGGCGCTGTTCTCGACCGGGTCGATCGGTTGTCAGCCAGTCGGCCACGCAAAAGATGGCGCCACCTTTGTCGTCTGTGCGGCCGAACTCGATGGAACGACGGTCGACGTCGGGACCGCGCTCATATCGTCTGGTTCGGCGTTTGCCGCTGCCTTTCCCTCGGGAGCACCGGTATCGGCAGCCTATGCAATTGCGGAGATAGCGGCCAAGGACAATCGGAGCGGCCTATGGGCTGGGGCGTTCGTCCATCCCGTTTCCCTGCTCCTGGGCGAGCAGTGACCAGATGACCGAAAGGTCGATATGAAGGCATTCCGTGATGATGGCGATTTCCCTGAGTGTCATGAGATGCCAGGCTCCCTCCTGGAGCAGTTCCAGGCGCTCTTCCGCAATCCCGGTTATTTCCGCGAATTTATGAGGCTTGGTTTCCCGGCGCCGAAGCTCGTCGGCTAGGAATTGCACAAGCTCTGCGGCACTCTCAATGGCCATTTGCGGTCATCCTTTCCTATCACCCTGACGGCGTGTTGAATGTCGTTGAAGGTGAGGGCGGTTCGCTCTGCCCCATACGCACGCATGTCGGCGCAGTAGCATTCGATCGGGTGATATCGGAACGGGGCGGAAGTGATTCCGCCCAGCCCAATGTCTCACGCAACCTCTACACGAGTGAAAAGCGGCGTTTTCGCGACGACCGAGATTAATGTTTGTTCTGAGAGTAAATTATAATTAGCTTGGCGACTCGCCTTGGCCGCGAGTGAACCACGGAGGTCCCATGCCGTAGACAAAATAAAACCCGCCTCGGAGAGACGGGTCGAGTGACACACCGAGATGTGCGCAAAAATCTTATAGCCAATCGATTTTTCGCACATTGATGACTCCGCTGCAAGTTAATTCTTGCCACGGATAGGTGCGTCTTGCGTCCCGGTTTCTCTCCGCCGATGTCAAAAGGAGAGATCATGCTTGCGGTATCACGAACGGCCTATGGGCCGAACCTATTGTCACGCCTGCTCGCAGCGCGCACCCTCCAGCAGATCGAAGAGTGCGCAAAATCTGCCTGGATATTGAATGGAGAAGGGCTCGTCGGCGACGATGAGATGCAGTATCTCGCGCCAGTGATCGAGCATCAGCGAAACGCGATTCGATCCGAGCGCCCGTATGGGCGGCAGCCGATTGCTCGCCGCCCGCCCGTCCCGGCTCGGATACACCGGCGAGCGTCGATCCCCGAAGACAAGCGAGCCGCAGCCTGGCTGCGGCGGCGCGTGCTCGCTAAGAACTGCATCATTCCGACTTGCATCGCAGGAAGGCTGACGATCAGCAAGCTTGCAGTGCTTTCGGTCATTGCCCATGCGGTGATGGACCGTGGAAAATCGAACATGTCGCTTCCTGAAATTGCTGCGCGCGCCGGGGTCGGATGCACCACGGCGCGGTATGCCATCCGGGATGCATTACGAATGGGTCTGATTTCCGTGTCCGAGAACCGGATCAACCGGTTTTGGAGCCGTCCCAACACGATCAGGATTGTGTCCGGGCGTTGGCTTCGATGGCTAAAGGAACGTGTGAGGTTTTCGTCTCCGAAAAAACCCAGCGGCCAAATTACCGCGGATTGCTTCGCCACTCCCCTCAGAAATCTGATCCCCACGATTGAAATTTTAACATTCTCGCTGCGAAGCACGGTGCATCAGAGGTTGGGAGGGCATGCAAATGCGCTTTGCTGGCGCGGAAATACATGGTTTGGCGGGGGAGAGCGGGCTCTGGAATAGCGACGAGCGGGTTTCCGCGAGCCTCTGTTTACGGACCAGGCTGTTAGTGGAAGTTGCACGCCTTCACCTTCAGGGAATCGATATAAAGATCGGGCGTCTATGATGTCGAGCGTGAACGACTGCGCTGAAAGCCTGCGCGCGGCTCTACCATCTACGTGTGACGCGCCGCTATCATCGGAACGTCTGCACGGTTGATCGAACTGAGGGGCAATCGATACCTTCACGCGACGTGGAGCCGACCTGGGCCATTCCGATCCTCCTCGGCGTGTCGGCACACGGGTCCGATGCAGCAATTTTCTTTCGCTGAGACCGAAGCGACCTGTAGGGACGCGGTCAACCTTCGAATGCTACACCGACGTTTTAGCCGGGCTCTCTGGCCCAAGGCGTTCAGCCAAGCGCCCAAGTCACCGCCGCTAGTTGACAGGTCTCGAAATCGATCCGTTCTCGAAAAACACCGAGCCGCCTTGCGAAAGTATCGCGCACAGATCGACGCCTGGCGCGAGTGACAGGGCAAGCGCGCTATTGTGAGCGGAGCCCACGTTGGGTTCGGCGGCATTCGGGATACGGGCGCTGACGATACGCATCGACCATGCGCATAGCCGATACCCGTGATCTTCCGTTTCGCGCGAGAAGACGACCGCTCCGTCATGGATGCTCGGGTTCAAACGCATGGCCTCGCGGAAAACGGACGCGATATTTCCTGAAAAGCGCATCCCGACGTCGGGCATCGGCTGTCTTGCCATCGGCACGCAGTCTTCCGCCGAAACGACGCCAGTGGAAATCAACATGCCGTCGCTTGTCGCGATGGTGTTGATTACGATAGCCCGCTTTCCGAGGACATCGAGTATAATGATCCTTCATTGAAGGAAGAGTAGCCGTTCGGTAATGAAAACCGTAGCAGTTCCATAAGGTATCTTATGTGATATGTTATTGTAGAAGTTCCTGAATCGGATGCAAGCAACTATGGCGTCTCGCCAGAATGGCCAATGATCTGGAAGCGCGCGCAAGCAATGAGCATACTGGTGGTCGAGGTGTCGTGGGAAGGCAAAAGGTTGCCTGCCGGGTGCGGTCGTTTTCTTTACACGATGGCAGGAGTTCTGGGGACGAGGCGACGTGCCGTAACCCCTCCGCCGTCTCGGGCAAGGACTTCGATGATGGCAGAGTTCGGTCCGTTGACGAAGAGATTGTGGAAAACGGATTCAAACTTCGCATGCGAGAACGTCATCTCCGGAAGCTTGATGTCCGCCAGTGTGCCAGCGAGATAGTTGGCAACCCGAATGAATTCAGCGTACTCGTTCTTTCCGTCCCATCCAGGTAGCCCGAAGAGAAATTCCGGCTCGAGGGCGTCCTGACCGTTCATCATTCGGTGAAGATGGAAATAGAGGAAGGCGAGGTCGAAGGCTACCTTGTCGTGTTTGTCGAACATGGCATCTCGGTCGCTGATCCACCGAATGAATTTCGGCTTCTTCTTGGCAGCCAGATGCCCGCAAACGATCCAAGCAAAGGCAGCGCAGAGGAGGATCTGCCGAGCCAGATTGGAATTTCGGGAGCGCCTTTTCATCTCGGTAAGGAAGCTTGCCAGCCGCTTGTCCACTGCCCGCAAATGATCGGCCTTCTGCGGGATCATGGTCGCCAACTGCGAGACAATTTCCCGCATATCCCCAAGAGCGGCGCAGATGTTGTCGTCGATCATGTAGTCCCGGAGCAGCTTCGATTTCTTCTCGACCAGTAAGCTGATGCTGAAGACCACAGGGCATCTCAGATACAAGATGAGGCCTTCCGAGGATGACCGGGATCCCTTAATGTCGCTTGGAGCTACCGCTGCAATGTATTCCGCGATGTTCGCCTGAGTGTCGTGATTGAGAACGATCGCGAAGGAAAAGCTGTCGTTCGACTTGTTCGGGTCCCCGATGCAATAGTCAGAGAAGACGTTCCACGCTACCCCTTGAGGAAATTGGTCAAACCATGCCTCGAGATCGGCCGAGATGGTCCGGTACACGGTATCGAGAAGGTTGATCAATTCGAACATGCCGCTCTCACTTCATACCCGGCGGCTTGGGCTTGTATCCAGGCATGTTGCCAAGGATCTGCGTGGTACGATCCTCGATCTCCGGATCTACCGCCTTCGCATCCCTGAAGTCACCATGCACCCGCGTCAGCCCGTAGGCCTCGCAAACCTTGCTCGAAAACAGGCGGTGTAGTTCTTGCGTGTCGTCGATGTCGAAGGACTGGACTTCACCGGAGATAATGACGAAGACCTCGTGAGGTTCGAGGCCGCTATTGTCCACAAGCACGACTTCGTCCGCGATCTTCAGGGCTTCGGATAGCTTTGCCAGCGATCCCCTGTGCCGTCTCCGGATGTCATCCTCAGGGATGTTGTGGCCGCCCTTCAGCACACGCTGCCTAACGCGCTCGATATTCGTCTCGACGGAATCCAGAGCAGTGTAATAGAGGCCGACCATGAACCCGGCCGCTTTCGCATCGCGCATCAGCCGGAGGGATTGCTGGCTACTCAATGTGGTCTCAAAGATGAAAGACTTCCGGGTCTCAATCATTAGAGCGATTTTGTGAAGCGCTGCCTCCGAAGCTCGCCGTTCCTTCGACTTGCCGTCGCCGGTTTCAGGCAGAGTTTTCGCGATCTCGTCAGCGTTGATCCACTCGCCTTCGAGGTTCAGCTTTGGGAAAGCGGAGGACTTGCCGGAGCCGTTCGGTCCTGCGAGGAGAATGCATGACAGTTCCGGCATATAGTGATGGCTACCTCACGGCAGCCGGAACGCGATCCTTGCGCTCGGATTTGGCCTGCACCTTCGCCTCGTTCAGGCGATCCTTGGCGGAAATCGCAAGGCCAAGACGGCGGCTCTCAGCAAGAGCTTCCCGGCCGATCTGCTTGAGGGCATCCTTGTTCTCACGGTATTTCTTCAACAGCATGATCGATCTCCTTTCTGTGCAGGGAATATAGCGCTTCATGACCTCGGCTGCAAATTCCGCATGACAAATAGCGCTCACCATTCCGCGGTAGCTTTCAAAGCGGCTTGCAGATGAGTGGACGAAGTTCCTGCACGATCACGCCGGCCTTCGGCGAAAGCATCGCGCCGATCCAGTTATCGGAAAATGTCCCCGCCGGATCGGCCGGTGAAAGCCAGATCACCTCGTTGGTGTCGAGTTCGATTTTCACCTCGCTGCCGATCGGACTACCGGCGACGGTCTGCACATAATGGCGCTTGATCGGATGGGTCTTTCCCTCCGGGTCGACCAGCTGGTTCTCGCGATAGGCCACTTGGATTTTGCCCCCCTCTCCGCTCGACACGCAATCGGACGCCCGCTCGCAGCGAATGACCGAGGAAAAGGTGCAGGACCAGGTGAAACCGCTCCGCCACATCGGATTGTCCGCAGCCCATGTGGTGGACACCGTCAGCAGCGCCGAGATTAGGCGATATTTCACGATCGTTATCCCTCAGTAGCTCGAACGCGAGGTTCGAAGCATCATGATCCCGGGACGACGATAAATTATAACTTATGTTTCGCGCAACGATATCGTTGTGGCGACAGTGATGGACGCAACGACGAGTTTCAACTGTCGTCTGATTTTATCCCGAGCATCAGGTCCTGCAGCGGTATCTTCAGATTGGTGCTGATCCGCGTAATGACCTGAAGGGACGGATTCGCCGTCGCGTCGAGAATCCGGAAATAGTAGGGCGTGGTGATCTCACAAAGCTTCACCAGCTCCTTTTTCGTCAGGCCGCGCTTCTCGCGCTCGCGCTCCATGACGATCGCCATATTTCGCAGGATCATCGTCCCAAGGTCTGTATCGGCCTTCTTGCGTTTGCTCGGTGCCATATTATAAACTATAGTTTACTCGTTCGTGTTTTTGATGAGAGAGTTGCCGATGTCAGTCACAGCCTTGCCTGCCAACGTCATCGCCGGAATCCTCCTGGCGTCCGTCATGCTGCCCACGCCCGCGGCAGCGAGCGAATGGGGCTGCGAGGTTCTGTTGTGTGCTTCGTCTTCCAATCCGTCCTGGAGGGGCGTGCCCGCCTGCCATCAGCCGATGAACCGGCTGATCTCCGCGATGAAGAAACCGGGCTTCGACTGGCCGACCTGCCCGGAAGGAGGAACCGGAGAGCCGGGCTTCCAGAGGTATGCTGAATGCCCGGAAGGCTTTCAGGTGGGGAGCAGCAGAGACCGAAACGGCTTCGCCAGGGAAGGCGATCTGTGCGTCAGGACAGTCAACGTTTGCCAGGGCAACACGCACAGCCTTTACACCTCTGATCGGCAGCGGAGCTGCATACAAACGGTCTCCATGTCTCGACCGCTCAGGTCAGAGCCTTATTTCTTCGACATCAAGAATGACACCTCTGGCCAAACCGAGCGGCATTGGTTCGAGTTGCACAAATAACCGGATTTCAGCGGTTAAGGAAGGTTTAAATCCATGCGGACTGTCAACCGTCACACCCTGCTCGGCCACGTCGGAAACATCATAAAGCTCAAGAATGTGCTAAAGGTGAACATCGCCACCAATCGCGAATGGCAGGCCGATGGCGATCGAAAAACTGCCACCGATTGGGCCCAGGTGACGATCCTCGACAAAAAGCAGGCCGAGTGGATCGAAGAAAATGTCGGGCCGGGCGATCTCGTCTATGTCGAGTCCCGGATCTCGAATTCCAGCTACGAACGCGATGGGGAACAGGTTTATACCACCGACGTCATCGCTCAGCTCTTCAATCTCCTCTCGAAGAAGCCATCCTGACAAAAGGCCATTGGCCACCGCCCGTTCCGGTGGGCCGCGCTCTATGCGAAGCACGAAGCCAGCCTGCGGCCGTCTCCGCCGATCCCGGTAACGATCGCTTGTCCAGTCGGTGGCTACGCCCCCGGCACTGAGGCCCGTCGTCGGCCCGCATCTCTGTGTCCGCCCCATGACAGCGCCGGCCGTTCGGATCAAGGGGCAGGCGCGGCACAGCCGCTTGTCGCGCCGGCAAAAAAAC
>NZ_JBQVPI010000007.1:144643-336067 GCF_052438155.1 Shinella sp. | reverse complement strand
GTGAGCAGCCAGAAGAACAGGTGCTTGTCGCCGAGGAACCGGTAGCGCGAGAAGGCATAGGCCGCCGGCAGCGCCACCGACACCGAGATCAGCGTGTTCAACACCACATAGATGATCGAGTTGATATAGCCATTATACCAGGCCGGATCGGTGAAGATCACCGTGTAGTTGCGGAGCGTCGGATTGACCGGCCAGAGCGAGAACGCCCCGGTGATCTCCGCATTCGTCTTGAAGCTCATGTTGACCAGCCAGTAGATCGGCAGCATCAGGAAGACGATGTAGAGCGTCGGCACCAGCCAGGACAGGCTGCGCTTGCTGTTGGCGCCGGCCTGGCTGCCGGCGTTGCTAGCAACGCTCGTCTGGATGGTGTTTGCGGTGGTTGCCTGTGAGGCCATGGTTTCCTCCCTCACGCCTGGTCGTCGCTGCTGGTCATGACCGTGTAGAAGATCCACGACAGCAGCAGGATGATCAGGAAGTAGATGATGGACATGGCAGCGGCGGGCCCGAGGTCGAACTGGCCGATCGCCATCTTGACGAGGTCGATCGACAGGAAGGTCGTCGAGTTACCGGGGCCGCCGCCGGTGATGACGAAGGGTTCGGTATAGATCATGAAACTATCCATGAAGCGCAGCAGGAAGGCGATGAGCAGCACGCGCTTCATCTTCGGCAGCTGGATGTAGCGGAAGACAGCCCAGCGCGACGCTCCGTCGATCTTGGCGGCCTGGTAGTAGGCCTCCGGGATCGAGACGAGACCGGCATAGCAGAGCAGCACGACAAGGCTCGTCCAGTGCCAGACGTCCATGACGATGAGCGTCATCCAGGCATCGAAGACATTGTTGACGTAGTTGTAGCTGATGCCGAGCGCATCGAGCGTGCGGCCGAGCAGGCCGATATCGACGCGGCCGAAAACCTGCCAGATGGTGCCGACGACGTTCCACGGAATGAGCAGCGGCAGCGCCATCATGACGAGGCAGACAGGCACGCCAAGCCCCTTCTTGGGCATGTTGAGCGCAATCAGGATGCCGAGCGGAATCTCGATGGCAAGGATGATGCCGGAGAACAGCAGGTTGCGCCCGAGCGCCTGCCAGAAGCGATCCGATGCCAGCACATCGGAGAACCAGCCGACACCGTTCCAGAAGAACTGGTTGTTGCCGAACGTGTCCTGAACCGAATAGTTCACCACCGTCATCAGCGGGATCACCGCCGAGAAGGCGACGAGCAGCAGGACGGGCAGGACCATGAACCAGGCCTTGTTGTTCCAGGTCTTGTTCATCGTCAGCCCTCCCTGCCGACACGCCAGCTATCGGCGTAGATGTTGATGGCGGTGGGATCGAAGGTCACGCGCGGATCGGCCGGAATTTCACCGTCCTCCGGCACGACGATGGCGATCGGCTTGCCGGCGAATTCGGCGCGCACGATCTTCTGCCGGCCGATATCCTCGACCTTGTTGATCGAGACCGGCATGCCGTCACGCGAAAGCGAGATGAATTCCGGGCGGATACCGAGCTCCGTCTTGGCGCCGACGGCGATCTGCGGCTTGTAGCCGAGGTCAAGCGTCTGCTCACCAACCTTGATGCTGCTGCCGTCGATTGCCGCCGGCAGCACGTTCATGCCCGGCGAGCCGATGAAGTAGCCGACAAAGGTGTGGCTCGGCTTCTCGAAAAGCTCGGCCGGCGTGCCGATCTGCACGATCTGGCCGTCATACATGACGACGACCTTATCGGCGAAGGTGAGCGCTTCGGTCTGGTCATGCGTGACATAGACCATGGTGAAGCCGAACTGACGGTGCAGCTTTTTCAACTGCGAACGCAGCACCCATTTCATGTGCGGGTCGATGACGGTCAGCGGCTCATCGAACAGGATGGCGTTGACGTCGTTGCGCACGAGGCCGCGACCGAGCGAGATCTTCTGCTTCTGGTCGGCGGTGAGGCCACGTGCGGTCTTCTTCGCCCAGCTCGAAAGATCGATCATCTCCAGGGTTTCGCGTACGCGGCGGTCGACTTCCGGCTCGGCGACACCACGGTTTCGCAGCGGAAAGGCCAGATTGTCGTAGACCGTCATCGTGTCGTAGATGACCGGGAACTGGAAGACCTGCGCGATGTTGCGCTGCTGCGTCGACAGATACGTCACATCCTTGCCGTCGAACAGGATGCGGCCTTCCGACGGCTGCAGCAGGCCGGAAATGATATTGAGCAGCGTGGTCTTGCCGCAGCCGGAGGGACCGAGCAGCGCGTAGGCGCCGCCGTCGTTCCATTCGTGATGGACTTCCTTCAAGGAATAGTCCGCTTCCGACTTCGGCTTTTCGCCGTAGGCGTGGCGGATGTGGTCGAGGGTGATGCGTGCCATGGTCTCCTCCTCAGGCCGCCGCGGCGACCGGTTGGGCGATCGCCGTGCCGTCCGTGCCGAACGCCATCAGGTGGCGCGTGTCGACATGAACAGTGATGATCGCGTCCGGCTCGATGTCGTGGATACCCGGCGCGAGCATGACCCAGCGGCTGCCCTCGAATTCGATGTAGATAAAGCTTTCCGAACCGGCGATTTCCGAGATCGCGGTGCGCGCCTGAAGGCTTGCAGAGGTCGGATGCCGGCTCGTCAACGCCAGGTGATGCGGATGGAAGGCGATGGTGCAGGGACCGTCCGGCAGTGCGGCAAGATGCGCCGGCACCGGCAGCACCGGTTTGCCGCCCACCTCGAAATGTGCGCCGTTCTTCAGGACCTGCATGGTGTTCAGCGGCGGGTCGGCGAAGGTGCGCGCCGTGACGAGATCGTTCGGACGACGATAGACGTCTATGGTGCGGCCGAACTGGGTGATGCGACCTTGCGACAGCGTCGCCGTATTGCCGCCGAGAAGCAGGGCTTCGGAGGGCTCCGTCGTCGCATAGACGAAGATCGCGCCGGATTCGGCAAAAATCTTCGGCAGCTCGAGGCGCAGTTCCTCGCGCAGCTTGTAGTCGAGATTGGCGAGCGGCTCGTCGAGCAGGACGAGGCTGGCATTCTTGACGATGGCGCGAGCAAGCGCCGTGCGCTGCTGCTGGCCGCCGGAAAGATTGAGCGGCGTGCGGTCGAGATAGGGGGTGAGCTTCAAAAGCTCGGCCGCCTTGCGCACTTCACGGTCGACGGTCGCCTTGTCCGCGCCCTTGATGCGCATCGGCGAGGCGATGTTCTCGTAGACGGTCAGCGCCGGGTAGTTGATGAACTGCTGGTAGACCATGGCGACGCCGCGCTCCTGCACGCGCACGCCGGTGACGTCCTTGCCGTCGAACCAGACGGATCCGGCGGTCGGCTTGTCGAGGCCGGCCATCAGCCGCATCAGCGAGGTTTTTCCTGACAGCGTCGGGCCGAGCAGCACGTTGAGCGAGCCGCGCTCGAGCACGAGGTTGGTCGGGTGGATATGCGTCTCCGCCCCCACCACCTTTGCGATGTTTCTGAGTTCAAGCATTCATGGTCTCCAATGTTCCTCCCAGCCACCGGATCAGGGCGCTGCTAGTGCGGGGCCGCCTGGGCTCCCACCATGTAATCTTCCAGCGCAGCCGCTTCCGCGACCGAGAGATGCAATCCCCGTTTGGTCCGCCGCCACAGCACGTCCTCCGCATGCCGGGCCCATTCTTCCTTCATCAGCCAGCGCACTTCGCACTCGTAGAGATCGCTGCCAAAATGCCGTCCAAGATCATCAATCGTCTTCGCGCCGCCCAGCATCACCGCCGCCCTTGTGCCGTAAAGCCGGACAAGCCGACGGGCATGGGCCGGAGCGAGGAAGGCAAAGCGCGATGAAAGCGCCTTCACCTCGGCATCGAAACCATCGACCTTGAAGTCTCCGCCGGGCAGGCGGGACTGCGCCGTCCAACGGCCGCCCTTCGCGCCGATCGATTCCGAAATCTTCTCCAGCGCCGATTCGGCGAGACGCCGGTAGGTGGTGAGCTTGCCGCCGAAGATGTTGAGCAGCGGCGCCTGGCCATCGCCGCCCTCGACCTTCAGCACGTAATCACGCGTTGCTTCCTGCGCCTTGCTGGCGCCGTCGTCGTAGAGCGGGCGCACGCCGGAATAGGTCCAGACGATATCCTCGCGCGTCACAGGTTCGGCGAAATATTCGCTCGCCGAAGCGCAAAGATAGCCGATTTCCGCGTCACTGATGCGAACATCTCGGGGATCGCCCTGATAGTCGCGGTCGGTCGTACCGATCAGCGTGAACTCTTCCTGATAGGGAATGGCGAACATGATACGCCCGTCCGGGTTCTGGAAGAAGTAGGCGCGCGGATCGGAGAATTTTCTCTTCACGACGATATGGCTGCCCTGCACGAGGCGGACATTGTGCACGTCGTTGCGACTGAGCGCGGAGGATAGCACCTTGTCGACCCAGGGGCCCGCCGCATTCACCAGCATGCGGGCGCGAAATGTTTCGCGAGCGCCCGTCTCGACATTTTCCGTCTCGACATTCCAGTGGCCGTTTTCACGGCGCGCGGTAATAACCTTGGTACCGGTGCGGACATCCGCGCCGCGATCGGCGGCGTCACGCGCATTCAGCACCACGAGGCGCGCATCATCGACCCAGCCGTCCGAATATTCGAAAGCCTTGCGGAACAGCTTTTTCAGTGGGCCACCGGCCGGATCCTTCGCGAGGTCCACCGTGCGGGTTGCCGGCAAAAGCTTGCGGCCGCCAATGTAGTCATAGAGGAACAGGCCGAGACGGATGAGCCAGGCCGGGCGCGGCCCGCCCTTCTGGAACGGCAGCACGAAGCGCATCGGCCAGATGACGTTCGGCGCCATCGCCCAGAGCACTTCGCGCTCCATCAGCGCTTCCCGCACCAGGCGGAATTCATAATGTTCGAGATAACGCAGGCCGCCGTGGATGAGCTTGGTGGAGGCGGAAGACGTGCCGGAGGCAAAGTCCTTCATCTCGGCAAGCACGACCGAATAGCCACGGCCCGCAGCATCGCGCGCAATGCCGCAGCCATTGATGCCGCCACCGATAACAAAAATATCGCGGATCACGTTGCCGTCCAAGTTCCCCTCCCATTTCGCATCGCACAATTCTGCGCAGTTGCGAAAGCAAGAAGAGTTAAAACGAAAACATTTCGAATGTCAAACGAATGGGAGAAGAAATAGAACGCCCCCAGGTCAAGCCGGTGAAGCCGTCTCGACCAGACGCACGTCGTGCTCCTGGCAAATGGCCCGAATGCCCTCTGAAGGACAGCTGTCGGTGATGAAGGTATGGACCTGCGAGAGGTGGCCGATACGCACCGGCGCGGTCCTTTCGAATTTCGTCGAATCCGAAACCAGGATGACATGGCGCGCATTCGCAATGATCGCCTGCGCCACCTTCACCTCGCGATAATCAAAGTCGAGCAAAGCGCCGTCCTCGTCGATCGCAGAAACGCCGATCACGGCATAATCCACCTTGAACTGCCGGATGAAATCGACAGCCGCCTCACCGACGATACCGCCGTCCGCGCCGCGCACGACGCCGCCGGCAATCACCACCTCGATCGACGGATAGACCCGCAAGCGATTGGCGACGTTGATATTGTTGGTGATGACCATCAATTCCTTGTGGTCGAGCAGGGCCTCGCCAACGGCCTCCGTCGTGGTGCCGATATTGATGAAGAGCGAGGAATTGTCGGGGATCATGGTGGCGGCGGCGCGGCCGATCGACTGCTTTTCGGGTGCTGCAATCGAGCGGCGCGCCTCGTATTTGACATTCTCGTTGCCGCTCGGGAAGAGCGCGCCGCCATGAATGCGCGTCAACGCCTTGCTGTCGCAGAGATCATTCAAGTCCTTGCGGATGGTTTGCGGCGTCACGGAGAAGCGCGCTGCAAGGTCCTCCACGAGCACGCGGCCCTCGACCTTCGCGAGATCGAGGATCTCCGCCTGGCGACCTGTCAGAAACATAAACTCCTCCCATTGCTTTCGTTTGGTTTCATAATATGCGAAAACGAAAGCACATCAATTGTTCCGCTCTTCCTTCTTGGAGTGCGGGCATATTTTTGTGATACTGGCCGGGCATAGCAGACCACGGCGAGCACCGGGAGGACAACACATGTTTCATCCAGCCTTGTTCAAGGGCGCGAATGTCGTCGTCACGGGCGCGGGACGCGGCATCGGCCTGGAGATCGCCCGGCAGTTTCTCGATTGCGGTGCGCATGTTCTGCTGCATGGCGGGCGCGCCGCTTCCAGCCCTCTGCCCGACTTCCTCGAAACTGCGGTTGCGGAAGCCCGCGCCCATATCGTCTATTCGGACTTTCTCGTCGAAGGCGGCATCGGCGCGATCCTGCAACGGGCGGACAGCCTCTTCCCGCATGTCGACGTGCTCATCAACAATGCCGGCACCATGGTCGGCCGCTTTCCGGCGGCAGACCTGACGGACGAGCAGTACGACACCGTCGTGCGTCTCAACCAGACCTCCGTCGTCGAGGTGACGCGCGCCCTGCTGCCGTCGCTGCGCCGCGCGCCGAATGCGGCAATCGTCAACACGGTCTCGATCTCCGCGCTCACCGGCGGCAGCCCCGGTTCCGCGATCTACTCCGCCACCAAGGCCTTCGTCTCCACCTATTCCAAGGGCCTTGCCCGCGAGCTTGCGCCAGACGGCATCCGCGTCAATTGCGTCTCGCCAGGCACCATCACGACCGACTTCCATGCGCGCTACTCGTCTGCGGACAAGCTGGAGGCGACGCGCAAGACGATCCCCTTGCAGCGCCTCGGCACGGCGGAAGACTGCGCCCCCGCCTATCTCTTCCTCGCCTCCGAGGCACTGTCCGGCTACATCACCGGCCAGGTGCTGGAGGTCAACGGCGGCCAGCTCATCTGCTGAGCGACTCACCCCGCGCCGCCAGGTCGATTCGCGCCGCGAAATTCAGCACCGGCCGCATCCTCGTCCCGATGTGTTGCGCGCTTGCGCCACGCGCCTTTAACTGCGCTTGAAATCGGCGGCGCGCACGCAATTTCCTATAAAAATTAACATGTCGCGACGCGCCGCTTTTGCCCGCAAATCCAGCCGTTTGCCGTATGTTCGCAACGCGTTTCGAAGCGGCATGCCTCGCGCCAGCCAGGCCTGCAATTAACCTTTTGTTAACCATTTCCTCGATACACCGAAGCAACCGAAAATTAACCAAGATGACCGACGTGTTAACACAGCCACGGCCTATCCGCCTCAAGGGGCGATCCTTCCTTGCACTGTCCCTGACCCCGGAGCTTCCCTTCGAGGACTGGCTGGCACGGCTTGACGATCTGGCCCGGCGCTCCGCCGGATTCTTCCTGCGCCGGCCGGTGATTCTGGACGTCGAAGGACTGGATATCGACCGCCAGCAGCTGCGCGACCTCGTTGGCGAACTCAGCGCCCGCAACGTGCGCGTCATGGGTCTTGAGGGTGCGCGCTCCGCGCTGCTCGGTCCGGACCTCCCGCCAGCAATGACCGATGGCCGGCCGGCCGCGGATATCGAAGCGCCCGTCAGCGACCCGGTAGACGGCAGAGAACGCGCCGAGACCAGGCCATCGCCCAGCCCGGCGCCGGTGCCGGTGCCTGCACCGCAGTCCTCCGTAATGCCATCGATGGTCGTGAACCGGCCGGTGCGCTCCGGGCAGTCCATTTTCTTCCCCGAAGGCGACGTCACCATCGTCGGCTCGGTCGCATCGGGCGCGGAAATCGTCGCCGGCGGCTCGATCCATGTCTACGGCCCGCTGCGCGGCCGGGCGATGGCCGGCACCACGGGAAACGCGTCGGCGCGCATCTTCTGCCGCAAGCTCGAAGCGGAACTCATCGCCATCGACGGCTTCTACAAGACCGCCGATGACCTGGAGCCCGAACTGCGCGGCAAGCCCGTGCAGATCTGGCTCGATGGCGAAACAATCAAGGCAGCAACACTCGGCTGAACCGAAACACATTCACAGAACTGGAGAGGTCCATGGGCAAGGTAATCGTGGTCACATCGGGCAAAGGCGGCGTCGGCAAGACGACGTCGTCTGCCGCACTCGGGGCTGCGCTGGCACAGAGCGGCGATAGGGTCGTGGTCGTGGATTTCGACGTCGGCCTGCGCAATCTCGACCTCGTCATGGGCGCCGAACGCCGCGTCGTCTATGATATCGTCAACGTTATCCAGGGCGAGGCCAAGCTGACGCAGGCGCTGATCCGCGACAAGCGCGTCGAGACGCTCTACCTGTTGCCTGCCTCGCAGACCCGCGACAAGGACAACCTGACGCCGGAAGGTGTCGAGCAGGTCATCACCGCCCTGAAGAACGCGTTCGACTGGGTCATCTGCGATAGCCCTGCCGGTATCGAACGCGGTGCCACGCTTGCCATGCGCCACGCGGATGTCGCGATCGTCGTCACCAATCCGGAAGTCTCTTCCGTGCGCGATTCCGACCGCATCATCGGCCTGCTCGATTCCAAGACACTGAAGGCGGAGAACGGCGAGCGCGTCGAAAAGCACCTGCTGCTTACACGCTACGACGCCGTCCGCGCCGAGCGCGGCGACATGCTGAAGGTCGACGACGTGCTCGACATCCTGTCGATCCCGCTGCTTGGCATCATCCCGGAAAGCATGGACGTGCTGCGCGCGTCGAATGTCGGCGCGCCCGTGACGCTCGCCGACGGCCGTTGCGCGCCGTCGCTCGCCTATTTCGAGGCGACGCGCCGCCTCAAGGGCGAAAACCTGCCGGTCACCATTCCCGGCGACAAGCGCAGCTTCCTCGGCAAGATCTTCGGAAGGAAAGCGGCATGAACCTGTTCCGTTTCTTCTCCCGCACCCAGTCGGCCCCGGCCGCCCGTGAGCGGCTGCAGGTGCTGCTCGCCCACGAGCGCGCCTCCACCGGCGATTCGGACCTCGTCAACAAGCTGCGCGACGAGATCCTCAAGGCCATTTCCAAGCACATGCAGATCGACGACGAAAAGGTCAGCATCAAGATGGAGCGCGGCGCCAAGGTCTCGACGCTCGCCGTCGATATCGAAATCCCGTTCAACGGAAACAAGAAGGCGGCCTGAGGGCCGCCTTTCCCAGAAATCACATTGGGTGCCGCCTGACTGCGGCCCACCGCGCGCCACGTCCCGGCGCGCAACGATCTCCGTCCCTATTCGGCTGCACTTCCCTTCACGCAGGCATTGTCGCCAAAGACGGAAGAATTGCAGTCAAAGGTTGCATTTTTTCGCAATCTCTGGTTAACTCTCTCCTAATATTGGGAGGTGGGTCATGGCAGTTGCAGAGGTTCTCGGCGCAGTCTTCCTAGGCGGCGTCATGGGGTTGATCGGCCAGGGTGCGCGAACAGTCATCGGCCTCAAGAAACTTCACGACGAAAATGCCGCGAAGGGTCCCAACGAGCAGGATAGCTTCATTGCCAGCAGGCTGGTCGTCAGCCTGTTCATCGGCTTCATTGCGGGTGTGGCGGCTGCGCTGCTTCTCGGTCTGGACAAGCTTGCAATCATCACAGTCAAAGACATCGACCTCCTGCTCGGCCTGGCGGCAGCCGGCTATGCCGGCACGGACATCATCGAGGCCTTCGTGGCCCGACTGCCGACACCGAAACCGGCCGGTAGCAACACCGAGGGCGGCGGCGAAGGCGTGGTGACGGGCGGCATCCCGCCAAAGCCACCGTCAACGGTTGTCGTGAACGTATCCGGCCAAACGACCGCAGCCGAGGCGCTTCCGACCCCTGGTGTCATGGAGGCCGCCTTCAAACTAGACCTGGCCGACATCAAGACCAAGCTCGGTTCGATCACATCGATGATAACCGCTCCGGCGGTGGGAACGGGTGCCGCCGCCGCGGATGACGACAGCACCGACCTCATCAACCCGACCCTGGTCAAGAGCATTTTCAACCCGGCGACACCGCTCGCCAATATCAAGACGCACCTGCCGTCCGTGCTTGCCGGCCTGCGTGACAAGGGACTTGTCGACCGGGAAATGGTGCTGATGGCGCTGGCGACCATTCGCGCGGAAACCGAAGGATTCGTGCCCATCAACGAATTCGTCAGCAAATACAATACCGACACGGTTCCGTTCGATAAATACGAACCCGGCACGAGCGTCGGCAAGGACTTGGGAAACACCCAGCCCGGCGACGGCGCGCGTTTTCGCGGTCGTGGCTTCGTGCAACTGACAGGCCGCTACAACTACAATCAGATTGGTGCCCAGATCGGCGCCAATCTGATTGTGACACCGACATTGGCCAATGATTCCAGGCTGGCCGGACTCATCCTGGCGCAATTTCTGCTCAACAAACAGGATACCATTCGGGCGGCACTTTCGAGCGGGAACCTGAAGGCGGCGCGCAAGGCGGTCAACGGCGGCACACATGGGTTCGATCGTTTCGAGGACACCTATACCAGGGGAGACGCGCTGCTTCCGGAGACCGCCACGGCGTGAGTCGTCCAGCAACTCGCGCGCGGTGACTTGCTGCCGGCGCCCCAATGCGCATATTTCACGTCGTCAATGATGAGGACTATGCGGCATGGCTGTCACCGATATTGCGACCCGTACCCATGATCACAATTTTCGGCTGGACCCCATCGTCCGCAGCCTGCTCGATACCGATTTCTACAAACTGCTGATGCTCCAGATGATCCGGCAGCTGCATCCGGACGTCGAGGCGACCTTCTCGCTGATCAACCGCACGAAGAGCGTGCGGCTGGCCGACATCATCGACGAGGGCGAACTGCGTGCCCAGCTCGACCATGCCCGCAGTGTGCGTTTCACCAAAAAGGAGTTGATCTGGCTGGCCGGCAACAGTTTCTACGGCAAGGCACGCATGTTCGGCCCCGATTTCATCGCCTGGCTGGCGGCATTCCGCTTGCCGGACTACGAGCTTCGCAAGATCGACGGGCAGTACGAGCTGCATTTCGAGGGACCGTGGACGCACACCACGATGTGGGAAATTCCGGCACTCGCGATCATCAACGAACTGAAATCACGCGCCGCGATGCGCGACAGGGGCCGCTTTGCGCTCGATGTGCTCTATGCCCGCGCCAAGGCCCGGCTCTGGGAAAAGGTCGAGCGACTGCGCCAGTTGCCGGATCTCGTCATCTCGGATTTCGGCACGCGGCGGCGGCACGGTTTTCTTTGGCAGCGCTGGTGCGTGGAAGCCCTCAAGGAAGGTCTCGATGGCCGCTTCATCGGCACGTCCAACGTGCTGCTTGCCATGGATGCCGATCTGGAAGCGATCGGCACGAATGCACACGAACTGCCGATGGTTGCCGCAGCACTCGCCAACGGCGATGCAGCACTGGCCCAGGCGCCCTACCAGGTGCTGGAAGCGTGGCAGCAGCACTATAACGGCAATCTGCTGATCGCGCTCCCCGACGCCTATGGCACGACCGCCTTCCTCGCCAACGCACCGGATTGGGTTGCGGACTGGACCGGTTTTCGCCCGGACAGTGCGCCGCCGATTTCCGGCGGCGAACAGATCATCCGCTGGTGGAAGGAGAAGGGCCGCGATCCGCGTGAAAAACTGCTGATCTTTTCCGACGGCATGGACATCGACACGATCGAGGAAACCTACCGGCATTTCCACGGCCGCGTGCGCATGAGTTTCGGCTGGGGCACCAACCTGACCAATGATTTTCGCGGCTGCGACCCTGACGGCGGCAATGGCCTCGACCCGATATCGCTGGTCTGCAAGGTGACGAGCGCCAATGGCCGGCCGGCGGTCAAGCTCTCCGACAATCCCGCCAAGGCGACCGGGGACCCGGCCGAGATCGAACGCTACCGGCGCGTCTTCGGCGTGACGGACCAGGAAGCGCGACCGGTGCAGGTCTAAGCCGCATGGACTGCAGGAATTGCCCTAAGCGCGCACATCGACGACGACGCGCCCCTTGACCTTGCCGTCGAGAATGGAATTGGCCAGTTCCGGCAGGTCCGAGAGCCGATGCTCGACCACCATGGATTCCAGCTTGTCCATCGGCAGATCGGAAGCGATGCGGTTCCAGGCGTCGACGCGCTGGTCGTAAGGCCGCATCACCGAATCGATGCCGAGAAGGCTGACCCCTCGCAGCAGGAACGGAATGACCGTAAAGGACGGCACGGCAGCCCCCTCCGCAAGGCCGACGGAGGCGACGGCGCCATCATACTTCATCTGCTTCAGCACGCGCCCCAGCATCTCGCCGCCGACCGCGTCGATCGCACCGGCCCAGCGCTCGGATTCGAGCGGTTTGCTGCTTGCCTCCGACAATTCGTTACGGCCGACAATCGTCTCCGCGCCGAGGCTCTTCAGATAATCCGCCGTTTCCGGACGGCCCGTGACGGCGGCGACCGAATAACCAAGCCGTGCCAACAGTGCGACGCCGACCGAGCCGACACCGCCGGCGGCCCCCGTCACCAGCACATCACCTTTCAACGGCGAAAGCCCGGCCTTTTCCAGCGCGATGACGGACAGCATCGAGGTGAGCCCCGCCGTGCCGATCGCCATGGCCTGGCGCGTCGAGAGCGTGTCCGGCAGCGGCACCAACCAGTCGGCCTTGACCCGGGCGCGGGTCGCATAGCCGCCCCACCAGACCTCGCCGACGCGCCAGCCGGTCAGCACCACCCGGTCACCGGGGCGATAGCGCGGATCGTCCGAGGCTTCGACGGTACCGGCGAAATCGACGCCCGGCACATGCGGAAACGTGCGCACCAGCCCGCCCTTGCCGTTGATGCAGAGCCCGTCCTTGTAGTTGAGCGTCGAATACTCCACCGCGACGGTGACATCGCCATCGGGAAGCCGCGAATCGTCGAGTTCCTGGATGGCTGCGGAGACCGCGCCATCCGCTCCCTTCTCGACCAGCAATGCTTGAAACGTCATGGCGTCCTCCTCGTGATCCTGTCGCTGCCCCAGATATAGGGCGCGGGGCATTGGTGTCGCCACTGTTCCTTTGTATCAAGAGCAGGGAGGTGCGGTTCGCACATGATAGACAAGCTCGAATATTTCATAGCGCTCGCCCGCGAACGGCATTTCGCCCGGGCCGCGGAGGAACTCGGCATTTCGCAACCGACGCTTTCGGCGGCGATCCGCCAGCTGGAGGAGCAGCTCGGCGTGATGCTTGTCGTCCGCGGTTCCCGCTTCCAGGGCCTGACACCGGAGGGCCAGCGTGTGCTCGAATGGGCGCGCCGCATCGTCGGCGACACCCGCACCATGCGGGAGGAAATGCGCGCCGCGCGAAAGGGCCTTTCCGGCCATATCCGCCTTGCCGCCATCCCCACGACGCTTGCCATGGTGCCGCACATCACCGCGCCGTTTCAGGAAAAGCACCCCGACGTCACCTTTTCCATCCTCTCCACGACTTCGATCAAGATTCTCGGCCTGCTGGAAAACCTCGAGATCGATGCCGGTCTCACCTATCTGGAAAACGAGCCGCTCGGCCGCGTCACCAGCGTGCCGCTCCTGCACGAGCACTATTGCCTTGTCACCGCCAAGGGGAACGCCTTCGCTGATCGCGAAACCGTGACCTGGCAGGAGGTCGGCAATATTAGGCTTTGCCTATTAACCGCCGACATGCAGAACCGTCGCATCATCAACCGCCACTTCGCCGAAGCGGGCGTTACAGTCGAGCCATCGCTCGAAGCGAACTCGATGATCGTGCTGTTCTCCCATGTGCGCACCGGACGCTGGTCCAGCATCATGCCGAGAAATGTCGCAAAATCATTTGGATTTCCTGACGAAATAAGTATAGTTTCTCTTGTCGACCCTGAACCGCATCACACTGTCGGTCTCGTCGCCACCCACCGCGAGCCCTTCACGCCGCTCGTCTCCGCCTTGCTGCACGAAGCCCGTGTGCTGGCGGAAAAAGGGATCGATTGATAGTTTTTTTCTATCGATCAACGGCTTTGCTTTATTGACCCGCCGCCTCCGGACTGAGAAGCTGTTCGAATAGTCCGCGTGGATCGACAGGGTTCCGGTCTTCGCCGAGCAGTTTCAATGGCATCGGCACGCCAGAACCCGTATAATCCTTGCGGTTCATTCGTGTCGGTTGGGAGGCCTGACCATGAATGTGCACGTGACCGGCGACATCGCAGCGAGAACGCTGGCAATTGTCAGCGACCTGAAGGGGCTCGAAGGGCCGCTTCTTCCCATCCTGCATGAAATCCAGGCCGAGTTCGGCTATGTGCCGCAGGAATGCCTGCCGGTCATCGCGACCGAACTGAACCTGTCGCGCGCCGAAGTGCATGGCGTCGTTACCTTCTATCACGACTATCGCGACCACCCGGCCGGACGACATGTCCTGAAACTCTGTCGCGCCGAGGCCTGTCAGTCGATGGGCGGGGACGAAATTGCCGAGCGCGTCAAATCGCTGCTCGGCATCGATTTCCACCAGACCACGCTGGATGGCGCCGTGACGCTCGAACCGATCTACTGTCTCGGGCTCTGTTCCTGCGCACCCGCCGCGATGCTCGACGGCGAGGTGCATGGACGGGTCGATGCGGACCTTGCCAGGGAACTTGTTGCGGAGGCACGCCGATGACCGTTCGCATCTACATTCCCCGCGATGCCGCAGCCCTTGCACTCGGCGCCGACCGCGTCGCCAAGGCGTTGGCCCGTGAGGCGGACACCCGCAAGCTCGACATCAAAATCGTGCGCAACGGTTCACGCGGCATGCATTGGCTGGAGCCGCTGGTCGAGGTCGAGACCGTCGAAGGCCGCATCGCCTACGGGCCGGTAAAGCCATCCGATCTTGCTTCCCTGCTCGATGCCGGCCTCCTTGAAGGCAAAGCCCATGCGCTCTGTCTTGGCGGAACGGAAGACATTCCGTTCCTGAAAAACCAGACCCGCCTTACCTTCGCCCGCTGCGGCGTCATCGATCCCGTCTCGCTGGACGACTACAAGGCCCATGGCGGCCTGAAGGGCCTGGAAAAGGCCATCGCCATGGCCCCAGCCGACGTCGTCAAGGAAGTCACCGACAGCGGCCTGCGCGGTCGCGGCGGCGCAGGCTTCCCGACGGGCATCAAGTGGAAGACCGTGCTCGACGCACCGGGCGACAGAAAATACATCGTCTGCAATGCCGACGAGGGCGACAGCGGCACCTTCGCCGACCGCATGATCATGGAGGGCGACCCCTTCGTGCTGATCGAGGGCATGGCGATCGCCGGCCTCGCGACCGGTGCCGCCAAGGGCTACGTCTACACCCGCTCGGAATATCCGCACGCCATCGCCGTTATGAACGAAGCCGTCACCGTCGCGCGCGCCGCAGGCCTGCTCGGACCTTCGGTGCTTGGCTCGGGAAAAGCCTTCGACATGGAAATCCGCGTCGGCGCGGGCGCCTATGTCTGCGGCGAGGAAACCGCACTGCTCAACAGCCTCGAAGGCAAGCGCGGCATCGTGCGCGCCAAGCCGCCGCTGCCGGCGTTGCAGGGCTTCATGGGCCGCCCGACGGTCGTCAACAACGTTATCTCGCTCGCCTCCGTGCCCGTCATCATGGACAAGGGTGCCGCCTATTACCGTGACTTCGGCATGGGCCGCTCGCGCGGCACGATCCCGCTCCAGATCGCCGGCAACGTCAAACATGGCGGCCTCTACGAAACCGCCTTCGGCCTGACGCTCGGCGAGATCGTCGATACGATCGGTGGCGGCACCGCCTCCGGTCGCCCGGTTCGCGCCGTGCAGGTGGGCGGCCCGCTCGGCGCCTATTTCCCGCGCGCGCTGTTCGACACGCCGTTCGACTACGAGGCCTTCGCGGCCAAGGACGGCCTGATCGGCCATGCCGGCATCACTGTGTTCGACGAAACGGTCGATATGCTGAAGCAGGCGCGCTTCGCCATGGAATTCTGCGCGGTCGAAAGCTGCGGCAAGTGCACGCCCTGTCGCATCGGCTCGACGCGCGGCGTCGAGACCGCCGACAAGATTGCCCAGGGCATCGAGCCGGAGAAAAACCGCGCACTGCTCGCCGATCTCTGCAACACGATGAAGTTCGGCTCGCTCTGTGCGCTGGGCGGTTTCACACCCTATCCGGTGATGAGCGCCATGACCCATTTCCCGGAAGACTTTTCGCCGGCCCCCCTGGTGGAGGCTGCGGAATGAGCGAGACGGAAAAGGTCAAAGGCCCGGCCTCCTACTTCCCGGCCATCGAGAAGAAATACGGCCAGCCGATCGAGCACTGGAAAGCGATCGTTCGCGCGCAGGACGGCAAGGCACATATGCAGATCGTGGCGCTCCTCAAGGAAACGCACGGTCTCGGCCATGGCCATGCCAATGCGCTGGTTGCGGCAACCCTCGCCGAGAAGACGTCGTAGAAACAACCCAAGCCGCCCGAACCCCTTTCGTGGCGCAAGAATTGACTGGAGGTTCCCATGTCCCTCGTCCCCGAAATCGACTACGGCACGCCCGCCTCTCGCGCGGAAAAGATGGTTACGCTCACCATCGACGGGAACCAGATCACCGTTCCGGAAGGCACGTCCATCATGCGCGCCTCGATGGAGGCCGGCATCAAGGTGCCAAAACTCTGCGCCACCGACATGGTGGACGCCTTCGGCTCCTGCCGCCTCTGTCTCGTCGAGATCGACGGCCGCAACGGCACGCCCTCCTCCTGTACGACGCCCGTCGCGCCCGGCCTTGTCGTCCATACCCAGACAAACCGGTTGAAGGACATCCGCAAGGGCGTGATGGAGCTCTATATCTCCGACCACCCGCTCGACTGTCTCACCTGTGCCGCGAACGGCGACTGCGAATTGCAGGACATGGCCGGTGCTGTGGGCCTGCGCGACGTGCGCTATGGCTATGAGGGCGATAACCACGTCAAGGCGCGCAATAGCGGCGAGATGAACGCCAAGTGGATGCCGAAGGACGAATCGAACCCCTATTTCACCTACGATCCGTCGAAATGCATCGTCTGTTCGCGCTGCGTGCGCGCCTGCGAAGAGGTGCAGGGCACCTTCGCGCTGACCATCGAGGGCCGCGGCTTCGGCAGCCGCGTGTCTCCCGGCATGCACGAACATTTTGTCGATTCGGAATGCGTGTCCTGCGGTGCCTGCGTGCAGGCCTGCCCGACGGCAACGCTCACTGAAAAATCCGTCATCGAAATCGGCCAGCCGGAACATTCCGTCGTCACCACCTGCGCCTATTGCGGTGTCGGCTGTTCCTTCAAGGCTGAGATGCGCGGCGAAGAACTGGTCCGCATGGTGCCATGGAAAGATGGCCAGGCCAATCGCGGCCATTCCTGCGTCAAGGGCCGCTTCGCCTATGGCTATTCGACCCACAAGGATCGCATTCTCAATCCGATGATCCGCGAAAAGATCTCGGATCCGTGGCGCGAAGTGAGCTGGGACGAGGCCTATACCCATGTCGCCGCCGAATTCCGCCGCATCCAGTACCAGTATGGCCGTGATTCGATCGGCGGCATCACCTCGTCGCGCTGTACGAACGAAGAGACCTATCTCGTCCAAAAACTGATCCGCGCCGGCTTCGGCAACAACAATGTCGATACCTGCGCCCGCGTCTGTCATTCGCCGACCGGTTATGGCCTCGGCCAGACCTTCGGCACCTCCGCCGGCACGCAGAATTTCGATAGTGTCGAGCATACGGATGTCGTCATCGTCATCGGCGCCAACCCGACGGACGGCCACCCGGTCTTCGCCTCGCGTCTGAAAAAGCGCCTGCGCCAGGGCGCAAAACTCATCGTCATCGATCCGCGCCGCATCGAGCTCGTCTCCTCGCCGCACATCAAGGCCTCCTACCACCTGCCGCTGAAGCCCGGCACGAATGTCGCCGTCGTCACGGCCCTTGCCCATGTCATCGTGACGGAAGGTCTTTATGACGAGCGCTTCATTCGCGAGCGCTGCGACTGGTCGGAATTCGAGGACTGGGCGGCCTTCGTCGCCGAGCCCCGGCACAGCCCCGAGGCGATCGAGCAGTTCACCGGCGTGGAGCCGGAAGCGCTGCGTGGTGCTGCACGGCTTTTCGCCACCGGCGGCAACGGCTCGATCTATTACGGTCTTGGCGTCACCGAGCACAGCCAGGGCTCGACGACGGTCATTGCCATCGCCAACCTCGCCATGGCAACCGGCAATATCGGCCGTGAGGGCGTCGGCGTGAACCCGCTGCGCGGTCAGAACAACGTGCAGGGCTCGTGCGACATGGGCTCCTTCCCGCACGAACTGCCGGGTTACCGCCATATCTCCGACGATGCGACCCGCGAGATCTTCGAAAAGCTCTGGGGCGTGAAGCTCAACAACGAACCGGGCCTGCGCATCCCCAACATGCTGGACGCCGCCGTCGAGGGCACGTTCAAGGGCCTCTACATCCAGGGCGAGGACATCCTCCAGTCCGATCCGGACACCAAGCACGTCTCCGCCGGTCTCGCCGCCATGGAATGCGTCGTCGTGCAGGACCTCTTCCTCAACGAGACAGCGAACTACGCCCATGTCTTCCTGCCGGGCTCGACCTTCCTGGAGAAGGACGGCACCTTCACCAATGCCGAGCGCCGCATCAACCGCGTTCGCCGCGTGATGACGCCGAAGAACGGCTATGCCGACTGGGAAGTCACGCAGAACCTCGCCCAGGCAATGGGCCTCAACTGGAATTATACCCATCCGTCCGAGATCATGGACGAGATCGCCGCGACGACGCCGAGCTTCGCCCTCGTCTCCTACGACTATCTGGACAAGATGGGCTCGGTTCAGTGGCCGTGCAACGAGAAGAACCCGCAAGGGTCGCCGATCATGCACATCAACGGCTTCGTGCGCGGCAAGGGTAAGTTCATACGAACGGAATATGTCGCAACCGACGAAAAGACCGGGCCGCGCTTCCCGTTGCTGCTCACCACCGGCCGCGTGCTCAGCCAGTACAATGTCGGCGCGCAGACGCGCCGCACGGAAAATGTCGTCTGGCACGAGGAAGACCGGCTGGAAATCCACCCGCACGACGCCGAAAACCGCGGCATCCGCGATGGCGACTGGGTACGTCTCGCCAGCCGCGCCGGCGAGACGACGCTGCGCGCCCTGGTAACCGACCGTGTGGCGACCGGCGTCGTCTACACGACCTTCCATCACCCGACGACGCAGGCCAACGTTATCACCACCGATTTCTCCGACTGGGCGACGAACTGTCCGGAGTATAAGGTGACGGCCGTGCAGATCTCGCCGTCGAACGGCCCGTCCGACTGGCAGATCGAATATGACGAGCTGGCCCGCCGGTCCCGCCGGATCGCCGGCAAGCTGGAGGCGGCAGAATAGGAACGCGCGTGCCGGAATTTTCCACCACGACCAAGGTTTCCGAGATCGCCCGCCGCAACGGGCGGCTTGTCGAGGGCGAGCGTTTTGTGCCGGAGGAAACCCCGGTCGCCTTCTCCTATCTCGGTTCCACCCATGCCGTGATGATGGCGACACCCGCCGATCTCGAGGACTTTGCGGTCGGCTTCAGCCTGACGGAAGGCATTATTGCCGATCCCGGTGAGATCGAAACCATCGAGGTGATGGCGGAGGACAAGGGCATCGATGTACAGATCCGGCTTGCCGATGTGCAGAACGATGCACTGACGGCCCGTCGCCGCCACATGGCAGGCCCTGTCGGCTGCGGCCTGTGCGGCATCGAATCGATCGAGCAGGCGGTTCGCGTGACGCCATCCGTGCGTGCGTCAACACTTACGCTCAGCGAGGATGAAGTGGCCGAGGCCGTGCGCCTGTTGAACGGCCAGCAGCCGCTGCATATGGTGACGCGCGCCGTGCATGGCGCAGGGTTCTTCGTGCCCGGCACCGGCCTGATTGCGGTGCGCGAGGATGTCGGCCGGCACAATGCGCTCGACAAGCTCGTCGGCGCCGCACGACGCGCCGGCCATGCCGGCAGCACCGGCGCCGTCGTCGTGACGAGCCGCGTCTCCGTCGAGATGGTGCAGAAGACGGCGATCGTCGGCAGCCCCTTCATCATCGCCATTTCCGCGCCGACGGCGCTCGCCATCCGCACGGCTGAAGATGCCGGCATGACGTTGATCGCGCTGGTGCGCGGCGAGGAATTCGAGATTTTCACCGGTGCGGAACGCATCGTGTCCGGCGCCGGGCGGCGCCTGGGTAACGCTTAGGAGATAAGCATGTCGGAAGGCAACAAGCTCGTCAGGATGGCGAACCAGATCGCCACCTTCTTCCACTCGCAGCCCGCAAGCGAGGGGCCGAACGGCGTGGCGACCCACATCAACAAGTTCTGGGAGCCCCGCATGCGCCGGCAGCTTTTCGATATCGTCGACAACCATGGCGGCGAAGGCCTCGATAGTCTCGTCCTGCAGGCCGTGCCACTGATCCGGCGTCCGCCACCTGCGGAAGTGCCACCCGCTTTGGCAAACAGCGCGCCGGCAGCACACTGACGCCCCCCTTAAAAATGCCAACGGCCGGCATTGCTGCCGGCCGTTTTTTCATGCCGCGGCTTGCGCTTAGAACTCTTCCCAGTTCTCCGCTGCCGACGCCGTGGAGCCACGCGACGCCCGCATGGTGCGCGCCACGGCATGAAGCTGTGTTACAGGTGCCGGCGCTGAGGCTCGATGCATCGGCTGTGCATTACCGGCAAGTTTGAACCGCCGGATGAGCCCATGCAGTGCATCCGCCTCGCGTGCCATGGCGTGGCTTGCCGCCGTGCTTTCCTCGACCATCGCTGCATTCTGCTGTGTCGCCTGATCCATCGAGTTGACCGACTGGTTGATCTCGCGGAGGCCGGTGGATTGCTCCCGCGAGGCCACGACGATCGCCGCCACGTTGGTGTGCACGTCGTGCACTTGGCCGAGGATCTCCTGCAAGGCCCGCCCGGTCTCGTCGACGAGTGCGACACCGCTTTTCACCTGCTCGCCCGACGTGGTGATCAGCGCCTTGATATCTTTCGCCGCACTTGCTGAACGCTGGGCAAGTTCCCGCACTTCCTGCGCCACCACGGCAAAGCCCTTGCCGGCCTCCCCTGCCCGGGCAGCTTCGACGCCGGCATTCAATGCCAGCAGATTGGTCTGGAAGGCGATGTCGTCGATGACGCCGATAATGTTGGAGATTTCGCGTGAGGACTGCTCGATCTGCCCCATCGCGCCGATCGCCTTCTTGACGACCTCGCCGGATTTTTCCGCGCCCACCCGGGTCTTGGTGACCAGCGATCCGGCCTCGTCGGCCCGCCGGCTCGAATCGGCAACCGTCGTGGTGATCTCGTCGAGCGCCGCCGCGGTCTCTTCCACGGAGGCGGCCTGCTGTTCGGTGCGCTTGGCAAGGTCGTCCGCCGCCGAGCGAATTTCCTGCGCGCCGGACGCGATGGCGTTGGCGTTGGTTTCGACTGTCCGCATGGTCTCATGCAGGCCGGCGACCGCTTCGTTGAAGTCCCTGCGCACGGCTTCCATCGAGGGTACGAAGGGCGTGGCAAGGTTTTGCGTGAGGTCGCCTTCCGACAGCGCCTTCAGCGCGCCGCCAAGCGCATTGATCGCCGACATGCGCTCGGTGACATCAGTCGCGAACTTGACCACCTTGAAGACCCGGCCGCTCAGGTCGCGGATCGGATTATAGGCGGCCTGGATCCAGATTTCCCGTCCGCCCTTGCCGTAGCGCACGAATTCGTTGGAGATGAATTGCCCGGCAGCCAGGTTCTTCCAGAAATCCGCATAGGCCTGCGTCTGCACATAGGCGGGATCACAGAACATGCGGTGGTGCTTGCCGCGAATTTCCGAGAGATCGTAACCGAGCCCGGCGCAGAAATTCTCGTTGGCATTCAGGATTTCGCCGGTCGGTGTGAACTCGATCACGGCCTGAGAACGGGAGATCGCGTCGAGCTTGCTGGCATCCTCCGCCGCCCGCATCTTCACCTCGGTGATGTCGGTGGCAAACTTGACGACCTTGTAGGCCTTGCCGCGACGAAAGATCGGATTGTACGAAGCCTGGATCCAGATTTCGCCGCCATCCTTGCGCAGGCGCTTGTAGCTGGAGGAATCATATTCGCCGCGCCCGAGGCGCGCCCAGAATTGCCGGTATTCCTCGCTCGCCACATAGGCCGCTTCGCAGAAGATGCGGTGATGCTTGCCGACGATGTCCTTCAGGTCGTAGCCGAGCGCCCGGCAGAAGTTTTCGTTGGCGGTGAGAATATTGCCGTTGAGATCGAACTGGATCACGGCCTGCGAGCGCGACAGCGCGTCGATGATATGGCCCGCGTCCAAGGATTTCGCGAATGAAAGCATGACCTGTCCCTTTGTGTGACAGCCACGGACCGCGTGGCGATCGTCGGTTGTTGGCGGTGAGACACGGTCCGTGGCGCGGACCATGTTTCTACTCTCGGGAATTCAATCTTTGCGGGAGGTTTTCCCCGCCGCCGAATTACGCATCTACAATCAAAGATGGAGCGGTAGCCTTAATAATTGATGAAAATCAAAGGGTGATATTTTAGATCACTTACATAACAATAGCTTACATAAACACCCGGGGGATTAGTACTGACGTAACGTGAGGGAGGCTGTTCTTCTTCCATATGCTAATTCTCCCAAAAGTTGCGACAACGTCTAGCAACAAAAAAACCGCCGTGCGCAGGCACGACGGTTTTATGTTTGATCGAATGGGATGAGGCGATCAGGCCGCCATGTCTTCCATGTCGCGTTCCTTGAACATACGCGACAGATTGAGGAAGCAGATCATGCCGTTCTCATGAGCGATGATGCCTTCGGCATAAGCCTTGTCGAAGGAGGTCGTCACTTCCGGCACGGGCTGGAGCTGCTCGCTGCGGATGGTGAGAATGTCGGAAACCCGGTCGACGACGAGGCCGACGACCATGCTGTGCACTTCGGCCACCACGATGGCGCTGCGCTCGTTGGCTTCCGTGCTCTTCATGCCGAGCTTGTGGGCAAGGTCGATGATCGGGATCACGGTGCCGCGCAGGTTCATCACGCCGATGACGTCCGGCGGCGAATGCGGGATCGGCGTGGACGGCGCCCAGCCGCGGATTTCGCGAATCGTCGTCGTCTTCACGCAGAATTCCTGATCGTGCAGACGGAATGCGATGATTTCGAGCGTGTCGCCGGCAAAGCTGGCCGTATTGATGGAGGTCATCGGGATCTTTCCAGGTTGAACTGCGTCGTGCCCCAATCCTATGCACGCCCTGGTTAAAATCTTTCAAACGCCCGAACGATTGTTACGCCCCGAACGAAAGAAGGCCCCGCATCGCCGCGGAGCCCCCCATTTTTTCCAGCCTCTGCAAACATCAGGTCCGCAGCACAGCCTCGAACTGTTCGAGCGCCCAGTCCACCTGATCGCCAGTGATGACGAGCGGCGGTGCGATGCGGATCGTGTCGCCATGCGTGTCCTTGGCGAGGATGCCGCGCTCCTTCAGCGCTTCACAATATTTCCGAGCGCCGCCAGCGGCCGGGTCGAGTTCCACGGCCAGCATCAGGCCACGGCCGCGCACGTCCTTGATGATGTTGGAGCGGATGCCCTTGAGGCCGTCCTGGAAACGGTCGCCCATGCGCTGGGAGTTGCCGATCATGTCCTCCTCGACCAGCACCTTCAGGGCGGCGCGCGCAATGGCGCAGGCAAGCGGGTTGCCGCCGAAGGTCGAGCCGTGCTGGCCCGGCTTCAGCACACCCAGCACTTCGCTGTTCGAAAGCACCGCCGAGACCGGATAGAAGCCGCCGGACAGCGCCTTGCCGACCAGCGTCATATCCGCCTCGATACCCTCATGCTCTTCGGCGAGCAGTTTCCCCGTGCGGCCAAGGCCGGTCTGGATCTCGTCGAGGATCAGCGTGATGCCATGTTGGGTGCAAAGTTCACGCACGGACGAAAAATAGCCGGTCGGCGGGATCAGCACACCCGCCTCGCCCTGGATCGGCTCGATGAGGAAGGCAACCGTATTTTCGTTGATCGCATCGCGGAAAGCTTCGAGATCACCGAACGGCACATGGCGAAAGCCCGGCGCGAAGGGACCAAAGCCGGTCCGCGCATCAGGATCCGTCGAGAAACCGACGATGCCCATGGTGCGGCCATGGAAATTGTTGGCGCAGACGATGATCTCGGCCTGCCCCTCCGGCACGCCCTTCACTTCGTAGCCCCACTTGCGCACGGCCTTGACTGCGGTCTCGACCGCCTCCGCGCCGGAATTCATCGGCAGCACCTTGTGCGAACCGGTGAGCGCCGCGATCTCCTCGTAGAAATGTGCGAGCTGGTCGTTGCGGAAGGCCCGCGAGGTGAGCGTCAGCTTTTGCGCCTGCTCGACCATCGCTGCAAGAATCTTCGGGTGGCAATGTCCCTGGTTGACCGCCGAATAGGCCGAAAGGCAGTCGAGATAACGGTTGCCGTCGATATCCCAGACATGGACGCCCTCCCCGCGCGACAGCACCACGTCGAGCGGCTTGTAATTATGAGCGCCAAGGCGGTACTCGGTTTCGATCAGGCTTGCAGTCGACGGCGTCATAAAATCCTCCAGGGTTCAGGCGCTGCGGGTTGGCCGGTCGAGAATACGGCGCCCGAAAAGGCTTGCGGTCAGTTCGACGAGAATACGGGCGCTCTTGCCACGGTCGTCGAGGAAAGGGTTCAGCTCGACCACGTCGAGCGAGGACACGAGGCCGCTGTCGCAGAGCATCTCCATGATGAGATGGGCCTCGCGGAACGTCGCGCCGCCCGGAACGGTCGTGCCGACGCCGGGCGCCAGTTCCGGATCGAGGAAATCGACGTCGAGACTGACATGCAACAGGCCGTTCGCCGCTTTGATACGCGCGATGATGTCGTGCATGATATGCGCCATGCCGGTCTCGTCGATCGAGCGCATGTCATAGACATTGACGCCATGCTCGGCGATCTCTTCCCGCTCGCGCGCATCGACGGAGCGGATGCCGACCTGGAAAACGTTCTTCGGATCGACCATCGGGCGGCCGGCTTCGAGGATTGGCGCGAACTCGGCCTGGCCACAGAAGAACGCGACCGGCATGCCATGCATGTTGCCGGACGGCGAGGTCGCCGGCGAATTGAAATCCGCATGGGCATCGAGCCAGAGCACGAAGAGCGGGCGCCCCAGATCGGCAGCATGGCGAGCCATGCCGGAGACGGAGCCCATCGAAAGCGCGTGGTCGCCGCCAAGCACAAGTGGGAATTTGCCGCCGCGGGCGGCATCGTAGACGGCCGTGTCGAGTGCGCGCGTGAACGCGGCAACGACCTGCAGATTGTTGGCCTTGGGGTGGTTGGCGAGGTCACGCGCCGGCACCGGGCGCAGATCGCCCTCGTCCGTCACCGTGTGCCCAAGCTCGATCAGGGTCGAATCGAGCCCTGCGATGCGCAGTGCCATCGGCCCCATTGCCGCGCCACGGCGGCCAGAACCTTCTTCGAGAGGTGCGCCGATCAGCGCGATGTGCGTGTCATTTTCAGCCATGGTTTCCCCGCAGATGCGTGCGCGCCGGTTGTCCGGTTTTGGCCGATTATTGCCGTTCTCCTTGTTGGCAAAAAGATGAAAAACTGACAGATAGATGGCTGAATTCAGCAATTTGCTAAGCACTGGGCGACACAATGGTAAGTCTCGACGACCTTGACCACGCACTGATCGGCGCGCTGCGCCACAATGCCCGCACCCCTGTCTCCTCCCTTGCCGCGATGACGGGCGCTTCGCGCGCGACGGTGGCGGCACGGATCGAGCGGCTGGTCGCGTCCGGCACCATCGCCGCCTTCACCATCAAGACGGGAGCGGAACTGACCGGGAGCGGCGTGCGCGCCATCGTAATGATCGAGGTGCACGGCAAGATGGCCGACCGGGTGGCTACACAGCTTCGCGGCCTGCCGCAGGTGCGCGCCCTTCACTCCACCAATGGCCGCTGGGATTTCATCGCCGAACTGGAAGACCGCGATCTCGGCACCTTCGACGAGACGCTACACCGCATCCGCCTCATCGACGGCATCACCGTCAGCGAGACGAATATTCTGCTGAAGACGACGAAGAACGCGCTGACTTAGGCCGCCCCTCCTCTCCTCCGTCGTCCGCGGGCTTATGTGGAGGGTGAGGCGAAGTGCGCGTGCATGACGACCTCAATATTCCTTCTCATAAAAGATGCCCGCGCCGGCGCTGCCGCCGCTGCCGGCCTCGCCGCGCAGCTTGAGGCCGCGGCCGACGTCGAGATTGATCACCGCCTTTGCGCCGTTCGTCTCCGGGTCCTGCTTCAGCTCGATATAGGTCCGCTCATTGAGATACTTGCCAGCGGAGACTGCCGCCCGGCCCTCCGAGTCGGTCGTGATGTCGAGATCGTCGACACCGAGTTTGCTGCGCAGGCCGTCGAGCAGGCCGGTGGACTTGCCGCCGGCAAGCTGGCTGGCAGCCGAGGCGAGCTGGGCGATCTGCACGGCCGAAAGGTTGGACATCGATCGGTTGAAGATGAGCTGTGCCAGAATTTCGTCCTGCGGCAGCGAGGGCGAGGACGCAAAGGTGACGGTCGGGTTGCTCGCGACACCTGCCACCGTCACGGTGATTTCCGTCGTGCCCGCCGAACTACCCGCAACGAGGTTGACCGTCGGCACCAAACCGCCTGCAAAACCGATATGCGCGCTGGTGAAATCGAGGCGCCGCGTCAGGATTTCCATGCGCCCACGCTCCAGTTCGAAGCCGCCTGACACGATGGGCGACGACGAGGTGCCGGTGATTTTCAGGCTGCCGCCGAGTTCCGCGTTGATGCCGCGGCCACGCACGAAAAGCTGCCCCGGTGCTTCGATGGTCAAATCAAGCGCAATGCCCCGCGAGGCGCCGCTGCCGCCACCCTGATCACGTTGAACGTCCGCGGTCATGCGCTTGACGGCGGCCGGCGCATTGCGGTGCTTGATGTCGATCTCCGAGAGCGAGGCCGGCAGCTTTTGCGGAATGGTGACGTTTGCCTTGTTGATGTGCACCTTGCCGCCAAGCGAAAGCGCGGCCACCGGTCCCTTCAGCGTCAGGTCGCCCGCGACATTCGCGGTCACCAACGTGCCGTCGATATAGGTGATGTTGTCGAGCTTGACCGCCACATCCACAGGGAAGCCACTCGCCGGATCGATGCCGACACGACCGCTTGCGGACAATTGCCCGCCGCTGGCAAGCTTGCCGGAGACTGTTTCGATGACCGCCTGCCGCCCGTCCATGGTGACGCGGATCGTCAGGTTCTCCACCGCGAGGTTGCGGCGCACATCGACGAGACGCGCGCCACCTGCTGTGATGCTGCCGGTAATCGAGGGGGCCGCCGCCGTGCCGCCGATGGAGACATCGACATTGGCATTGCCGGTCAGCACGAGGCCCTGCGCGGAAAGCTGGCTTTGCAGCAGGCCGAAGGGCACCGTGCCGTTGAACTTGAGCCCGAGCGGTGTCGTCCCACCGATGCCGACCGTGCCGCCGCCGCGGAAGGACAGGCCGCCGCCACCGGAGAGCACTGTATCGAGCCTCACCTGGTTGTTGGCAAATTCCCCCTTGGCATTGATTTTGAGCGCGCCGATACCCGCGCCACGGGTCTGGCTCGTGACGGCGCCGTCCCAATCCAGCGCATAGTTGACGACGGGTGCCGCCGCCTTGCCCTTGACCGTCACCGTACCGCCGATCGACCCGTCTGCTCCGAGGCCGGCCGCGAAATTGTTGACGAGTGCCGCGGGCAGTGCCGTGAGCCGTAGCGACAGATCGAGCGTCTCGCCGGCACGCCCGGAGATGGCGACGGAGCCGCGCCCCGCCTGGATGGTCAGCCCGTCAAGCGTCGCAACGCCATTGGTGACGCCGATCGTCGTCGGCTTGGCAAGCTTCAATGCAATGCGCCGGGGCGCTGCTTCGACGGTCTGCAAGGCGATATCCAGGCCGCCGTCGCGCTGGAGAACCTTGCCCTTCGTCACGAGAGGGGCGCCGTCGAGCCGGCCGGTAAGATCGAAATTGGTCGCCTGCCCTTCGCGGGAAAAATCGAGGCGCAGGGCATCCACACGGTTCTCGCCCGAGGCAATGCGCTCGGCACGCACCGTGCCGGTGATCGCAGCGGTGGCAAGATCGGCAATCTCGAGATCGACAGCGGGCTTGGTGATGCTCACCGCATCGCGCCGGATAGCGGAGCCCGAGGCCTGCACGGTGGCCGAGGTCTTGCCGTTCGTCGTCGCGATTTCCACGAGACCCGAAAGATCGCCGGCCGCTTTCTGGCCGGCCATCGCAGCGAGCAGGCCGAGATCCGGGAAATCGAAGCGGATTGTACCATCCGGCATGAAGTTCTGCGCGAGCGCCAGAGAGCCTTTCAGAGTGTTCGGGCCGATCTCCGCTTCAAGCACCGGCACGGAAATGCGACCGCCCTCCGAGGTGATGCTGGAGCGCACGTTGATCGGCTGCCCGTCGAGCGCACCGGTCGCCGTCAGCTCGCCGGAGGGGCTGTCGGCGACAGCCTTGCCGGTCAGCGTCACGACAAGGTCACTCAAGGTGCGGCCGGACAGTGTCGCACCGCTCGACGTGATCTTGGCCGAAACGTCGAGCCCCTGCACCGGGCCGGTGGCCGACAGCTCGAAGGCTGCTTCGCCCGCGGCATCGGCCAGTAGTTTGCCGAGGTTCAGCACCTTGCCGGTGAGCGCTGCGTCCAGATTGCCGTTGCCGAGCGACACGGACCCCGCCGTTTCCAGCGTGCCGGACTTCACCTGAAGACCCGAGACCTGGACCGCGCCATTGCTGGCCAGCTGAACCCGCCCTTCCATCGCGATCGTCGTGTCGAACTTGCCGGAAAGCGCTGGCGGCAACACGGCAGGCAGCGCAAAGAGGCGGAAGTTGACGTCAGCCTCGCGGCTCTCGATGCCGTAGCGGCCGGACAATGTGCCGCCGATGCTGGCGCTTTCAAGCGTCGCGGGATCGAAGGCGATCTCGCTTAGCGAGACGTTCAGCGCGGTCACGAGCTTTACAGGCCCCTTCACCATGCGGTCGACATCTGCATTGGCAAAGGCCGTCGTGCCGGTTTCCAACGTCGCATCGATGCGGCCGGATTGGCTCGCCACATTGAAGGCGTCGCTCTTCGCCGAAAGCCGGATGTTTTCGATGCGGCCAGCAGGCAGCTCCGCCGAAACGACGGTTGCGTTCGCCTCCAGCGCCGCCGCGGTCGCCTCGCCCGTCAGTGAAATATCGGCGCCCTCGATCAGCACACGGGCATCGCCTTCGGCAAGCGGCCAGCGGAAATCGATCGGGCCATCCTTGCCGGCGAGCTTCACGTCGAGATCGTTCGCGCCCTTGGCGCTGACCGTGCCCGAAGCGCCAAGCGTCAGGGCGCCCGTCGCAATCGATCCCTTTTCGATGCGCAGCATGTCCGAACCGTCGAAGGCCGCGACCACGTCGATACCGGTCTCGCCGGCAAACAGCGGGCGAAGCTGCGGGGGCATCAGGGCATCGAAGGTGCCGCCGCCATTGAGCGCGATCGTGTGCAGGCCCTCGGTCGAAAGATCGTGGCGGCCATCGACACGCAGCATCTCGGTGCCGTCGAGGGATGCGGCTAGGCGCCCCGTCCATCGCGAAAGCGGACCATCCCCCGTCAGGCGGATCGCCACGGCCGGATCGTTCGGCAGCTTGAGCAGGGTGGCTAGCAGGCCCCCCTTCGGCTCGGCGACATCCGCTTCAAGCCGCAGTACATTGTCAGCGGGGTTGAAGACGATATCCGCCACGACACGTGCATCCGGTCGCGCCGTTTCCGATGCGGAGAGTTTTACCGCGACGCTATCGGCTGTCGCATTCCCGCTGCCCGTAACGACGAGGCGCTGGTCCTTCTTGGCGACCGCGGCGGAAACGAAAAGTTCCGGCACTTCCAGCCTGCCGACATGCACCTCGACAGGCAGGGTGAACGGCTTGTCGGACTTTTCAGCGTCAGCCTTCGGTTCCGGCAGGCGCAGCAGGGAAATGGATGAGGCTGAGACACGCGTCGCATCGAAGCTGAAGAACAACAGCTGGAGCGGCGACCAGTCGACGGCGAGGTCGCGGATTTCCGCATAGGTACCCTTCGCATCGCCGACGGTGATGGTGCCGGCGCGCAACCTGCCCGTCAGCAGCCCGGACGGTTCGCTGATCGTAATGACCTGACCGCTCGCCGCAGCGATCTTCTCCGCATAGGACACCGCAAACCGCGCGCCGGCGTCGGTAAAACCGACAAAGCCGATGAGCGCGACAAGAACAACCAGAAGAACGGCAAGGCCGTAGCCGATATAGCGGAGCGTGGCGCGGAGAATTCGGGACAGCCTGTTCATGCTTCATCCATTTCGCGTGTGGGGAGCGCTGGGAATCGCTCCTCAACGTCTTGAATCCGAATCGTGCAGCCGATCAAGAGTCTAGACGAAAATTGGGGCGGCCGTCAGAAGGCCTGACCGATACCGGCATAGACCCCGAAAGAAGTTCCGCCGGGATATTTTTTCAACGGCACCGCCACGTCGAGCCGGAGCGGGCCAAACGGCGTCGCATAACGCAGGCCGATGCCGGCGCCCGCCCGGATATCCCTGAAGTCCGGCACCTCGTCCGTCGAGACGGTGCCGACATCAATGAATGGCACGACACCGATCGTCTCGGTCACGCCGATGCGCACTTCCGCCGAGGCAGCCACATAGGAGCGCCCGCCGAGCAGCTTGTCCTTGCTGTTACGCGGCGAGATTTCCTGGTAGCCGTAACCACGCACGGTACCGCCGCCGCCGAGGAAGAAGCGCCGCGTCGCAGGGATGTCGGAAAGCTCGTTGCCACCGATGATCGTGCCCCCGGAAAGCTTGCCGGCCAGCACGACACGATCTTCCGCACCGAGCGCCTGATAGCCGGTGATCGCGCCTTCGAAGCTGGAGAAGAAGGTGCCGCGATAGGTCTCGTAGCTCGGCTTGGCGTTGATCAGCAGGCGGTAGCCTTCCGTCGGATTGAGCTTGTCGTCGCGGGTGTCGCGGACATATTCGATCGGGATGCTGGCCGTCAGGTACTTGTTCTTGCCGAAAGCGTCCTCGACGTCGCTCCACATGAGCTCACCACCGGCACTCACCGTATCCCTGTCGGACAGCTCGACGCTGACGCCAGCGGCAGCCGTGGTGGTGAACGCCTTGTAGGCGTCGGGATCGGCGATGGACGCCTTGAGGCTCGCATTGAATGTCGAGGCCGGGCCGAAGGCGCCGGGCTTGGAGAAGAGGATGGCCGTCGAATAGTCGAGGTTGCCCAGATCCGACTCGCCGATCCGGTTGACCGATCCCTCGAGGCGCAGCGACTCGGCCTCACCAAACAGGTTGCGGTGGCCCCAATAGCCCTGCAGGCCGATCCCGTCAGTGTTCGAATACTGCGCGCCGACACCGAAATAGCGGTGCTTGCCTTCCGAAACTTCGATGGTCATCGGCAGCGAGCCATCAGGCGCGAGCTTGTCGGCTTCGCGGATCGTCACGCTGGAGAAGACGCCGAGCGTGCGCAGCCGCTCCGCCGCCTTGGTCAGCGCTTCCGGCGAATAGGGCTGGCCGGCATTGATGCGTGAATAGCGCTGCACGAAATTCGCATCGACCGTCTTGGTACCGGTGACGCCAACCTCGCCGATGGGCGCGACCGGCCCGCCTTCGACCGCGATAACAACATCCACCGTCCGCGTCTTGTGATCCGCCGTCGCATTGCGCTCGATAAGCTTGGCAAGCGGCCGCCCCTCGGCCTTGAGGTCCACGACGACCTTCTCGCCAGCCTTCAGGATGATGGTGGAATCGGCGCGCGCGCCCGAAACAAGTCCATAATCCGCCGGATTGCGCCCCTCTGCATCGCCGGAAAACGCGACGTCGCCAAAGGTGAAGACCGGGCCCGGCTCGACGCTGATCGTCACGGGGATTGGCCCACGCCGGCCGAATTCCGGGCTTGGCGGCAGCGAATCGAGGTCCTGCCCATCGATGGTGACGTTCACCACGCCGCCGTAGCGGGCGTTTTCGTACAGGGCGGCGAGGATACGGTCGCGATCGTCGCGCGCCTTGATGACGAGGCCGAGATCGCCGGAAACCGGCGTACCCTCGTCCTGCTTGAGACGCGCGGTGTTCTCGATCGCTTGTCTGAGGTCGTCGTCGTCCGTGCCGGGATTGAGCGTCAGCGTATAGTTGACCGGATCGATAACCGAGGTCGTCTCTTCCTCTTTCTCGAAGAACTTCATGCCGAAGATCTCGAAAGCCGATGCCGATTTCACGGATACCGGGCAGAACGCAAGTGCTGCAGCGACCGCAAGCGCGGTGCCAGCTCTCAGAAACGCAAAACTCTTTTCCGGCCGGTTCACTTTATCCCGCATCCGCAGCTATCCGTCGCCTTTCTCCGTAAGGTGCGGCGCGCGCGGGCAGACCGAACAGCTTCCGTCACAGGCTTCAGGCGCCCTGGTTCATCCAGAGCTTTCAGGCAGGAAAAGACCCTAACGTGTTAGGTTTTCCGTAATGTTAACGGCGGTTTTACACGGGTGGGAACGAGATTTGAAGCGCCAATCGGGATTTTGTGCCCAAGCTCAAAAGCAAAAGCCCCGGAACATGTCCGGGGCTTCGCATTGGGTTGCATGTATCGGGTATCAGTAACCCGACGGGCAACGGTCGATATAGCGACGGCCGTAGCGGTCACGGTAGTAGCACTGACCGGGCTGCTCGGAGACGCTGCCGATGACAGCACCCGAAACACCGCCGATAGCAGCGCCGACGGCCGCACCGCGAACGTCACCGGTGATGGCGCCACCGATGATCGCGCCGGAGACGGCGCCGATACCCGCACCCTTTTCCGTCTGCGTGCAGCTGGCGACGGCCAGGCCGATCAGAACGAGCGCAATGACTTTCTTCATGAAGATGTTCTCCAAAGTTGAGCGGCGGCCGCGTTTTCCGGGGTCCGCACTATCCCCTTCTACTCAGATAACATACCGCGGCCGTCGTCGACGGTCAGGTTTGTCCGAGGTTGAAAATATAGCCGGAAATAGGGAAGTCCATGGCGTATAACTATTTTTTTGCAGGTCGAATAAATATCGTTTCCGTTTCGTTTTTTCAGCCCCGACAAAACCGGTCACGAGAAATTTCGCGCCTGCCTGAAAGTACCGGTTGATCGGCGCGGCAAAACGTCAAATGATATGACTGTTGAGGTTGCGCGGCCGTGGAGGAACTGTCGTCGCAACACTCGTTTTCGGAATGCAATGCACGCGAATTGAGAATGCTGGTGTCGCCTGATCCCCAGCCCGCGTCGTGAAGGCGCCCGCTGCATATTACCTTCGGATCGATCGACCCCAGCGGACAGGAACCGCCAGGGAGGAACGAATGGCGAAAGTGGCAATGACCGTCAATGGCCGGAAGGTGAGCAAGGAGTGCGAGGACCGCACGCTGCTTGTCCACTTCATCCGCGACAATCTAAGCCTCACCGGAACCCATGTCGGCTGCGACACCTCCCAATGCGGAGCGTGCGTCGTGCATATGGATGGCAAAGCGGTAAAGAGCTGTTCCATCCTCGCGGCCCAGGCCGCGGGGTCCGACATCCTGACCATCGAAGGGCTTGCAGCGAACGGCGAGCTACATCCCGTGCAGGCAGCCTTCAAGGCCAATCACGGCCTGCAATGCGGCTTCTGTACCCCCGGTATGGTGATGACCGCGGTCGACATGATCAATCGCCATGGTGCTCAGCTCGACGAGAAGACGGTGCGCGAAAATCTCGAAGGCAATATCTGTCGATGCACCGGCTACCATAACATCGTGAAAGCCATCCTTGCCGCCGCCCAGGAAATGGGTGCGGCAGGGCGACAGGCTGCGGAATAACGCGCCGACGGCGGTCTCGCCGATGGCTGTGACGCAAGCGCCCAGCACCATTCGGCAGATCGCCTTCAGCAGGCCACGCAAACGATATCTCGGAGGAGATCAAGATGGGTGTCGAAGGCATCGGCGCGCGCGTCGCGCGAAAGGAAGACAAGCGGTTTCTCATGGGCCAGGGCCGCTACACGGACGACATGGCCGTGCCGGGCATGCGCTATGCCGCATTCGTGCGCTCTCCGCACGCCCATGCGAAGATCAGGAGCCTCGATACGTCCGCGGCGGAGGACATGCCGGGCGTCATCGCCGTGCTCAACGGCAAGCAGATGCTCGACGACGGCATCGGCAACCTGATCTGCGGCTGGATGATCCATTCCAAGGATGGTTCGCCGATGAAGATGGGCGCCTGGCGGCCGCTCGCGCATGAAACGGTGCGTTATGTCGGTGACGCCGTCGCCGTGGTGGTGGCCGACACGATGGGCGAGGCGCGCGACGCCGCCGAAGCCGTCGTCGTCGACTACGACGTGCTGCCCGCCGTCACCAATGCGGTGAAAGCGCTCGAAGCCGGCCAGCCACAGCTGCATCCGGAAGCACCCGGCAACCTGATCTACGACTGGCAGATCGGCGATGCCGGCGCGACGGACGCGGCCATTGCTGCGGCAGCACATGTCACCGAGATGAAGATCATCAACAACCGGCTGGCGCCGAACCCGATGGAGCCACGTGCGGCGCTCGGCATCTACGATTCCGCCGAAGACCACTATACCTGCTACACGACGAGCCAGAACCCGCACGTCGCCCGCCTCGTGATGAGCGCCTTCTACAATGTGGCGCCGGAAAACAAGCTGCGCGTCATCGCCCCGGACGTCGGCGGCGGCTTCGGCTCGAAAATCTTCATCTACCCGGAAGAGATCGTCTGTCTCTGGGCCTCGAAACGCTCGGGCGTTCCGGTGAAATGGACCTGCGACCGCACCGAGGCCTTCTTGACCGATGCGCACGGACGCGACCACGTCTCGACGGTCAAGATGGCCTTCGACGCCAACAACCGCATCACCGCGCTGAAGGTCGACACGATCGCCAATTTCGGCGCCTACATGTCGCTGTTCTCCTCCGCCGTGCCGACCTATCTCTATGCCACGCTGCTGTCCGGCCAGTACAACATCCCGGCCATCCACGCCAATGTGCGCGCGGTCTATACCAACACGGCCGTTGTTGATGCCTATCGCGGCGCCGGGCGGCCGGAAGCAACCTACCTGGTGGAACGCACCGTGGAGACAGCGGCACGCGAACTCGGCGTCTCGCCGGCAGAGCTGCGTCGTGCCAACTTCATCCGCAGCTTCCCGCACCAGACGCCGGTGATCATGAACTATGACGCAGGCGACTACGAAGCCTCGCTGGAGGCCGCCATGCAGGCGGCCGACTGGAACGGTTTTCCGGCTCGCAAGGCGGAGGCAGCAAGCCGCGGCATGAAGCGCGGCATCGGCATGAGCTGCTACATCGAGGCCTGCGGCATCGCGCCCTCGGCGGCGGTCGGCTCGCTCGGCGCCGGCGTCGGCCTCTGGGAATCGGCGGAAGTGCGCGTCAATGCCGTCGGCACGATCGAGGTGCTGACCGGCTCGCACAGTCACGGCCAGGGCCATGAGACGACCTTCGCCCAGCTCGTCGCCGAACGCTTCGGTGTGCCGATCGACAGCGTCTCCATCGTGCATGGCGATACCGACAAGGTGCAGATGGGCATGGGCACCTACGGCTCGCGCTCCGGCGCCGTCGGCATGTCCGCCGTCGTCAAGGCGTTGGACAAGGTGGAGGCCAAGGCGAAGAAGATCGCGGCCCACCTGATGGAAGCCGACGAAAGCGACATCGTCATCGAGAACGGCGCACTGAAGGTCGCCGGCACCGACAAAACGGTGCCGTGGTTCCAGATGGCGCTTGCCGCCTATACCGCCCACAACCTGCCGTCCGGCATGGAGCCGGGCCTCAAGGAGGGCGCCTTCTACGATCCGGCCAACTTTACCTTCCCGGCCGGCTGCTACATCGCGGAGGTCGAGGTCGATCCGGACACCGGCAAGACCGAAATCATCCAGTTCGTCGCCGCCGACGATTTTGGCAACATCATCAACCCGATGATCGTCGAAGGCCAGGTGCATGGCGGCATCGCGCAGGGCATCGGACAGGCGATGCTGGAAGGCGTGCATTACGATCCGGAAACGGGCCAGCTCCTGACGGCGAGCTACATGGATTACACCATGCCGCGCGCCGACGACCTGCCCTCCTTCAGCCTCTCGCACCAGAACACCCCCTGTCCAAGCAATCCGCTCGGCATCAAGGGCTGTGGCGAGGCCGGCGCCATTGGTTCGCCACCGGCGCTGATCAACGCCATCACCGATGCCATCGGCAACAACGACCTCACCATGCCCGCGACGCCCCAGAAGGTCTGGGCGGCTGCGCGTGCAGCAAGCAACTGACGGAGGAAGCCATGTACGCAACGAATTACCATCGCGCATCCTCGATCGCCGACGCCGTCAAGCTGCAGTCCTCCTCGGACGAAGCGAAATACGTCTCCGGCGGCATGACGCTGATCCCGACCATGAAGCAGCGGCTCGCAGCCCCCTCCGACCTCGTCGATCTGCGCCACATCGCAGACCTCAAGGGCATCTCGGTCAATGGCAGCCGGGTCCGCATCGGAGCGGGCACGACGCATGCCGAGGTCGCCGCCTCGGCCGAGCTGAAAACCGTCTGCCCGGCGATCTGCCACCTCGCATCCCTTATCGGCGATCCGCATGTGCGCCACATGGGAACGATTGGCGGCTCGATCGCCAACAACGATCCCGCTGCCGACTACCCCTCCGCCATGCTGGCGCTGGGGGCGACGATCGTCACCAATGTGCGGGAAGTCTCCGCCGACGACTTCTTCACCGGCCTCTTCGAGACGGCGTTGGGGGACGGCGAGATCGTCGTGGCGGTGACCTTCGACTCTCCCGCCAAAGCCGGCTATGCCAAATTCCCGAACCCGGCCTCGCGCTATGCGATGACCGGCGTCTTCGTGGCGAAGGCGGGGGATGGCAGCGTGCGGGTGGCGGTGACGGGTGCGGGGTCCGATGGCGTCTTCCGCCATGCGGGGCTGGAACAGGCGCTTTCCGCCAACTGGTCGGCGGATGCCGCATCCGGTGTGACTGTCGATGCCTCCAACCTGCTCTCCGATATCCACGGCAGCGCGGAGTATCGGGCGAACCTCGTGAAGGTCATGGCCAAGCGCGCGGTCGCGGCAACCTGACTTCCACGAAAAAGCTGAAACTGGTTCGATTAAAAGGACGGTTGAGGCCGTCCTTTTTTCATGCAGACTTGACATGCATCAACAGGAAATGGCCTTTGAGACCGTAAGATACTTTGGAATGGTTCAAAGGTGGCGCCGATTTGCCGCAGCGGATACCGTTGCAGCGAAAGGGCGTCGGGTGTAGCCGATTGAACGACCGCCAACGACGATGGTGTCCGGCATCTGACCGGACAGGAGACTTCGGATGGACTTCGAGACCTACTTCAAGAACGAGCTGGATGGCCTGCATCAGGAAGGCCGCTATCGCGTTTTCGCCGACCTGGAACGCCAGAAGGGCAGCTTCCCGAAAGCGACCCGCTACACGGCGGACGGTCCGAAGGACGTCACGGTCTGGTGCTCGAACGACTATCTCGGCATGGGCCAGCACCCGAAGGTCACCGAGGCGATGAAGCTTGCCATCGACCAGTGTGGCGCCGGTGCCGGCGGCACCCGCAACATCTCCGGCACCAACCACCACCATGTCCTGCTCGAACAGGAACTCGCCGACCTGCACGGCAAGGAATCGGCGCTGCTCTTCACCTCGGGCTATGTGTCCAACTGGGCCGCCCTTGGTACGCTCTGTTCGAAGATCCCGGGCATCATCTGTTTTTCCGATGCCGGAAACCACGCGTCGATGATCGAGGGCATCCGCCACTCGAAATGCGAGCGCGTGATCTGGAAGCACAACGATCTCAAGGATCTCGAAGCCAAGCTCGCTAGCGCCGACCCGCGTGCGCCAAAAATGATCGCCTTCGAATCGGTCTATTCGATGGATGGCGACATCGCTCCTATCAAGGACATCTGCGACCTCGCCGACAAATATGGCGCGATGACCTATCTCGACGAAGTCCACGCTGTTGGCATGTACGGCCCGCGCGGCGGCGGCATTGCCGAACGCGACGGCCTGATGCATCGCCTGACCATCATCGAAGGCACGCTCGGCAAGGCGTTTGGCGTGATGGGCGGTTATATTACCGGCTCGACCGCGCTTTGCGATTTCGTCCGCTCGTTTGCCTCCGGCTTCATCTTCACGACCTCCCTGCCGCCGGCGATCGCAGCCGGTGCATGCGCCGCCATCCGCCACCTCAAGGAAAGCCAGGTCGAACGCTTCGCCCATCAGGAGCGCGTGCGCCGCCTGCGCTCGGCTCTCGACCGCAACGGCATTCCGCACATGCCGAACCAGAGCCATATCGTACCGGTGATGGTGGGCGATGCCGCCAAGTGCAAGTGGATCTCGGACCTGCTGCTCGACAATTTCGGCATCTACGTCCAGCCGATCAACTATCCGACCGTGCCGAAGAAGACCGAGCGCCTGCGCATCACGCCGACGCCGCTGCACACGGATGCCGACATCGATCACCTTGTGGGCGCGCTGCATTCGCTCTGGTCGCGCTGCGCGCTCGCCCGCGCCGTCGCCTAAACTACAGCGTAAGTCGAAACTATCCGATAAGCCCGGCGGCCACCCGTCGGGCTTCTTCGTCTGCGGCAAAGACATCATCCATGGATGCGGCCGCCGGCAGATGGGTGAGCCTGTCCATCACCTGCTCGGCAATATCGGCCATCGACAGGAAACCGATACGCCCGTCGACAAAGGCCTGGAAAGCCACCTCCTCCGCCGCATTCATCACCGCGCCCTGCAAGCCGCCGCGCGTGAGCGCTGTGCGGGCGAGGCGGAGCGCGGGAAATCGCTCTTCGTCCGGCGCCTCGAAATCGAGCCTTGAGAGTTTGGCAAAATCCAGCCGATCGACATTCAGCGCCGAACGCGTCGGGTAGGTCAGTGCATAGCCAATCGCCGTGCGCATGTCCGGCGCACCGAGCTGCGCCAGCACCGAGCCGTCGATGTAACCGACCATCGAATGGATGATGGATTGTGGATGCACGACAACCTCGATCTGGTCCGGCCGCACATCGAAGAGGTGCTTCGCTTCGATCATCTCCAGCGCCTTGTTGAACATCGAGGCGCTGCCGATCGAGATTTTCAGGCCCATCGACCAGTTGGGATGGGCGCGTGCGATATCCGCCGTGACGCCCGCCATCTGCTCTCGGCTCCACGTGCGGAACGGGCCACCGGAGGCTGTCAGCACAATGCGCTCGACGGCGTGGCGCTGGTCGTCTTCCAAGGCCTGGAAAATCGCGCTGTGTTCGCTGTCTACGGGGATCAGCCGCCCACCGCCCTGCGCAACAGCCTGCACAAAAAGATCACCGGCAGAGACGAGGCATTCCTTGTTGGCAAGCGCGATATCCGCTCCCCGCTTCGCCGCCGCAAGCGTCGGCGCAAGACCCGCCGTGCCGACGATCGCCGCCATGACCCAGTCCGCATCACCGGACGCCGCTTCCAGCAGCGCCGATCGCCCGGCAGCCACCTCGATACCGCTGCCGGAAAGCGCGTCCTTCAGATCCGCGTACCGGCTCTCATCCGCCGTCACCACCATTTGCGCACCGCAGTCGCGCGCCTGCGCAGCGAGCAGCTCGACATTGCCATTGCCGGTCAGCGCCACGACCTCGTAGCGCTCGCGCCCGCCGAGCTGGCGCACCACGTCGAGCGTGCTGGTGCCGATGGAACCTGTCGAGCCGAGAATGGTGATGCGGCGTGTCTGCCGCGCGTCCGGAGCCATGATGTTTTCCGCGATTTTCTTGTTTTCTACAAATGGCTCTACAGGCGAAAGACGCCTGCAACAAGTCATCGAAATGCTGTAAAGCGAAGGCAGGTCCGGTGTTCTGGAACCCGCGACTTGACCTTTTCGCCCGGTCGGCCATAACGTCCCAGCAAAGCGGTCTTCCGCCTGACGCGATTGGAGAAATCTGTGCACCGACGCCTGAGAGTATGGACCCTCGCCTGCCTCGCCCTTTGGGCGGCGGCTCCGGCCTATGCCGACGAGCCGGTCCCGGGCGGTCTCGGCGGCACCTGGCTTGCCGAAGATATCAGCGGCAACGGCGTGATCGACGACCTGCAGACGACGCTGGAAATCAAGCCGGATGGCTCCTATGGCGGCAATGGCGGCTGCAACACCTATCGCGGCAAGCTGAAGGTACAGAACGGCAATATTGCCTTTGCCCCCGCCGCCGCGACGCGAAAAATGTGCGCGCCCGCCATCATGGATCAGGAGCAGAAGTTTTTCGACACGCTCGGCACCGTGACCTCGTGGCGCCTCGAAAACGGCATCCTGCACCTGACCGGCAAGGAAGGCGGGCCCGCGATCCGTCTTGCCGCGCTCAAGAACAACACCGACATCGTCATCCGCCTGCCGGGACCGGAACAGAGCGTGGCGCGCGAGACGCTGAACTACCAGTGTGACGCCGACCAGCGTGTGGTGGTCGAATACATCAATGTCGGCGCCAATTCGCTCGCCGTTCTGCGCATCGCAGACGAGACGATCATTGCCTCCAACGTCATGGCCGCCTCCGGCGCCAAATATACCGGCGGCCGCTACGAATGGTGGACCAAGGGCGACGAGGCGACGCTCTACGACCTGACCAAGGGCGAGAACGCGCCAGGCGTCAACTGTAAGAAGACCGGCTGAACCGGAACCGGAGAGGGACACGACATGCCCACATTCCAGGTCGGACAGAAGGTCGTCTGCGTCAACGATCGCTTCAAGAACGTCTCGATCGACCAGGGCATTCGCAAGGGGCAGGTATACACGGTCCGCTGGGCCGGGCACTATCGCCACTATGTCGACGGTGATTTCTACGGCATCAAGCTGATGGAACTCTATCGCGGCAACGATGACGGCCCGGAGGGCTACGGCGCCACCGACATGCCCTTCCGCGCCAGCCGCTTCCGCCCGCTGGTCAGCGACCGCATCCGCAGCATGCTCGGCATAAAGGCGCCGACGCCGAAGGTTGTTGCGAAGCCCTCGGTCGTTCCGTCGATCAAGACCAAACCGCGCGTGGTTACGCCTGAGCGCGAGAAGGAAGACGTCTGATCGCCTCCGTCTGGCGCACACCTCACGCCGGCAAACCCGGCCTGACGACGTCGCCGGCCGACTGACGCACCACTTCCGAAATCTGCAAAAGCTGTTCGGCAAGAGGGCTGGTCTTGCGCCAGATCATGCCGATCGTTCTGGACGGTTGCGGAGCATTGAAGCGTGCGATCGAAACGGTCGCCGAACGGGTTTCCACCGCCACGGCCATCTCCGGGATCAGGGTGATGCCGATACCGGCGCCGACCATCTGAACCAGCGTCGACAGCGAACTCCCATCCATCAGTTCGCGCGGGCGCTCCGTATTCACCTTGCAGAAGGACAGTGCCTGCTCGCGAAAACAATGCCCCTCCTCAAGCAGGAGCAGCCGCATTTCGCTCAGCATGTCGCGATTGGGAACGGGTTTCCCCTCGTCCTTGCCGGGCCGCACGAGCACGAAATCCTCCTTGAACAGCGCCACTTCGGTCAGCGATAGCTCGGAGACTGGCAAAGCGACGATCGCGGTATCGAGGCGGCCCTCTGTCAGTTCCTGGACCAGTTTCGCGGTTTGCGTTTCCCGCACATGGATGTCGAGTCCGTCATAACGCTGGGTGAGATTGCCGATGATCGCAGGCAGCATGTAGGGCGCGACAGTCGGGATGATGCCGATCCGGAGACGCCCCGCCAGCTGGTTCCTGGCCGCCCGCGCCACATCGCCCAGTTCGTCGACCGAACGCAGGATTTCCCGCACGCGCACGAGAAAGGCCTCGCCAAAGTTGGTGAGCCGGACCTGCCGCGCGCCGCGCTCAAAGAGATCGCTGCCGAGCTCTTTTTCGAGTTCCTTGATCTGCGTCGATAGCGCCGGCTGGGAAATCGAGCAGGCATCGGCCGCCCGACCAAAATGATTGTGGCGCGCCATCGCTTCAAAATAGCGCAGTTGCCGGAGGGTAAAGTTCATCATAACCTTATCTTATCGCGCCCATCAATAAATCAAACTTAAATTTATGCCGGCCTTTTGCTAAGTCCCTATGAAAGGAGATGAACCCTAGGTCATCGCCCAGTGCGGACGCGCCTTCTCGTATCCGCCAACACAACTCGGCCCCGGAGACGTGCCAAGACCTCCGGGCGGAACACCCATTCAGATCAGACGGGAGAACAATCATGGATACGAAAGTCGAAACCGCGGGCCAGTGTCCGGTCGCCCATGGCGGGCGCAGCGCAGCAGATTCGTCCATGCGGTCGAACCGCGACTGGTGGCCGAACCAGCTGAACATCAAGCTGCTGCACCAGTATTCCGCCCTGTCCAACCCGCTGGGTGAACAGTTCGATTATGCCGCGGAGTTCAAGACGCTCGACTACGAAGCACTCAAGGCAGACCTTCGCGCCCTGATGACCGACTCGCAGGACTGGTGGCCGGCCGACTTCGGGCACTACGGCCCGCTCTTCATCCGCATGGCCTGGCACAGCGCCGGCACCTACCGCATCTTTGACGGTCGCGGCGGCGGCGGTCAGGGCCAGCAGCGTTTCGCGCCGCTGAACAGCTGGCCGGACAACGTCAACCTCGACAAGGCCCGTCGCCTGCTCTGGCCGATCAAGCAGTATTACGGCAGCAAGATTTCCTGGGCCGACCTGTTCATCCTCACCGGCAACGTCGCGCTGGAATCGATGGGCTTCAAGACCTTCGGCTTCGCCGGCGGCCGTGCCGACGTCTGGGAGCCGGATGAAAGCACCTATTGGGGCTCCGAGACCACCTGGCTCGGGAGCGACAAGCGCTTCACCGGCGAGCGCCAGCTCGACAAGCCGCTTTCGGCGACGCATATGGGCCTGATCTACGTCAACCCGGAAGGCCCGGAAGGGGTTCCCGACCCGCTCGCAGCCGCGCACGACATCCGCGACACCTTCGCGCGCATGGCGATGGATGACGAAGAAACCGTAGCCCTCATCGCCGGCGGCCACACCTTCGGCAAGACCCATGGCGCGGGTGACACAAGCCTCGTGGGGCCCGACCCGGAAGCCGGCGCGATCGAGCAGCAGGGCCTTGGCTGGGACAACAAATTCGGCACCGGCAAGGGCGCCGACACGATCGGCAGCGGCCTGGAAGTCACCTGGACCTCGACGCCGACGCGCTGGACCAACAACTTCTTCTGGAACCTGTTCGGCTACGAATGGGAACTGACGAAGAGCCCGGCCGGTGCACATCAGTGGAAGCCCAAGCACGATGCCGGCGCAAACTCGGTGCCGGATGCGCACGACCCGTCGAAGCGTCATGCCCCGGCGATGCTCACCACCGACATCGCGCTGCGCGCCGACCCGGCTTACGAAAAGATCGCCCGCCGCTTCTACGAGAACCCGGATCAGTTCGCTGACGCCTTCGCCCGCGCCTGGTTCAAGCTGACCCACCGCGACATGGGCCCGCGCGCCCGCTACCTCGGCCCGGAAGTGCCGCAGGAAGAGCTGATCTGGCAGGACCCGGTTCCCGCCGTTGATCACCCGCTGATCGATGCAGCCGATATCGCTGCGCTGAAGCAGGCAATCCATACTTCAGGCCTCAGCGTCTCCGAGCTCGTTTCGACCGCCTGGGCCTCCGCCTCGACGTTCCGCGGTTCGGACAAGCGCGGCGGTGCAAACGGTGCTCGCATCCGCCTCAGCCCGCAGAAGGACTGGGCGGTCAACCAGCCGGCACAGCTCGCCAAGGTTCTCGAAACGCTGGAAGGCATCCAGAAGGCGTTCAATGACGCGGCAAGTGGCGGCAAGAAGGTCTCGCTGGCCGATCTGATCGTGCTCGGCGGCTCCGCGGGTATCGAGACGGCGGCAAAGGCAGCCGGCCACGCTATCGACGTGCCCTTGACGCCCGGCCGCACCGATGCGACGCAGGACCAGACCGATGTCGAGTCCTTCTCCGTGCTCGAGCCGGTTGCGGACGGTTTCCGCAACTACGACACATCGGATGCCAGCATCCCGGCAGAAGCCCTGCTCATCGACAAGGCCAATCTCCTGACCCTCACCGGTCCAGAACTGACCGTGCTGCTCGGCGGCCTGCGCGTGCTCGACATCAACCACGGCCAGTCCCAGCACGGCGTCTTCACCAAGCGCCCGGGTGCGCTTACGAACGACTTCTTCGTGAACCTGCTCGACATGGGAACCGCCTGGAAGGCCGCATCGGACGACCAGACCGTCTTCGAAGGCCGCGACCGCCAGACCGGCGACGTGAAGTGGACCGCCACCCGCGCCGACCTCGTCTTCGGCTCGAACTCGCAGCTACGTGCTTTCGCCGAGGTCTACGGCGAAAGCGATGCGCAGGAGAAGTTCGTCAAGGACTTCGTTTCGGCCTGGAACAAGGTGGTCAACGCCGACCGCTTCGATCTCGTCCGGTCTTAAAGAAAAGCGGGCGCGGCTGGTCTCCAGCCGCGCCCGTCTTCATTGTACAGCTTCGACTTCGCCGCCAGCGAGACCAACGAAGCGACAGTGCGCCAATTGCACCGATGCGAGTTCATGGACGAAGCGCAGAATATCGTTCTTGTAGGCGGGCCGGGCACCGGCAAAACCCACGTGGCGATCACAATCCGCCTCAAGCCAGGCCTATGCACGTGAGTTTATTGGTGATCCCGCCGCGATTCGAACGCGGGACCCCCAGATTAGGAATCTGGTGCTCTATCCTGCTGAGCTACGGGACCACTAACTGCACCCATACAAAAGCCGGGGCTCGAAGCCAAGAGATTTTCCGCGCGAACGTTCATGCGTTCCATTCGGAACAGCGCGACGGGACGCGCCATGAGACAGTCGGGTCATCGGATGGAGATGGCTCCACCCAACAAAACCCCAAGGAGACTGTCCATGCGCAAGATCATGCTTTCCGCTGTCGTCGCAACCGTAGCGGCACTTTCCTTCGCCGCGCCCTCGCAGGCCGGCGGTTTTTCGATCGGTTTCGGCTTCGGCCATGGCTGGGGCCATGGCGCTCACGTCACCATCAGCGACGATTATGGCTACGACTGCTTCTGGAAGAAGGTGAAGCGCTACGACAAGTGGGGCAACCTCGTGATCAAGAAGATCCGTGTCTGCCACTGATCGCACGTATCCAATCCTCCCCGCCTCGCCCGGCTGACGTCCCTGCAGCCGGGCACTTTTTTGTCAGGCGGCGAGCCGGCTTTCCGCGAGTTTCACCCAGTAGGTCACGCCATGCGGGATGGCGTCGTCGTTGAAATCGTAGGCCGGATGGTGGAGGCCCGCCGTATCGCCATTGCCGATAAAGATGAAGGCACCGGGACGGGACAGCAGCATGTAGGAAAAATCCTCGCCGCCCATCATCGGATCAAGCGCCGGATCGACGGCGGCCTCGCCGGCAATCTCCTGAGCGACGGCGACCGCATGGCCGGTTTCTTCCGGATGGTTTGCCGTGACGGGGTAGTTGCGATGATAGCCGACCGTAATCTCCGCACCGTGCGCGGCGCCAAGACCCGCGCAGATCTGGCGGATGCGGGCCTCGGCCTCCTCGCGCATCTCGGCACTCAGCGTGCGCACCGTGCCGGCAAGCTGCGCCTGTTCCGGAATGACATTGTGGGCGAAGCCGGCGTTGAACTTGGTGACGGAGACGACGAGCGAGGCGATCGGATCGGCAACGCGCGACACGATGGTCTGGAGCGCCGTCACCACATAGGCGCCGATGACGATCGGATCGACCGTCTTGTGCGGCAGTGCCGCATGGCCGCCGCGGCCCTTGACCGTGATGACGAACTCGTCAGTCGCCGCCATGATCGGCCCCGGACGCGTGCCGAAGGAACCGACCGCCATGCCCGGCAGGTTGTGCATGCCATAGACCTCGGCAATGCCGAAGCGCTCCATCATGCCGTCCTTGACCATTTCGTTGCCGCCACCGCCGCCCTCTTCAGCCGGCTGGAAGATGACCGCGACATTGCCGGAGAAATTGCGTGTCTCGGCAAGGTATTTTGCCGCGCCGAGCAGCATGGCTGTGTGCCCATCATGGCCGCAGGCATGCATCTTGCCCTTGGTGGTAGACGCCCAGGGCTTACCACTGGTTTCCTCGATCGGCAGCGCATCCATGTCGGCGCGAAGGCCGATCGTGCGTCCCGCGCCCTTGCCGCGGATGAGGCCGACGACACCGGTGCGGCCAATACCTGTCACGATTTCGTCCACGCCGAACGCGCGCAGCTTCTCCGCCACGAAGGCAGCCGTTTTCTCCACCGCGAAGAGGATTTCCGGCTCGCGATGGATTGTTCGGCGCCATTCAGCGATTTCGTCCTGCATTTCTGCGGCGCGGTTGAGAATGGGCATACGTTTTTCCTGTCCTACTTGGCCGGAAATTTGGCCATCTGCATTCGATGGCTTTGCCATCACCGTGCCATATAGGTTAAATAGGGCGACGGTTCGAGACAACTCCCGATTTCGAGGACACACCCTTGCAGATGAACGGACGAACGACGCGCCGGAGCGCACGGCTTTTGAGCCCCGCCCTGCTCCTGGCAGCATCCCTTCTGGCCACGACAGCGACGGCCGCCCCGCGCATGCTGGTGGACGTCAACACGCTCCAGGTCATCGAGCATGAGGATGCCTTCCAGCGCTGGTATCCCGCCTCCCTTACCAAGCTGATGACGGCTTACACGGTGTTCCGCGCCATCAAGGCCGGCGAGTTGTCGCTGGAAAGCCCGGTCGTGATGAGCAAACACGCCGCCGCCGAGCCGCCGAGCAAGATGTATTTCAAGCCCGGCCAGAAGATGACCCTCGACAGCGCACTGAAGATCATTCTTGTCAAATCGGCAAACGACGTGTCGGTCGCTATCGCCGAATCGATCGCCGGTTCGGAGCAGGGTTTCGTCGACCGCATGAATGCTGAGGCCGCTCGCATCGGCATGAGCTCGTCGCGCTTCATCAATCCTAACGGCCTGCCCGGCAAGGGCCAGTACACGACAGCACGCGACCTTGCGGTTCTCGCCGTGACACTGAAGCGCGAATTCCCGCAATACGCCCCCTATTTCTCGCTGGAAGGGTTTACGACCGGCAAGAAGCAGTATCCGAATTTCAACATGCTGATCGGCCGCTTCGATGGCGCGGACGGCATGAAGACAGGCTTCATCTGCGCCTCCGGCTTCAACCAGGTGTCCTCCGCCACCCGCAACGGCCGCAGCGTTGTTTCCGTGGTGCTTGGCTCGGACAGCCTTGGCGCCCGCGCCGACATCTCGGCCGGCATGCTGGAGAAGGGCTTGACGATGCGCGCAGGCAAAGTGCCGACGCTCGGCCAGCTCCGCCCCTATGGTGAAACGCGCGACATCGTCGCCGACGTCTCGCAGGAAATCTGCTCGAAGCACGCCGCCAAGGTGCGCAGCGAAGGCCGCGACGAAGCCGGCCGCCAGAAGCTGGTGTCACCCTATATCCACGAGCTGGACCGGCCGCTGAAGTTCGTCTTCGCCGGCCTTCTGAACGGCGAAGCGGCGAAGACGGCCGGCAACGACAAGGTTGCCGCCAGCGACATGGGCGATGTCGCCAATGTGCCGATCCCGATCCCGCGACCCACTTACTGATTGACAGGAAAGACCATGACCCTCGCTGAGCGGCGCGTGCCGGTTTCCGTGCTCACCGGATTTTTGGGCGCAGGCAAGACGACTTTGCTCAATCGCCTGCTGAAGGACCCGTCGCTCACCGACACGGCCGTCATCATCAACGAATTCGGCGAAGTGGGCATCGATCATCTGCTCGTCGAGCAGTCGAGCGACGGCATCATCGAACTGTCCGACGGATGCCTGTGCTGCACGATTCGCGGCGAGCTGGTCGATACGCTGGCCGACCTGATGGACCGCATGCAGACGGGCAAGATCCAGCCGCTGAAGCGCGTGGTGATCGAAACCACCGGCCTTGCCGATCCTGCTCCCGTGCTGCAATCGGTCATGGGCAATCCGGTGCTCAGCCATTCCTTCACTCTCGATGGGGTGATCACCGTCGTTGACGCAGCCAACGGCCTGTCGACGCTCGCCAACCATCCGGAAGCGGTCAAACAGGTCGCCGTCGCGGACCGTATCCTGATCAGCAAGGTCTCGCTCGCCGACGCGGCGACGGTGGAGGCCGTGAAGCGGGAGATCGCCGCGCTCAATCCGCGCGCGACCGTATCAGACGCCGATACGCCCGGTCTGGTCGGCCCGGACCTGCTGGCCAACGGCCTTTACGATCCCGGCAGCAAGATCCCGGATGTCCGGCGCTGGCTGCACGAGGAAACGCACGAGCGTCATGATCATCATGATCACCACGATCACGATCATGGGCACGACCACCACCGTCATGACCACGGGCATCACCATCACGGCCACAGCCATCAGCACGCCCATGACGTGACCCGCCACGACGCCACGATCCGCTCCTTCAGCATCGTGCACGACCGCCCGGTCGATCCGATGGCGCTGGAGATGTTCATCGACCTCTTGCGCTCCGCGCATGGCGAAAAACTCCTGCGCATGAAGGGTATCGTGCTGATGTCCACCAGCCCGGAGCGTCCGCTGGTGCTGCATGGCGTGCAGAGCGTCTTCCATCCGCCGGAGCGCCTGCCCGCCTGGCCGGAAGCATCGGACCGCCGCACGCGGCTGGTGCTGATCACCAAGGACCTGCCGGAAGCCTTCGTGCGCGACCTGTTCGACGCCTTCACCGGCACGCCGGGCATAGATCGCCCGGACCGCGCCGCCCTGGAGGACAACCCGCTCGCCATACCGGGCCTGCGTCTCTAGAGCCTAAACTTTCTTGCGGATCAGGAAACGGTGCCCCGCCTCGACGCGCTCGCTTGCTTCGAGCGCGTGGCCGTCCTCATGGCAGAAGTGGGGAATGTCGATGACAGCCAGCGGATCGGTGGTTTCGACCCAGAGCGCCGCGCCCACCGTCATCGACGACAGGCGTTTGCGGGTCTTCATCACCGGTAACGGGCATTTCAGCCCGCGCAGGTCGTAGATCTCGGCGTCATCGCGGGCAGCCGCGATGGTCATTTCTGCCAGAACTTCCAGAACGGCTTTTCAGCCTTCTTCTCAACGACTTCGACATTGGCGTTGTCGCCCGGCACCGGGAGAGCGCCAGCGCCTTCTGCCGGTGTCTCCACACGCTGGCCGGCAGTCTCGGCTACAGAGGTTCGCGCTTCCTTGCGCGTCGCCTGCTGGCCGGTTTCGCTCGTCACCGGCTGTTGCGTCTGCTGGGTCTGCTGCGTCATGGTTGGGACAGGCTCAACCTTGCGCGGCTCTTCGTCCTTCACCCAGATCTTCCAGAAAGGCTTGGGCTCTTTCTTCTCGACGACCGCGACGCCGGGATTTTCCTCCGGCACCGGCAGAGCACCCTTGCCCTCGGCCTGCTTGGCCGCCTTCGCGGCCGCAACGTCGGCGGCAAAAGCTTCTGCTTCCTTGATCTTCTGCTGCTCGGCGGCAAGCTTGGCCTCTTCAGCCTCCCGCACGGCGCGTTCGGCGGCCTCGACCTTGCGCTTTTCGGCTTCCTCGGCCTTGCGCTTCTGCTCGGCGATTTCGTGTGCCGTCATCAGCTTGCCGGCATCGAGCGAATTGCCTGTCGGTGCATAGGCAAGTTCGCGGCCCTTGCGCTGATCGGCGACGATCGCCTTGCGCTGGGCTTCCGAGGGCTCGATCCAGACTGTGCCATTATATTTCTGCATCGCCGTGGCATAGGAGGCGGCATAGGTCTTGTTGTAGTTTCCAAGCGCCACTTCGAGGGCAGCGGGCGTCGTCGTCGCCGGGCAGGCGCCGGTCGGTGAAAAGGGCTTGTCGGACTGCTGGTTGAAGACGTATTTCTTCTCGCAGACATTGACCTCGGGCGGACGCTTGGTCAGCTCGAAATGGTCGTAGCCGACCTTCAGCATCTTCCAGAATTCGATATGCGGATTGTCGCGGTGACGCGCCATGTTCTCCGCGGTCATGCGGAAGGGAAACGCCTGAAGCTGGATCGTCGACTGGCCGCCGCCGAAGGCGTCGCGCGCAAAGGCGAAGATCTCGACCATCTGCTCGTCGGTCATCGAATAGCAGCCCGACGACGAGCACGCACCGTGGATCATCAGATGCGTGCCGCTCGCCTTGTTGGCGCGGTCAAAGGTGTTCGGATAGCCCGTATTGATCGCGAGATAGTAGCTCGAATTCGGGTTCATGTTCGCCTTGGAAAGCGGGTAGAACCCTTCCGGCGCCTGGCGGTCGCCTTCTTTCGTCTTCGGGCCGAGTTTGCCGGACCATGCGCAGATCTTGTAGTTGCGCACCAGCTTGAAGCGGTTCGCCCGGTCAGCCTTCCAGAGTTCCAGCCTGCCCTCTTCCTTGAAGATACGCAGCAGCATCGGCGAGGAACGGTCGATGCCCATCGAGGACAGCTTGCCCAGCACCGCCGACGACAGCTGGTAGTTGGTCTTGCTGGAAACCTTGGTGATATCGACGTCGACCTTGTCGAACGTGTCAAGCGTCTCGTTGGTGCAGCCGCTAGCGGCTACAGCGAGGAGCGATACAGCGGCAAGAACAGTCAGGCGCATTCGAAAGGTCCGTCAACAGTCGTCAGATCGCGTGCCGTCACGCCGGCTCGGCGGACGCGCAGTGGTAACCGGCTTATACTTCATAAATTCTTAACCGGAAATTTTTTCGCGCGCTGCCGGAAGACCGCAATCGTTTCAGACACAAGGATTATGGCCGAGATTGGGCGGTGGCGGCCCTTGGGCCGCCAATCGGCAAGAATTCGCCAGAGACAACCGCCATTTACAGTCCGGCATGGACCGAATAGCGGTTGGTCTTAGAGCTGGCGTCCGATGTTGAGGTAGCGCTGGCGGCGGTCCTTGCGGAGCTGGTCGCCCGGCTTGGCGCCGAGATCCTTGAGTGCTGCCGCGATGACATCGCCGGTGCGCGCGATCACGGCCTGCGGATCGCGATGCGCGCCGCCGACCGGCTCCTGGATGATGCCGTCGATGATGCCGAAGGTCTTCAGGTCTTCCGCGGTGATCTTCATGTTGCTCGCCGCTTCCTTGGCGCGGGTGGAATCGCGCCACAGGATGGAGGCTGCCCCTTCCGGCGAGATCACGCTGTAGATCGCGTGTTCCAGCATGTAGACACGGTCGCCGGTCGCAATGGCGATCGCGCCACCCGAGCCGCCTTCGCCAAGCACAACGGAAACGATCGGCACGCGGACATTGAGGCACATTTCGGTGGAACGGGCGATGGCTTCCGCCTGGCCACGCTCTTCCGCGCCGATGCCCGGATAGGCGCCGGCGGTATCGATCAGCGTGATGATCGGCAGGCCGAAGCGGTCGGCCATTTCCATGACGCGGATCGCCTTGCGGTAGCCTTCAGGCCGCGCGCTGCCGAAATTGTGCTTGAGGCGCGACTTGGTGTCGTTGCCCTTTTCCTGGCCGATGACGGCGACGGCTTCGCCGCGAAAACGACCAAGACCAGCCTGGATCGCTTCGTCTTCGGCAAACTTGCGGTCGCCAGCGAGCGGCGTGAACTCTTCGAAGAGCTGCGCGGCATATTGCAAAAAGTGCGGGCGCTGCGCGTGGCGCGCGACCTGCGTCTTCTGCCAGGGCGTCAGCTTGGAATAGATGTCGGCCATCGCCTCGCGGGCGCGGATTTCCAGTCGGCCGACCTCATCCGTCGTGTCGATGCTCTCATCTTCTTCGGCGAGCTTGCGGAGCTCGTGGATCTTGCCTTCCAGATCCGAGATGGGCTTTTCGAAATCGAGGTAGTTGTGCATGAGATGCGTTTCCGATCGTTTGCTCAAACCGCGCCAGGGATGCAGTTGGCCGCGGGGCCATTTGCAAGCATTGGGGGTCCTAATCCGGTTTTTTTGCCTGTTTGGCAAGAGGGTGATGGTTTTGAACCAGCTGGTGGAGCCGTTCTTCCAGTACATGTGTATAGATTTGTGTCGTCGAAATGTCCGAGTGGCCGAGCAGTTCCTGTACGGCACGCAGGTCCGCGCCGTTCTGCAGCAGATGACTGGCAAAAGCATGGCGAAGCACATGCGGCGATAGCGTCGAGGCCCGGATGCCGGCGCGCCCGGCAAGGGCCTTGAGATCGCGCGCAAACACCTGCCGCGCCAAAAAGCCTTCCTTGCTCTGGGCCGGAAAGAGGAAGCGGCCCGCCGCCGGATCGTCGCCGATCTCCGCCGCCAGTGCCTCGCCATACGAGTCCAGCGCCGAAACGGCAGCGCGCGACAGCGGCACCAGCCGCTCCTTGTTGCCCTTGCCCTTCACCACGAGGAACCGTCCCGTCTGCGCCAGCACGCTCGCCGGCAGAGAAACCAGTTCGCTGACGCGCATGCCCGTCGCGTAGATCAGTTCGACAAGCAGATGCATGCGCCGCTTGAGGAGAAGATTTCCGCCCGGCTCCGCCGCTTCCGTCTCCGCCCGCTCGATGAGGCGCGTCACATCATCGACGCTCAGTATCTTCGGCAGCGAACGCCCCTTTTTCGGCGCATCGAGAATACCGGTCGGGTCATCGCCGCGCAGGCCTTCGCCATAGAGGAACTTGAAGAACTGCCGCAGCGCCGAAAGCCGCCGCGCCTGTGAGGAGGCGGCAAAACCCTGCCTGGCGAGATGGCCGAGATAGGCGCGCAGGTCGTCCGGCGTCGCCTCGGTCAGGCGCACGCTGCGTTCATTGAGGAAGGACCGCGCATCCTCCAGATCCCGCTCGTAGGATTGCAACGTATTCGTCGCAGCACCGCGCTCGGCACTCATCATTTCGAGAAAAGACTCGACCTGAAGGGCGGAGGGGTCCCTCATGGCTGTGGATTCACCCGTTCGGAGGGAATGCGGATCGTCACCTCGCGCTCCGTCGGCTCGACAAAGGTCACCAGCGCCACCATCGCGCCGTAGATCGACCCGGCGATCACGGCGCAGACGAACAGGAATCGGAAAAGGGTGGGCATGGCATTCTCCGGGGCGATGCCTTCCTATATCGCCTCCGCCTCCTTCAAGCGCAAGGCCGACCATGAGCCGACACAAGGGATGAAGGCTCCGGCAGACTTGACGCTTCCGGCACTTTTGTCGATACGGAAGGGGACGAAACCCCGGAAAACGCAATGACCGAGCTGATCGAACCGGCCCCCCTTACGCTCGCCGAGCAGGCCCGCGCAGCGCTCGGCAAGCGAAACCTCGTTCTGATCGGCCTGATGGGCGCCGGCAAGTCGGCGGTCGGCCGCCTGACGGCGCAGGCGCTTGGCATTCCCTTCATCGATTCCGACCACGAAATAGAGCGCGTCTCGCGCATGTCGATCGCCGATCTCTTTGCGGCCTATGGCGAGGCGGAATTCCGCGCGCTCGAAACCCGGGTCATCAAGCGCCTGCTGCGCTCCGGCCCACGGGTCGTGTCGACCGGCGGCGGCGCCTATATCAATGAGAACACGCGAAAACATATCCGGCGCGGCGGGCTCACAGTCTGGCTGAAGGCCGATCTCGATGTGCTGTGGGAGCGCGTCAACAAGCGCGACACCCGCCCGCTGCTGAAGACGGAAAACCCGCGCCAGACCCTCGAAAACCTCATGAACGCCCGCTACCCGATCTATTCGGAGGCCGATCTCACGGTCTTGTCGCGTGACGTTAAAAAGGAAACCATGGTGGAAGAGGTGCTCGCCGCGATCACCGCTGCCAGAAGAAGCTGACGAGATGACCATGACTGCCAAAGCCACCGCCGGACGCACCGTACGGGTCGAACTGGGCGACCGCGCCTACGATATCCTGATCGGCCCCGGCCTGATCGCCACCGCCGGCCGCGAGATCGCAAGCCGCCTCAAGGGCCGCAAGATCGCCGTCATCACCGATGAAAATGTCGCGCCGCTCTATCTCGACGGCTTCATAGCGTCGCTGAAGGCCGAGGGCATCGATTCCGTCTCGCTGGTGCTGCCGGCCGGCGAAAAGACCAAAAGCTTCGAGCACCTGATCAGCGTCTGCGACAGCGTGCTCGCCGCCCGCATCGAGCGCAACGACGCGGTCGTGGCGCTTGGGGGGGGCGTCATCGGCGACCTCACCGGCTTTGCCGCCGGCATCGCACGCCGCGGCTCGCGCTTCATCCAGGTACCGACCTCGCTGCTGGCGCAGGTCGATTCCTCCGTCGGCGGCAAGACCGGGATCAACTCGTCGCACGGCAAGAACCTGATCGGCGTCTTCCACCAGCCGGATCTCGTGCTGGCCGATACGGATGTGCTCGACACGCTGTCCCTGCGTGAATTCCGCGCCGGTTATGCCGAGGTCGCCAAGTATGGCCTGATCGACAAGCCGGATTTCTTCGCGTGGCTGGAAAAAAACTGGCAGGCAGTCTTTGCCGGTGGCGAGGCCCGCATCGAGGCGATCGCCACCAGCTGCCAGGCGAAAGCCGACGTCGTTGCCGCCGACGAGCGCGAGAACGGCCAGCGTGCGCTGCTCAATCTCGGCCACACCTTCGGCCACGCGCTGGAAGCCGCCACGCAGTATGACAGCGCCCGCCTCGTACACGGCGAGGGCGTTTCGATCGGCATGGTATTGGCCCACCAGTTCTCCGCCCGCATGAACCTTTGCAGCCCCGACGACGGCAAGCGTGTCGAAGCCCATTTGCGTGAAGTCGGCCTGCCGACGTCCATGGATCAGATTCCCGGCGGCCTGCCGCCGGCGGAAAAGCTGATGGACGCCATTGCGCAGGATAAGAAGGTCAAGGGCGGTAAGCTCACCTTCATCCTGACGCGCGGCGTGGGCCAGTCCTTCGTCGCCGACGATGTGCCTCAATCCGAAGTCATCGCTTTCCTCAAGGAAAAACTGCCGCAATGAACAGCGATACGTCCATCGCGCTCGCTCCCTTCCCGTGGCTGCTGATCATCGTTGTTCTCGGCCTGATCCCCCTCGCCATTTTGATCTTCCGGTGGCAGACGCCGCTCGCCGCGCTTTGGCGCAGCCACCAGGAAACGCGTGAAACGGAGGGCGATCGCCGGAACGGGCAAACCGCCCGCGACAACACTCCCGCGAGGACCGACCGCGAAAAGACGACGGGCGTGCTCGACCTCGACGCGCTGGAAGTCTCCGACATCATGATCCACCGCACGACGATGCGCGCGCTCAATGCCGGCGACCGGCCGGAGGAGATCGTCAAGGCGGTGCTGGAAAGCCCCTATACGCGCATGCCGCTCTGGTCGGGCTCGGTGGACAACATCGTCGGCGTGGTGCACGCCAAGGACCTCTTGCGCGCGCTGACCGTTCCGGGCGTCGAGCCGAAAAACCTCGACATTACCGAAGTTGCGCAAAAACCCTGGTTCGTGCCGGACACGACGACGCTCAAGGAACAGCTCGCCGCCTTCCTGCGCCGCAAGGAGCATTTCGCCACGGTGGTGGATGAATATGGCGAGGTGCAGGGCCTCGTCACGTTGCAGGACATCCTGAAGGAAATCGTCGGCGATATTTCCGACGAGAAAACCCTCGACATGCAGGGCGTGCGCCAGGAGGCGGACGGCTCGCTCGTTGTCGATGGCAGCGTCTCGATCCGCGACCTCAACCGCGCCTTCGACTGGGCGCTGCCGGACGAGGAAGCGACCACCATTGCCGGCCTCGTCATCCACGAATCGAAGTCGATCCCCGAAGAGCGCCAGGCCTTCACCTTCTACGGCAAGCGCTTCATCGTCATGAAGCGGGTGAAGAACCGCATCACCAAGCTGCGCATCCGCCCCGTCGAGCCGGAGCAGCCGCGCGGCTGATCACCAGCGCGTCGGCTCACCCGGTGCTGCCACCTCGACGGCAAGCGCGTGCAACCCGGCATCGAACTCCGCCTTCACCAGATCGTTGATCGCCCGGTGACGCGCCACCCGGCTCATCCCGGCAAAGGCCGATGCCACGATGCGCACACGCATATGCGTCTCGCCTTCACCGTCGAATTCCGGCTTGTGGCCGGCATGCAGGTGGCTCTCGTTGATGACCTCGAGACGCTCGGGCGAAAAGGCGGCGCCGAGTTTTTCGGCGATGCTGGATTTCATGGACATGGGAAACCTTCGGCAGTGTGAAATCATGCGCCGCGACGCAGAAAAAGGGTCCCACAAAGCCAGCAACATTCCGCTTTGTCAATTCTTGTTGCAGGCCGTCCGGAACCCCATAATGGGGCCATGAAACTCGATTCCAAATACTTCGACCGCATTCGCACGAAGCGGCGCGTGGAGCGTCCCGAACGCTCCGCGCCGACCTGTCAGTGGGATGGCTGCGAGGAGAACGCCGTGCATCGCGCGCCCGTCGGCCGCAATGCCGAAGGCCAGTATTTCATGTTCTGCTTTGCGCACGTCAAGGAATACAACAAGGGCTACAACTACTTCTCCGGCCTCTCCGACGGCGAGATCGCCCGCTACCAGAAGGAAGCCATCACCGGCCACCGCCCGACCTGGACGATCGGCGTCAACAAGGCGTCCAAGAACGGCCCGGCACAGGGCACGGCGCGCTCCGGAACAGCCGGGGCAAATCAGCGCATCCGCGATCCCTTCGGCTTCGTCGACCAGGGCAAGGGACGCGGTCCGCGCATGGAACCGCGCGCCAGAAAGCTGAAAACACTGGAGGCGCAGGCCTACGACACGCTTGGTCTTGCCGCCACCGCGACGGCCCAGGACATCAAAACCGCCTACAAAGCCCTTGTCAAAAAGCATCACCCCGATGCAAATGGCGGAGATAGAGGCTCGGAGGAGCGTTTTCGCGCGGTCATCCAAGCATATCAATTGTTAAAGCAGGCCGGCTTCTGCTAGAGCATTTTTGCAGTCGGGCGGAATCGCCCGGCGCCGCACAAATGCGGTCAAACGGAAGAGCATAGTCGGCGCACAACAGGATATTGGGCAGACGCTCGGGTGGCGGCGGCCCACGGAGACGTGATGAGCAAGATGGATCTCGATATTTCCAACCTCCCCGATACCACGGTATCCGTCCGGGAGGTTTTCGGCATTGATACGGACCTTCGCGTCCCCGCCTATTCCAAGGCGGACGCCTATGTGCCCGACCTCGACCCGGACTACCTGTTTGACCGGGAAACCACCCTCGCCATTCTGGCAGGCTTCGCGCATAACCGACGCGTCATGGTCTCCGGCTATCACGGCACGGGCAAGTCGACCCATATCGAGCAGGTCGCCGCCCGCCTCAACTGGCCCTGCGTGCGCGTCAACCTCGACAGCCATGTCAGCCGTATCGACCTCGTCGGCAAGGACGCCATCGTCGTCAAGGACGGCCTGCAGGTTACCGAATTCAAGGACGGCATCCTGCCCTGGGCCTACCAGCACAATGTCGCGCTCGTCTTCGACGAGTACGACGCCGGCCGCCCGGACGTGATGTTCGTCATCCAGCGCGTGCTGGAATCCGCCGGCCGCCTGACGCTGCTCGACCAGAGCCGCGTCATCCGCCCGCACCCCGCCTTCCGCCTGTTCGCCACCGCCAACACGGTCGGGCTGGGCGATACGACGGGCCTCTACCACGGCACGCAGCAGATCAACCAGGCGCAGATGGACCGCTGGTCGATCGTCACCACGCTGAACTACCTGCCGCACGACCACGAAGTCAGCATCGTCGCCGCCAAGGTGAAGCGCCTGGCCGCCGGCAAGGACGGCCGCGACACGATCTCGCGCATGGTGCGCGTCGCCGACCTCACCCGCGCCGCCTTCATCAACGGCGATCTTTCGACCGTGATGAGCCCGCGTACGGTCATCACCTGGGGTGAAAATGCCGAGATCTTCGGCGATCTCGCCTTCGCCTTCCGCGTCACCTTCCTCAACAAGTGCGACGAACTGGAACGCACGCTGGTCGCCGAACTGTACCAGCGCGCCTTCGGCGTCGAGTTGAAGGAAAGTGCCGCCAACATCGTGCTTGAGGCGACGGCCTGACGGTCGGGTAGGAAAGTCATGGCTGCTCGCGGAGACAATTCGAAGCCGAGGCCCGGCGGCGTGGTCGACATGGAGCCGTTCCGCCGTGCGGTAACGGGCTGCGTGCGCGCCGTCTCGGGTGATGCGGAGGTGGAGGTCACCTTCGCCAACGAGCGGCCCGGCATGACCGGCGAGCGCATCCGCTTGCCGGAACTGACCAAGCGCCCCTCGCCGACCGAAGTCGCGATCACCCGCGGCCTCGGCGACAGCATGGCTCTGCGCAAGGCCTGCCACGACGCCCGCATCCACGCGACCATGTCGCCGCAGGGCGCGGATGCGCGGGCGATCTTCGATGCCGTCGAGCAGGCGCGCGTGGAAGCCATCGGCTCCAACCGCATGCAGGGCATGGCGCAGAACCTCAACGTCATGCTGACGGAGAAATACGCCAAGGCCAATTTTGGCGCGATCACCCGCCAGGCTGATGCACCGCTCGAAGAGGCCGTCGCGCTGATCGTGCGCGAAAAGCTGACGGGCCAGGCCCCGCCGGCCTCCGCCGGCAAGGTGCTCGATCTCTGGCGCGAATTCATCGAGGACAAGGCCGCCAAGGAAATGGCCGGACTTTCCGCCGCCATCAACGACCAGCAGGCCTTCTCCCGCGTCGTGCGCAACATGCTCGCCTCGATGAACGTCGCCGAGCAGTACGGCGATGACGAGACCGAGCCGGATGATTCAGAAACACCCGAGGACGAGAACCAGCCGCGTAGCGACGAGCAGGAAGACAGCGACAGCCAGGAGGACGCCGGCGACGATTCCGCGCCCGCCGACGAAAACGAGACGTCCGACGAGCAGATGGACGAAGGCGAGATGGACGGCGCGGAAATCTCCGACGACGATCTCGTCGAGGATGACGGCGACGACACGGAAACGCCCGGCGAAGTCCGCCGCCCGAATCATCCCTTCACCGATTTCAACGAGAAGGTCGACTACACGGTCTTCACGGAAGAGTTCGATGAGATGATTCTTGCCGAAGAGCTATGCGACGAAGCGGAACTCGACCGGCTGCGCGCCTTCCTCGACAAGCAGCTCGCCCATCTCCAGGGGGCAGTCGGCCGCCTGGCAAACCGCCTGCAGCGCCGCCTGATGGCGCAGCAGAACCGCGCCTGGGAATTCGACCTCGAAGAGGGCTACCTCGACAGCGCCCGCCTGCAACGCATCATCATCGACCCGATGCAGCCGCTCTCCTTCAAGCGCGAGAAGGACACGACCTTCCGCGACACGGTCGTGACGCTGCTGATCGACAATTCCGGCTCGATGCGTGGCCGGCCGATCACGGTCGCCGCCACCTGCGCCGATATTCTGGCACGCACGCTGGAGCGCTGCGGCGTGAAGGTCGAAATCCTCGGCTTCACCACCAAGGCGTGGAAGGGCGGCCAGTCGCGTGAAAAATGGCTCGGCAGCGGCAAGCCGCAATCGCCAGGCCGCCTCAACGACCTGCGCCACATCGTCTACAAGAGCGCCGATGCCCCGTGGCGCCGCGCGCGGCGCAATCTCGGCCTGATGATGCGCGAAGGCCTGCTCAAGGAAAACATCGACGGCGAGGCACTGATCTGGGCGCATAACCGCCTGCTCGCCCGCCCCGAGCAGCGCCGCATCCTGATGATGATCTCGGACGGTGCACCGGTCGATGATTCGACGCTCTCGGTGAACCCCGGCAACTATCTGGAACGGCACCTGCGCGCCGTGATCGACCAGATCGAAACACGCTCGCCGGTCGAGCTTCTCGCCATCGGGATCGGCCATGACGTGACCCGCTACTATCGCCGCGCCGTCACCATCGTCGATGCGGACGAACTGGCGGGCGCCATGACCGAGCAGCTCGCCTCGCTCTTTGCCGACGAAGCGACCAGCCGACGCCCCGCCGGCCGCCGCCGTGCGGGCTGAACCGGCGCTGCAACGGCGCCACGGAGGCTTCGTGTGGAGCCTCCCGGCTGTCGCTCTCGCCGTAGCACTCGCTCTGCCGTTGGCCCGGCCCGTGGCGGCCGAGGTCATCGACCTGCCCGTCGTCAACCACGCCTTCTCGCAGTTCGCGCTGGGCTCAGACACCCGCACCTTCGGCAAGCTCGAATTTCTTGGCGGTATCAGCTATTCGTCGAGCAATCCGCTGCTCGGCGCCGTCTCGGCGATCCGCTTTCGCGACGACCAGAAAACCTTCGTCGCCGTGCTCGACACCGGGCATTGGTTGACCGGCCGTATCGAACGCGATGCCGAGGGCCGGCTGAGCGGGCTTGCGGACCTGAAGACGCGCTCGATGTTCAATGCTGGCGGCCAGGACGAGAACGTCAAATACCAGATGGATGCCGAGGGTCTGGCGATCGGCAAGGGCGAACTGCTCGTCAGTTTCGAGGCGGTTCACCGCATCGACGTCTATCCGGATCCGGGCTTCCTGGACGCCAAGCCGTCGCGCCAGTTGCCACTCCCCTTCCCTCGCCGCGAATTGCGCAGCAACCGCGGAATGGAGACGCTGGCCATGTCGCCGGCGGCCGGCCCGCTCGGCGCCGTGCCGGTGACCGTTACCGAACGCAGCCTCGATGCCGACGGCAATGTGCTCGCCGCCGTGCTCGACGGCCCGCTGGCCGGCACCTTCGCCGTGACCCGCAACGATCCCTGGGACATTACCGACGGCGCCTTCCTGCCGAACGGCGACCTGCTGCTGCTGGAACGCCGCTTCCGGCTGTCGGATGGCGTCGGCATGCGCATCCGCCGCATCGACGGCACGAAGATCCGCCCCGGTGCGGTGGTCGATGGCGAGGTGCTGATCGACGCCGATCTCAGCCACCAGATCGACAATATGGAAGGGCTGGACGTGGTGGTGATGGCGAACGACGATATCCGCATCATCGTCGTCTCCGACGACAACCACTCGATTCTCCAGCGCAACCTGATGCTGGAATTCCGCCTGCTTCCTAAAGAGTAGGCATCGGCGCAAGCCCCCTCATCCGACCCTTCGGGCCACCTTCTCCCCGCTGGGGAGAAGGGAAACGAGACGTTTGCGTTCTTCCCCTTCTCCCCTGGGGGAGAAGGTGGCAGCAGCCGGATGAGGGGGCCGCTGTCTCAGGCCGTCTTTTCGATGCCCGGCATCGGCTTCAGCTTACTCATCAGCGCGCCATAGGGCAGCAGCATGATGAAGCCCACCAGCACCTTCACGGAGAAGTCGCCAAGCGCCCAGGAGATCCAGCGCGGAGCCTCTGCGGTGAGAACACCCAGCACCGGCGCCCATTCGATCGCGAAGGCATCGTTCGGCCCGAAGGCGGAGAAGGCCGGCGCGAAGGCGAAGGAGAAGAAGATCACCGTGTCGAGCGCCGAGCCGAACAGCGAGGCGATCAGCGGCGCGCGCCACCAGGTCTGCCGGCGCAGCTGGTTGAAGACCGAGATGTCGAGCAGCTGGCCGAGCAGGAACGCCGAGCCGGAGGCGATCGCGATGCGCGGCGAGGCGACGGCAAAGGAAAAGACCACGGCGACCAGGAAACCGGCCACGACGACACGGCGCGCAATGCGCGGGCCGAACTGGCGGTTGGTGAGGTCTGTGATGAGGAAGGCGACCGGATAGGTGAAGGCACCATAGGTCAGGAGGTCGCCGAGATTGATGCCCAGCAGCGTGCCCGAAAGCGGGTATTGCACCAGCACGTTCGAGGCGACGACGACAGCCGTCATCAGGAGAACATAGAAAAACGTAATACGGTTCGCTAGCATTTTTTTACCCTGGGTGATGCCACCAGCTGGAGAACGGAAGCAATTCCGGGAAAAGTGTGAGGCGGTTTTCCGTCCGGAATTGCGGAGAAACAAAAGCAGAACGCAAAGCATTGAGGCCTGCCCGGAAACCGGTCAAGCCTCAATGAAAACGCTTGAGCTTAGCGCCTGAAATCAGGCAGCAACGACAGCGGCAGCAGCGGTCTTCTTGGCGATCTGGCGGCGCAGCAGACGAGCGCGCATCGACAGTTCGGTCTCGCTGGCCTTCAGCAGGAAGGCATCGAGGCCACCGCGGTGCTCGACCGAGCGCAGGGCCGCAGCAGAAACGCGAAGACGGTAACGCTGGCCGAGGGCATCGGAAATCAGCGTGACATTGCACAGGTTCGGCAGGAACTTGCGCTTCGTCTTGTTGTTTGCGTGGCTCACATTGTTGCCCGACTGGACGCCCTTGCCGGTCAATTCGCAACTACGGGACATGGTACACCTATTTTTTCTTGGTTCTGGACAATACGTTTCCGGCACCGAAACCGGCCGTAGTCCATCTGGCCTTTTTGAGAAGTTGCGGTTCTATAGTCACACGCAACGGCGACGTCAAGCCAAACCTGCCGTTCACCTTGAATTCAGTTGCCAAAAGCCATGATTTGCAGGCAATAGCAAGCAGATCGGGAATGTGCCGCGGCGCAGAATCGCCGCAATGACGGGCTAGGCGGAGCGTGTCTATGGGAGCAGTGCAGATGAACGGGCGGGGTTGGATTACAGGCGCTTTGATGTCGCTTGCCCTTGCGGGCAGCGCGGCGCCGCTTTCGTCGGCCGAAATCGAGCATCGCACGGACTACAGCATCCGCCTCTCCGGCCTGCCGGTCGCCACCGCGACCTTCCGCTCGGCGTTCAACGGTGACCGCTATACGATTTCCGGCAGCATGCAATCGGCGGGCCTTGCCGATATCTTTTCCAGCACCAAGGGCACGACATCGGTTTCCGGCATCGTCAGCCGCGGCCGGCTGCACGCAACCAGCTATTCCGTGAACTACAAGAGCGGCAAACGCAGCCGCGCGATCGACGTAACCTTCCGCAATGGCAACGTCATCACCGCCAGCATGGTGCCACCGCGTCGCAAGCCGAAGAACTGGGTTCCCGTCTCCAACGCCGACATGCGCGCCGTGCTCGACCCGATCTCCGGCCTCATCATTCCGGAAGGCAGCCGTATCTGCCCGAAGACGCTGCCGATCTTCGACGGTGAATCGCGCCTTGATCTGAAGCTCAGCTCCAAGGGCACCAGGCCCTATTCCACCAAGGGATTCGAGGGCGAGGTGGTCGTCTGCGGCATGCGTTTCGTGCCGAAATCCGGCTACCGCAAGGGCCGCGACGACGTGGAATATCTGCGCAAGCTGAACACGATGGAAATCTGGTTTGCCAAGGCCGACGGGGCAAATGTATATGCTCCGGTCTATGTACAGATTCCGACCAGGCTCGGCCCTGTCACCGTCTCGGCCACGCGCTTCGGCGGTTGACACGTCCCCCGGTCGGCAGACCGGGAGTGACTGGCCTTGAAGACGCGCGCAACCATGATTGGTTTTTCGGCGATCCTGATGTGGTCGTTGCTCGCCCTCTTCACCGCCGCCTCCGGCAAGATGCCGCCCTTCCAGCTTTCCGCCATCTGCTTCATGATCGGCAGCCTGCCCGGCCTTATCGTTCTTGCTGCCCGGCCAGAGCGCGTGCGTCTTCTCAGGCAGCCGGCCAAGGTCTGGATCACCGGCATCCTCGGCCTGTTCGGCTATCACTTCCTCTATTTCACGGCGCTCAGAAACGCCCCGGCCGTCGAGGCGGGCCTCGTCGCCTATCTCTGGCCGCTGCTGATCGTCGTCGGCTCGGCGCTGCTGCCGGGCGAACGGCTTAGGTGGAACCACGTCGTTGGCGCCTTCCTCGGCCTCGGCGGCACGGTGCTCATTGTCGGCCGCAACGGCTTTGCCTTCGACGAAGCCTATCTCCTCGGTTATGGCGCGGCCTTTCTCAGCGCCTTCACCTGGGCGGGGTATTCGCTGACCACCCGCCGCTTCGATGCGGTTTCGACCGATGTGGTGACGGGCTTCTGCCTCGCCACCGCGATCCTATCGCTCCTCTGCCACCTGATGCTGGAAACCACCGTCTGGCCGGAAACGAACTTCGAATGGCTCGCCGTCGCCGGCCTCGGCCTGCTGCCGGTCGGTGCTGCCTTCTATGCCTGGGATTTTGGCGTCAAGAACGGCGACATCCAGATTCTTGGCGCTGCAAGCTATGCCGCACCGCTACTCTCGACACTGGTGCTGATCCTCAGCGGCTTTGCCGAGCCTTCCTGGCGCATCGGCCTCGCCTGCCTGCTGGTGACAAGCGGCGCGGTGCTGGCCGCCAAGGACATGATCTTGCGGCGGCGTGCCGCGACCGCCTGAGTTAAACGCCCGGCGCCCAGCCGGGCGGTGCCATCTCGAAGGACGAGAAGACGAAGCCGGGCGAGACTGTGCAGCCGACCAATGTCCAATCGCCAAGCGGCTCCGCCGATTGCCACCAGTTGGCCGGCACGATCAGCTGCGGCCGCTCGCCTGCGGCAAGATCCGGTCCCAGCACCTGCACGTCCGCCGACCTCTTGCCGTCGCTCAGCGACAACGCCAGCGACCCGCCGGCATAATGGTGCCAAATCTCCGCGGCATCCCTTACGCGATGCCAGTGCGAGCGCTCGCCCTTCTCCAGCAGATAGTAGATCGCCGTCGAATGCCCGCGCTCGCCGCCGTCGACATCCCGGAATGTCTGCACATACCAGCCGCCCTCCGGATGACGCTCCATGCCGAGTGTCGCGATGATCTCCGCTGGCGTCATCAGAACCGATCCTTGCGTGCCCGGATCTCCGCAAAAACCTCCGCGTCGCTGGCCGCCGCCATGCCGAGATGGCGGCGGATGGCCGGATCGGCGGCACGCAGGAACGGGTTCGTCGCTTTCTCAAGCCCGATGGTCGTAGGCGCCGTGAAGGCGTCTGCCGCCCGCAACGCCTCGATCTCAGCGACGCGCGTCAAAAGCGCGGTATTGTCCGGATCGATGGTCTTGGCAAACCGGGCATTCGAGAGCGTGTATTCGTGGCCGAAATAGACGGTGGTTTCATCCGGCAGCGCGGCAAGTTTCGATAGCGATTCCCACATCTGCGCGGGCGTGCCCTCGAACAATCGACCGCAGCCGAGTGCAAAAAGCGTATCGGCGGCGAACAGCAGCTTGTCGTCCGGCAGGTGGAAGCAGATATGCCCCAGCGTGTGGCCGGGCGTCAGGATGACATCGACCCGGCGCCCGGCGAATTCGAAACTGTCACCGCCATCCATCGTCTGGTCGATGCCCGGAATGCGCGGTGCCTCGCGCGCCGGCCCGATGATCGTGGCGCCAAAGCGCGCCTTCAGCACAAGGTTTGCTTCGACATGGTCGTTGTGGTGATGCGTCGTGAAAACATGGCTGAGCGTCCAGCCGCGGCGCGCAAGCGCGTCGCGGATCGGCCGCTCTTCCGGCGCATCGATGCTCGCCGTCGCGCCTGTTACAGGATCGTGCAGCAACACGCCGAAATTGTCGCTGCGGCAGGAAAAGAGGTCGATTTCCAGCGGGGTCATGGCGTGTTCCTCGTCACATCAGTCGGGCGGTCGGCCGGAATGTAAGGTAATCGGCCTTGAAGTCCACCGGCGCATCGCTCACATTCAAACCATGCATGCCGATATCGTCGACCTCCGCGAATTCTACCACTCGCCGCTTGGCCGCCTCGCCGATCATTCGATCGCCATGGCGCTCGCCTCGCTCTGGGCGCGCCTGCCAGACGAACGACTGGTCGGGCTGGGTTACGCCGTACCGTATCTCGAGCGGTTTCGCGCGGACACCGAACGGACCTTCGCCTTCATGCCGGCCGGCCAGGGCGCGGTGAACTGGCCGCCGAGCGAGTTGTCCTCGACGGCGCTGGTCTTCGACGAGGAACTGCCACTGCCGGATGCCGCCGTCGACCGCGTGCTGATGGTCCACTCACTGGAATTCGCCGAAAATCCGCGCGAGACGATGAAGGAACTCTGGCGCGTTCTGGCACCAGGCGGGCGCCTCGTCATCGTCGTGCCGAACCGGCGCGGTGTCTGGGCGCGCATGGAGCACACGCCCTTCGGCTCCGGCCGACCCTATTCCCGAGGCCAGCTGACCGCACTGCTGCGCGAGACCAATTTCACGCCCGGTGCCAGTGCGGAGGCGCTGTTCTTCCCGCCCTCGAAACTGCGCAGTGTACAGAAGCTGCGCGGCGCCTTCGAGCGGCTGGGGCGCATGCTCTGGCCGATGTTTTCCGGCGTCATCATCGTGGAGGCGCAGAAGCGGCTCTATCAGGGCCTGCCTGTCGCCGCCCGCGCCTCCCGCCGTGTCTTTGTGCCCGTGCTGGCACCACAGGGCGTGCCGACCACACGCGACCGCGCACCGCGCTGATCCTCTCGACAAAAGGCAGTCCGGCAGCTAGAGCGGGCCGGACGTTAAAAGGGGTGACGGCATGACGGACGGACATTTCGATAAGATCGCGCTGATCGGCATCGGCCTCATCGGCTCCTCCATCGCCCGTGCGGTCCAGGCAAAAGGCCTCGCCAAAAACGTCACCATTTCCAGCCGCAGCCAGGAGACGCTCGACCGCGCCCGCGAACTGGACCTCGGCACCGACTACGTGCACGACGCCGGCACGGCGGTCGAAGGGGCAGACCTCGTCATCGTCTCGGTGCCCGTCGGCGCCTCTGGCAAGGTGGCGGAGGAGATCGCTCCGCATCTAAAGCCCGGCGCCATCGTCACCGATGTCGGCTCAACCAAGGCGTCCGTCGTGGCACAGATGCTGCCCCACATGCCGAAAAACGTGCATTTCATCCCCGGCCACCCGCTGGCGGGAACGGAGCATTCAGGCCCCGACGCCGGCTTTGCCGAACTCTTCCAGGGCCGCTGGTGCATCCTCACCCCGGTGCACGGCACCGACAAGGAAGCCAAGCGCAAGCTCGCCGCCTTCTGGGAAGCGCTCGGCTCGAAGGTCGACGAGATGGACACGGAACACCATGACAAGGTGCTCGCCATCGTCTCCCACCTGCCGCACATCATCGCCTACAACATCGTCGGCACGGCCGATGACCTGGAGACGGTGACGGAATCGGAAGTCATCAAATATTCCGCCTCGGGTTTCCGCGATTTCACGCGCCTTGCCGCCTCCGACCCGACCATGTGGCGCGACGTCTGCCTGCACAACAAGGATGCCATCCTGGAAATGCTGGCGCGCTTTTCCGAGGACCTCGCCTATCTCCAGCGCGCCATCCGCTGGGGCGATGGTGAAAAGCTGTTTGATCTCTTCACCCGCACCCGCGCCATCCGCCGCTCGATCATCGATGCCGGCCAGGATACCGCCGCGCCGAACTTCGGCCGCCCCTCCGCCGACAAGAAAGATTAGGCTCAGAACGGTGGGATGAAGGCGATCGGGAAGAGACCGAGATAGACGGTTCCTTCCTGTACATTCAGCTTCACCACGGCCCGGTCACCGCCCGTCGACAGGCCCTGAATGACCTGCGCAACCTGATTGGCTGTCTCCGCGACCTCTGGAAACGCCTCGGAAATCCGGTCGCGCCAGACCGTGATGCCGGCAATGTCGAGATCGAGCGTGCCGGAGACATAACCGTCATCCCCCACATTGAGGGGACCGGACAGCGTCGCGACATTACCGTCGCCGAGATCGAGCGACAGGCGGCGCAGCTCGACGCTTGCCCCGAGCGGCACGTCGGCCGGCGGGCCTTCGACGGAGATCCATCTAGCCGCATCCGCAATCGTCAGGTCGGCGGTGACATCGAGCGGCGGCAGCACCCGATCACCAAGGTCAAGCGAGAGCGCTTCGAACGAGGCGGCAATGTCGAGCGCTTCCCCGGACTGGCGGATATGCTTCTCGCCATGCGCCGCGGCAATGCCGATCGATAAGGCTTCCGACGGCACATTAAGCCGGCCCTTTAACCCGTCATAGGTGATCGACGCCCGGTCGAGGCCATTCGTCCAGGCGGTGGCGCTGGCGCGCAGCAGGTCCCAGTCGACGTCGAAGACGAGATCGGGTGTGACGCGCACCTGCGCCGGCCCGTCAATCTCGATGACCCCATGACCCGGCCGGTAGACCTGCGCGGCAGAGCGAATCGCTCCAACGGTCGCCGACAGGCCAGAGGGGCGATCATCGGCACCGGCCGAGTCGCAAAAGAGGCCGATGCGGAACGGAAAACCGCGGACGGATAGGTTGCTGCAGGAAACGGAATGCATGCCCTGCGCGGATGCGGCAAGCTGCTGATTGAGCGTGTCCTTCAACCAGCTTGCGGCATAGAACCATGCACCCGTATAGAGCGCGATGAAGAGAACGACGGCAATGGCGAGCCGGACGAGTTTGCGCGTGACGCCGGATGTCTCGGCGTGGCTTGACGATGCCATGTTGTTCTCCAATGGTGACGGACAGAATTTGCCGATACGGCGTCAAAGCCGGCAATTGCGGCGGCTTTTAGAGTATGTGCAGCAAAAGTGCGAAGCGGTTTTGCGTTCGCAGCTACGACAAACAAGGGATAGAGCGCTTTCTCGGTTCGGAGAAACGCGGAAGTGCTCTGGAAATGGTCCAGGTGACGGTGGATATGAACGAATTCTGGGTTTTTGGCTACGGATCGCTGATGTGGAATCCGGGCTTCGAGTTCGAGGAACAGCAGCCGGCGCACCTCTTCGGCTTCCGCCGCGCGCTCTGCGTGCGCTCCTGGGTGCATCGCGGCACGGAAGAAAAGCCGGGGCTCGTGCTCGGCCTCGATCGCGGTGGCTCCTGCCGCGGTGTCGCCTTCCGCATCGCGCCTCAAAACTATGAAGCCGTGGTCGACTATCTGCGCGAGCGGGAACTGGTCACCCATGTCTACAAGGAGCGCACGCTCTCCGCGGCACTCGGCGACGGGCGCCGTATCACGACGCTCGTCTATATCTGCGACCGGGCGCACCAGCAATTTGCCGGCTCGCTCACGGTCGAAGAGGCAGCACGGACCGTCAGCGCCTCGATCGGGAAATCCGGCCACAACATGGATTACGTGCGCAACACGCTCATCCATCTGCGCGAGATGGGCATCCGCGATCACTGGCTGGAAGATGTCGGCCGCGCCGCGGAAAACCTCTACATCGCTACGCCCGCCTGATCAGGCGGCATGCGCCTTCAGCTCCGCCAGGCGCTGCACGGCGGTCGGCGGCAGAGGCAGCTTCGGGTTCGCCGCCACCGTTTCGATCAGCAACTGGTCGCTTGCCGTTTCCATCACCTCGATGAGATGGGCTAGGAAGGCATCGGGATCCATGCCGGGCTCGATCGGCGGCAGGATGCGTACCTTGAAATGACCGGGATGGCGGATGAACTTGCGCCGCGGCCAGAACAGGCCCGGATGCATGACGACAGGCAGGACCGGCACCCCCAGATCGCGGTAAAGGCGAGCGATGCCATATTTGTATTCAGCCGGTGCGCCCGGCGGGCGGCGGGTGCCTTCCGGATAGATGATGAGCTGGCGGCCAGACTTCATCTCCGCCTTGGTTTGCTGCATGACGGCAGCCATCACCTTGCCGCGCGCATTGCGGTTGACCGGCACCATGCGCTGCTTCTTCAGGTACCAGCCAAACAGCGGGATCCAGGTAAGTTCACGCTTCAAGATATAAAGCGGATCGTCGAACCAGGGGAGCAATGCATAGGCGTCCCAGAAGGACTGATGTTTCGGCGCGACGATGTAGCTGCCTTGCGGGGCGTTCTCCAGGCCCTCGACCTCGAAGGTCGTCCCGACGATCTTGGCGAGAAGCCAGTGGTTGCTCCTCGCCCAGTTCTTCGCAACGCTATAGGCCTTCTTGCGTGGCAGCAGGAAATAGGCCGGCGTCATGATGATCATCTGTCCGATGAGGTTCAGGTAGAAGACGGCATTGAAAAGCACGGAACGGAAAACGATCATCGGGCAGCCTGTGAGCGGAACACGTCCTCTCGACCTACACGATATTCCGGAGCGGGGAAACTCCCGTTGCGGCGATCTCAGCTGCCGGAAAGACCCGACATGTCGCCGCGAAGGCCGGACCAGCTTCGCGCGCCGATGATCGCCCGGATACGCGCCAGGCTATACTTGAGATATTCCGACAGCATCGCCTTCACCACGCCGGGCTGGCGAAGCCAGTTGCCGTTCCTGAGGTCCGAATTGACGACCGGATAGGCGATGAATTCCGTCTGCGGGTCGCTGACCCTCAGTTCCAACAGGCTGCGCGGCATGTGATAATTGTTGGTGACGACGAGCACCCGGCGGAACTGGTGATCACTGATCCAGCGCGCCGTCTCGTTGGCATTGCCGATCGTGTCCACCGCCTCGTATCCCATGTCGACGCAGCATTCGAAGAGCGCCGACGAACTCTGCGTGAGCTTGCGGATCTGCGTGCCACTCGTCGTGGGGTTCACGCCGGAAATCAGCAGCCGCTGGCCGGCACCCTGCTTGAGCAGGCCGATCGCGCTGTCGATGCGCTGATAGCCGCCGGTCAGAACGACGATCGCATCGGCCTTCGGGTCCTGCGGCGCTTCCATCGAGGCCACGGTTTCGGCGAAATAGAGGAAACCGCCGGCCCCTGCTATGGCCACAATCAGGATGAGGGCCAGAACGACGCGCACGGCCAGCCGGACGGGGCCTTTGCGTCGGCGCCGCCCCTCCCCTTCCGGCCGGACGCCCTGAGGCAGATCCGGTTTTGCCCGTTCCAACGCGTTCATGATTCCGTCCATAGAATCCGATTGCGGCAGCGGCTAGTCCGTTTCGCGGCGATGGTCTGCCCCTCTTGCATCATTTTTTCCGCGTCACGTATCCGGCAGTTGGTCCGTTCGCGACGGGTCGGAGCGGATGAGGTCGATTTCGTGGATGGTCCGCATCACCGTGAAGCGGGCCGTCAGCGTCGTCAGCAGGGCGATAACGGCAATCGTCCCGGCAATGCCGAGATAACCGGTGAGCCCCATCGAAAACGTGCCGAAGAGAGCGGTCGCCTGGTCGCTCTGGGGGGTTGCGATCGAGCGCCCCTGCCAGAAGCCCGCGATCGCGAAGAACAACGCTGCCAGAAAACCGCCGGCAAACGAGCCCTTGAGGCTGATCTTCAAAAAATGCTTCTGGAACTCGGACGCGACGAAACTCGCCTCGGCGCCGACGAAATGCAGCACCTCGACAATGTGCCGGTTACCGGAAAGTGCACCGCGCGTCGCAAAAACCACCGTCAGCACCATGGCGGAGAAGACGAGCACCAGCACGCCCATGCCGATGAAGGCCGTCGTGCGCGCCATGGCGACAAGGCGATCCACCCAGGTGCGGTGGTCATCGAGGGAGGCCGTCGGGATCTTTTGCGCCAGCGCCGTGCGCATCGCCGCGAAATCCGGCGGGCTCGTCTCGTCGATGGTGACGATGACGAGGCGCGGCACCGGCAGTTCGTCGATATTCAGCCCTTCGCCGAGCCACGGCTCCAGCAGGCGGGCGGTCGCCGCCTTGTCGACGATGGTGCCGTCGCGCGTGCCGGAGAAGGTGAGCGCCAAATCGCGTGCATCCTTCAGCGCCTGCTCCATGTCGAGCGCATCGTCCGGCTTGATCTGGATGGTGATCTCGCGGGAAATCTGGCTCTGCCAGCTCGATGCCGTCGAACGCACCATGTTGACAGCGCCGAAGGTGAGGCAGGCCAGAAAGGCCATGATGGCGATGACAAGCATCAGCGCATTGCCGGAGACATTCGATGGCGGCACGATGGGGGCGGTCGGGCGCACGCGCATTTCCAGCCGGCGGGCCGGCTGAGCATCCTCCGCAGTGTCGTTCGGGGCGTCAGTCATAGATATCGAGCCGTCCCTGCGAGAGGATCATGCGCCGCGCCTGGTCCACCTGATCCATCAGCGACAGATCATGTGTGGCAATCACAACCGCCGTGCCAAGCCGGTTCAGTTCGAGGAAAAGGCTGAGCAGGCGACGCGCCATCGGCGGATCGACATTGCCCGTCGGCTCGTCGGCGAGCAGCAGTTCCGGCCGGTCGATGAGCGCGCGCGCGATTGCCGCACGTTGCTTTTCCCCGCCCGACAGCACCGCCGGCAGCACGTTGATTCGCTCGCCGAGACCAACCCATTTCAGCAGTTCGAGCACATCGGCGCGATAGCTCGATTCGTCCTTGCCGCGCACACGCAACGGCAGCGCGACGTTCTCATAGGTGGTCAAATGATCGAGCAGGCGAAAATCCTGGAAGACGATGCCGATACGCCGGCGCAGCATCGGCAGTTCGTCGCGCGGGATGGTCGAGATTTCCCGGTCGAAGGTGCGGATGATGCCGCGCGTCGGCTGCAACGACAGGAACAGCAGGCGCAGCAGCGTCGTCTTGCCGGCACCGGACGGTCCCGTCAGGAACTGGAAGGAGCGGTGCGGAATATCGAAGGTCAGGTCGCGGAGGATCTCCGGCCCCATTCCGTAGCGCAGTCCGACATTCTCGAAATGAATCAATGGCCAATCCGGTTCTAAAAACGGTCACCCTCGCCCGCATCAGCGGCACCGTAGCGGAGATCGCATAGGAAAGCGGCTCTTTCACGGTCGGGTTTCCGAAGCATTAACCAGTATGGTTTACGTTTCGTAAGGATTTCATTCAATGCCCGACTTTTCGCGGATGATTTTGCGCGGAAACCGGCCAAGCGAGGAGTTCACGATGAACGCCTTCAGAGCGAAGAAACCGGCACAAGGCCGCATTGACCTCCTGCCGCCGGAACCCAAGGCACCCGCCCAGAAGCACGGTCAACGTCCCGTCGCCCGCCTGGAAGTGGTCGATGCCGATTTCGTCGTCATTCGCAGCGGCAGCGCGCGAACCTCCAACGACAATCATCGCGCAGTTCGTCCGACACCGTCCCGCGCCGCGTCAAAGCATCTCTTCGTCCGCGCCGCCGCGGCGAGCGCGCGGCTCTGCGAGGCCGGCTTGCAGCTTCTCTCCGGCCGCGCCTTTGCCGGCCTCGTCACGGCAAGCGTCATCTTTGTCTTCGCCTATGCCGGCGGTCTCTCGGCGCTGAAGGCAGCCTTGCCGACGGCCGAGCCGACCACGCCCCTTCGTGTTGCCGACGTCGTGGCAACGGTCGAGGACCAGAACGGCATGAAGGTGCTTTCCGTCTATGGACGGATCGACAATGTCAGCAGCGGCGTCCAGTCCGTCCCGCCGCTGGACATCCTCTTCGACACTGCCGGCACGTCGCACCAGCGCCGCGTCGCCCTCGACAGCGAATCAATTGCGGCCGGCGGCAGCGAACACTTCACGCTCCGCATTCCGCATGGCGGCGGAAAAGTGCCGAAAGTCTCGGTTTCCCTGGCCGGCGAGGGTGCACCGGCCAACTGACTGTGCTAATCGGCTGCTTTGTTTCTCCGCAATTCCCGGCGCAAAACCGTTTCGCGCTTTGCTGGAATTGCCTTGACGTTACTAAGGAGCCGCCTCGCAATGCATATTGTTCGCGGAAAGAAGATCGAAACGCTCTACGATGCCGGGCAGATCGCCAAGCGCAACGAAGAGCTGGCAGCCCAGATCGCAAGCGGCCCGACGAACGATCTGCTCGTCATCGCCGTCCTCAAGGGCTCGTTCATCTTCGCCGCCGACCTGACGCGTGCATTGCATGCCGTAGGCCTCGCGCCGGAAGTCGAGTTCATCACGCTCTCAAGCTATGGCACGGGCACCGTGTCGCAGGGCGTGAAGGTCATCAAGGACATCGACAGCGACGTGCATGGTCGCGATATTCTGCTGATCGACGATATTCTCGAATCCGGCCGCACGCTCACCTTCGCCAAGGAACTGATGTACGAGCGTGGCGCCCGCAACGTCACCATCGCCGTGCTGCTCGACAAGCGCGAGAAGCGCAAGACCGATCTGGAAGCCGATTATGTCGGCTTCGAATGCCCGGATTATTTCGTCGTCGGCTACGGTATGGACGTGGCCTACGCCTTCCGCGAACTGCCCTTCGTCGGCATCGTGACGGGCGACGCGGACTGAGCAATTCCGGCAAAAGTGCTGAGCGGTTTTGCGTCCGGAATAGCGTCGCGCAAAAGTCCACCGCAGATTCCTCCACTCGCCGTTTACCGATCGACAAGGAAAGTCTGGTCTTTTCGTCTACAGACGAGGCCGGATGGACGGTCCGAAAGGGAAAATGATGGCGAAGATCCTGATCACCGAAGACGAAGATTCCCTTCGAATCTTCGTGGCGCGTGCCCTGCGGCTGGATGGCCACGAAACCGTCGAGGCGCCGGATGGTGCGGCCGGACTGGACGCCCTGACAGAGGGCGGCTTCGACCTGCTGCTTTCCGATATCCGCATGCCCGTGATGGACGGCATCGAGCTTGCCCACAAGGCATCCGCCGCCCACCCGGCACTCAAAATCCTGCTGATGACCGGTTATGCCGAGCAGCGCGAGCGCGCGGACGACCTTGCGAGCAAGATCGTCGACGTGGTGAGCAAACCCTTCAGCCTGCCGGACATTCGCCGCGCCGTGGCGCAGGCGCTCGCGGCCTGATCGCTGCTGGAAACCATTCCGGACGCGGATCGCGTCCGGTTTTCATGGAATTGCGTCACCGGATGCCGAGCAGGCGTTCCAGGTAATCCCGCTCGAAGCTCGGCGAAGAGCCGGTGCCAAGCCGGCGGCGGATTTCTTCGAGAATTTCCCGCGCCCGCTGGATATCGATCTCTTCCGGGATTTTCGTCGGTCCGCCGAAATCGGGACCTTGCCCATTGACCGGGCGTTCGCGGCCGAGCGGATCACGGCCGTTGCGGCCGGCCTGCGGCATGCCCTCACCCGGCCCCTGGCCCTGCCCCATGGCCTGCATCTGGCTCATCATGTTCTGCGCGCCCTGGCGCAGCGCTTCCAGCGCCCGGCCCTGGCTGCCGACGGCTGATTCGCCCTGGCCTTGCCCAAGTGCTTCCGAGGCACCCTTCATCTCGCGCCCGGCCTGGCCAAACCCTTCGCCAGGTTCCAGCCCCATGCCCTTCAACGCGTCCTGCACTTCACCGAGCTGCTTGCCGAGCGCATCCTGCTGCTCTTGAAGCTTCTTCAAGGCGTCGCGGAGCTGTTCGGCCGTCATCTGATCGGTCGGCTGCTGGCCGGCGCCGTTGTCGCCCGGTTGCTGTTGCTGCTCTTCGCCGTCCTCGCCCGGCATCGGGTCGCCGCGCTGCTGGCGGTCGCGCAGCGCCTGGTCGAACTGGAAGGTCTGCTCCATCAGCTTCTGCTGCTTCTGCATCAGCTCGCCGAGCTTATCCATCTGCTGGCGCATGGCATCGTTCTGCTGGCCTTGTTGCCCCTGCTGGGGACGACCGGCCTGCAGGTTGTTCATCATGCGCTGGAGTTCGGAGAGCATCTGCTGGGCCTGATCACGCGCCCCGGAGCGCGCCAGATTCTCGATCTGGTCCATCATGCGCTGCAAATCCTGCTGGCGCAGAATCTGGCCCTGCTGCTGCGCATTCTGCTGCATCTGGCCATTCTTGGCGGCCTGGCGGGCGAGCTCCTGCATATAGGCCTGCATCGCCTCGCGCAGTTCCTTCATCAGCTCGGCGATCTCCGCGTCGGAGGCATTGCGCTCCAGCGCCTCGGAAAGCGCCTTCTGCGCCTCGCGCAGCCGGCGATCGGCGAGCGACAGGTTGCCATCCTCGATGCCGAGCGCGATTTCCCAGAGATAGTCGGCGGTCTCTCGCATCTGGTCGTCCGTGCGGGCGAGCTTCATGCGCACGGCGGCCGATTGCAGCAGCAGGTAATGCGTGAGGTTCGGGATCGTCTCTTCCGGCCGGATCGTCAGCGCTTCATTGAGCGCGATCGCGTGAGGAAGTTGCCTGGCATCGAGCGCAAAGACCTGCCGTTGTTCGGCGACGGCAGAAGCGAGCGGCTCGAAGAAATTCTTCGCCGGCAGCACCATTTCGACCGGCTGGCTGCGCCCCTCCTGCCCCGCCGCATCCTTGGCGACGAGCGTGATCTTCACACGCTTGCCGGAGAGCGGATGTTCGGAGAGGTTGCGGCTCGTCGTGCCTTTGGCATCGCGCGCGCTGCGGCGCGGCAGGTCCAGCCGGTATTCCGGCAGCGGATAAAGCGGACGCGCGTCCTTCTGCTCCTCGACCGGCACGATTTCGGCACGAGCCTCCTGGAGCCCGTAATCGTCCTTGGCGATGAAGCTGATCTCCAGCGCGGAAGCCACGGTCTTCTTCGGGATACCGTCGAAGGCGATTTCAGGAACGCGGTCCGGAATGACGGAAAAAGCCCAGGTCCTGCCATCGACCGAAAGCGTGCCGTCCTTCAGGATCTTGTAGTGCATCGTCCTGGCGCCATTGATGGCCGCGACCGGCACCTTGGCCACCGCCTCCGTCTTCGCAGCCTCGGCCTTCTCGTCCTTCGGTTTTTCTTCTTCCGGACGAATGGCGATGGCGGCGGTCTCACCCGCAACCTGATAGCTCACCGGCTCGTCGCCGCTGCCGCCGGTGACGCGTACGGTCAGTTCGCTGAACTGCGGAATGCGGATGTCGCCCTTCGCGGCCTCGCTCGATTGCGCCTGGCCCGTTCCGGTGAGGAAGACGGGCGCGCGCGATGTGTGCGCCGGCGGCGTGACCCAGGCATCGATACGCACGTCCGGCGCCGTTTCGGCAGGCGCGCGGAAGGACACCACGTCTGCCAGCAGGCCGCCACGGTTGGAATAGGAGAAGGCGAAGGCGACAACGACGAGAAGAACAGGGATGGCGCGCAGCGCATGATGGTCATGGCGGGCGATATCCGGCTCCGGCGCACCAGTGCGCAGCGTGCCGATCAAACGCGCCATGCGCGCCTGATGCTCGCGCCACAGCGCGTCGGCAAAGGCATCGCCGCCCGCCGGCCTGTCGTCCTGCACGCGGATAGCCTGGTGCGTCAGCGCATTGCGCGCCTCCAGCATGCGATAGGCATTGTCGACGGAGGGCCATTCGATGCCGCGAAGGCGCAAGAGCAGACCGACGAAGCCGAGCGCGAAGGCCGCGAGCGTCGCGATATGCAGCCAGGCGGACACATGGCGGAAATAGCCGAACCATGTCAGCGCCAGAAAACCGGCGACCAGCAGCAGGATCGGCAGCAGCCTCGGCAGGAGCGCTTCCAGATAGAGAATGGCCTGGGCGGCAAGGCGTTTGGCGGCAAGCTGACGAGCCACCGGGTTCCCGGTCACTGTCTCCTTGCGCTGCCTGTCCATGTCAATCGCCATCGGGCGCCGCTCTCCGCTGCTACTGCAAGTCCAGCAAAAGCGTGAAACGATTTTGCGTCAGGAGTTGCGTAAAACACATCAATAGAGCGTTTTCGCGATTCGGAGAAAAGCGCAAATACTCTAGCTGTCACGGCTAAAAGATAACATGCTTTGTGGCGAAGACGAGGGCACGCGCAAAATCGTGATCGCGCGCGCGAACGGCATCCACGCTTTTGCGGGCCTCAGGAGAGCCAGCTTGGCAGTGAGTCGAGCCCGATCAGCTCGTCATAGGACGGCCGTGGGCGGATGACGTGGAAGTCCGCGCCGTTGACCAGAACTTCGGGGATCAGCAGGCGGCTGTTATAGGTGCCGGCCTGCACCGCGCCGTAAGCACCCGCCGAACCGACAGCGATGAGATCGCCCGGCTTCGGCTGCGCCATTTCGCGATCCTGTGCCAGGTAGTCGCCCGTCTCGCAGACGGGGCCAACGACATCCGCCCGGATGCGCGGGGCGTTTGCCGCGGAGATGACGACCGGCTGGACTTCGTGCCAGGCCTCGTAAAGCGTCGGGCGGATGAGATCGTTCATCGCCGCATCGACGATCACAAAGGTCTTCTCGCCGCCGTCCTTCACGTAGATCACCTCGGTAACGAGGATGCCGGCATTGCCGACGATCAGGCGACCGGGCTCGGTGACGATCTTGCAGTTGAGGCCCTTGAGCTGGTTCTTGACGATCTCGGCATAGGCATCCGGCAGCGGCGGCGGCGCATTGTCCGTCTTGTAGGGAATGCCGAGGCCACCACCGACATCGACGTGATCAATCGTGTGGCCATCGGCGCGCAGCGTATCGACGAGTTCGCGCAAAAGCTTGAAGGCGTCTTCAAAGGGCTGCAGCTCGGTGATCTGGCTGCCGATATGCATGTCGATGCCGGTCACCTGGATGCCGGGCAGGGTCGCGGCGCGGGCATAGACGGCGCGCGCGCGCTCCCAGGAAATGCCGAACTTGTTTTCCTTCTTGCCGGTCGAGATCTTGGCATGGGTGCGTGCGTCGACATCCGGGTTGATGCGGAAGGAGACATGCGCGACCTTGCCGGCCTTCACGGCGCGGGCATTCAGGACGTCCAGTTCCGGCTCGGATTCGACGTTGAAACAGTAGATGCCGGCCTCAAGCCCGAGATCCATCTCGCGCGGCGTCTTGCCGACGCCGGAGAACATGATGCGGGAGGCCGGAACACCGGCGGCAAGAGCGCGGCGCAGCTCGCCTTCCGAAACCACATCGATGCCGGCGCCGAGCCGGGCGAGCGTCTTCAGCACCGCCTGGTTGGAATTCGCCTTCATGGCGTAGCACACCATGGCGTCGACACCGTCGAAGGCCTTGGAGAAGACCTTGTAGTGGCGCTCCAGCGTGGCTGTCGAATAGACGTAGAACGGTGTGCCGACCGCCTTGGCGATGTCCGGAACAGGCACGTCCTCTGCGTAGAGGATGCCGTCGCGATGCTCGAAATGGTTCACGGGTATCTTCCGTCAGAGAAGGGGGTCGAGAATGAACGGCTTGTCTTCGATCTGCTCGACCTTCTTGCCGTCGATGGTCTTCACGACCGGTTTTGCGCCGCCCGGCAGGTCGAGATCGCCCTTGCGACCGCAGGCGGTGAGAACCGCCGCGGAAAGGCAGAGCACAAGAGCCAGCCTGCCGATATCGATGCGTGTCATGAAGCGTTCCCTGGAAACTCGGGTGGTCGGGTGGGCATCATCCTTAGCGAATTCGCCCGCCCTTGTGCACCCTTAATCTGCTGATGAGTCCTGCAAGCAACCTGATCAGTTCCGCTGCCGCCACCAGGCGATCTGCTTCCTGACCTCGGAGGGCGCCGTGCCACCAAAACTCTTGCGGCTGGCGACCGAGGCCTCGACCGTCAGCACGTTGAAGATGTCCGCGGTGATCGAGGCATGGATCGCCTGCAGGTCTTCCAGCGACAGTTCGGCGAGGTCGCAGCCCTTGCTCTCGGCAAGCGCCACGGCGCGGCCCGTCACATGGTGGGCGTCGCGGAAGGGAAGCCCCGCCTCGCGCACCAGCCAGTCGGCAAGGTCGGTGGCGGTGGAATAGCCGGAGCCGGCCGCCGCCTTCATCTTGTCCGTGCGGATCGTCATGTCGCGCACCATGCCGGTCATCGCGGCAATCGCCAGTTCGATGCTTTCGGCGGCGTCGAAAACCTGTTCCTTGTCTTCCTGCATGTCCTTGGAATAGGCGAGCGGCAGGCCCTTCATGACGGTGAGCAGCGCGATCAGCGAGCCGTTGATGCGGCCGGTCTTGGCGCGCACCAGCTCAGCGGCGTCGGGGTTCTTCTTCTGCGGCATGATCGAGGAGCCGGTCGAAAACGCGTCCGACAGACGGATGAAACCGAACTGCGGCGTCGACCAGATGACGATCTCTTCCGCAAGGCGCGACAGATGCACCGCGGCGATCGCGGCAATCGACAGGAACTCCAGCGCAAAATCGCGGTCCGACACGGTGTCGATCGAGTTGCGCGTCGGCTCGCGGAAACCGAGCGCCTTGGCCGTCATGTGCCGGTCGATGGCATAGCCGGTTCCAGCGAGTGCTGCGGCGCCGATCGGGCTCTCGTCGAGATGTTCGATGGCGTGGCGCACGCGCTGGCGGTCGCGGCCGAACATTTCCACATAGGCCATGCAATGGTGCCCGAAGGTCACCGGCTGCGCCGTCTGGAGATGGGTAAAGCCCGGCATGACGGTGTCGGCATGCTCTTCCGCGCGATCAAGGAAAGCGGCGATCAGGCCGGTCAGCGCCTTTTCCGTCTTCTGCAGCTCTTCCTTCACCCAGAGGCGGAAATCGAGCGCCACCTGGTCGTTGCGCGAGCGGGCGGTGTGCAGGCGCCCGGCGGCCGGGCCGATCAGCGTCGCAAGGCGGGCCTCGATGTTCATATGGATGTCTTCGAGACGGCGCGAGAACTCGAACTGGCCGCTTTCGATCTCTGACAGGATCGTGTCGAGACCGTGAACGATCTTTTCCTTATCGTCCGCCGAAATAATGCCCTGATGGGCGAGCATTTCGGCATGCGCCTTTGAGCCGCGGATGTCCTGGGCGTAAAGCTTCTTGTCGAAGCCGATGGAGGCATTTATCTCCTCCATGATCGCATCCGGTCCCGAGGCGAACCGGCCGCCCCACATCTGGTTCGAGGATTTCGTCTCGGAATTGCCGTCAGCCATGGGATGCCTATCCTGGAGAAAGAAATGACAGTGAAGAAGAAACTCGGCCTGCCCGCCACGAAGCTCATCGCCATCGCGGGACTGGCCGGACTTCTCGCCGGTGGTGCAGCGATATACGTGAAGGAAAGCCTGTCTGGCAATGGCGCGGTGGCCTCCGCCGATCCCGCCGCCTGCGCCGCCGCTGCCGAAAAAGCAGCAGCCATCACGCCCTTCTCGAAGGGCCAGGTCGCCGCCATGCGCACCGTCGACGAACATCGCCCGCTGCCCGACCTCGTCTTCGACGGACCGGACGGCAAGAAGAAAACGATCGCCGACTTCGCCGGCAAGACCCTGCTCGTCAATCTCTGGGCCACCTGGTGCGGACCCTGCCGCGAGGAAATGCCGGCACTCAACGCGCTCGAAAAGGAGCTCGGCAGCGATAAGTTCGAGGTCGTGGCGATCAACATCGACACCGGCGACGACGAGAAGCCGAAAGCCTTCCTCAACGAAACGGGTGTCAACGACCTCGGCTACTACCGCGATGCCTCGATGGGTGTCTTCAACACGCTGAAGAAGGAAGGCCTCGCCTTCGGCCTGCCCGTCACCCTGCTGATGGACGACAAGGGCTGCCTGATCTCCGCCATGAACGGCCCCGCCGCCTGGGACAGCGAGGACGCCAAGGCCTTGATCAACGCCGCGCTGGCGACACCGAAGAGCTGAACGAAGCACGCACGACGGGTAGGGTTCCCCTTACCCCGCCTCTGCTTCGCTCGGTGGCCCTCTCCCCGCGGGGAGAGGGTAACAGAGATGTTGCGGCATATCCCTTCTCCCCCACGGGGAGAAGGTGCCGGCAGGCGGATGAGGGGGCTTGTTTCCGGCGATGCCGTCAAGCCGCCGCGTAGACGCGCGGCCGGCGGATGTCGATGAAGCCTTCCTCGCCCTTGCGGTGCGGGAATTCCGGCGCCGTATCGAACTCGACGGCCTGGCCGCTGCCGGTCATTGCCAGCACGCGGCGCGAATCCGGCCGGTCGATGACGCGCAGGATACGCGCGGCAATGCCGTGGCCGTGCTCGCGCCAGCTGACATCCGCCGGGCGGAAGAGGATCTGCCCGCTGCCATCAGCCACGCCTTCGGCGTCGAAGGCAACTGCATCGACATAGGCCTTGCCGCCGCGGATATCCGCATCGAGCTTGTTGGCGTCGCCGAGAAAATTCATCACGAAGGCATCGGCGGGGTTGCGGCAGACCGCTTCCGGCGTGCCTTCCTGTACGATCTTGCCCTTGTTGAGAATGACGACGCGATCGGCGAGGTCGAGTGCCTCCTCCTGGTCGTGCGTGACGAAAAGCGTGGTGATGCCGAGCTCGTCATGGATTTTTCGAAGCCAGCGGCGCAGGTCCCGCCGGACATTCGCATCGAGTGCGCCAAAAGGTTCGTCGAGCAGCAGCACGCGTGGATCGACGGCAAGTGCGCGGGCAAGCGCCACGCGCTGGCGCTGGCCGCCGGAAATCTGGGCAGGGAAACGGTCCTTGAGACCGCTCAGCTGTACGAGGTCGAGCAGTTCCTTGACCCGCTCGGCAATCGCCTGCGGCGAGCGCTTCACCTTGGAAACCTTCATGCCGAAGGCGATGTTCTCGCCCACCGTCATGTGTGGGAACAGCGCGTAATGCTGGAAGACGAAGCCGACGCCACGATCGCGCACCGGAATATCCGTCGCGTTCTCGTCGCCGAAATAGATCGCGCCGGCATCGGCATATTCGAGGCCTGCGACCATGCGCAGGATCGTCGTCTTGCCAGAGCCGGACGGGCCGAGCAGCGCCACCAGCTCGCCGCTGCCGATATCGAGGGAAACGCCGTGCACCGCACGAAACGTCTCGAACTCCTTGACCACATTGTCGAGGCGGATCTTCAAGGCTTGACCTCCGGAATGATGCTGTCGGCGCCGGCAAGGGCTGCGGGACGCTGGACGCGCCCTGCGCCCTGCCGCTCCAGCGCCACCTTGACGACGAGCGTCACGATGGCGAGGCAGGCGAGAATGGATGCGGCGGCGAAGGAGCCGGCCGCGTTATAGTCGTGATAAAGCAGTTCGATATGCAGCGGCAGCGTGTTGGTCTGGCCGCGGATGTTGCCCGAGACGACGGAGACTGCGCCGAACTCGCCCATGACGCGCGAATTGCAGAGCACGACGCCATAGAGCAGCGCCCATTTGATATTGGGCAAGGTGACGGAGAAGAAGGTCCGCCAGCCGCTCGCCCCGAGCGATGTCGCCGCCTCTTCCAGATCGCGCCCCTGCGCCTGCATCAGTGGAATCAGCTCGCGCGCCACGAAGGGTGCCGTCACGAACATGCTGGCGAGCACGATGCCGGGCAGCGCGAAGAGAATTTTTATCTCCATCGATTGCAGCACCGGGCCGAACAGGCCCTGCAAGCCGTAGACGAAGAGATAGGCCACGCCCGCGACGATCGGCGAAACCGAGAAGGGCAGCTCGATAATGACGGTCAAAAGCCGCTTGCCACGGAAATCGTGTTTGGTGATCGCCCAGGCAGCCGCAACGCCGAACGCCGTGTTGATCGGCACGGCGATAAGCGCGGTGATGACTGTCAGCAAGATGGCGTGGCGCGTATCCGGGTCGACGATCGACTCGGCAAAATAGACCACGCCACTCGAAAACGCCTCGACGGCGATGACAACAAGCGGTGCCACGATCATCAGTCCGACAAGCACGAGCACGATGCCGAGCAGGCTTCGGCGGAAGACCGGATTGTCGCCGACACGCGGCGGCTTGCCTTTTCTGTTGTGCACCATGGTCAGCCCCGCACCGTGTAGCGCAGGGCACGGGCCTGCATCAGGTTGGTGATGGCGAGCATCACGAAAGCCGTCAGCAGCATGACGGAGGCAATCGCGGCAGAGGCCGGATAGTCGTACTCCTCAAGCCGGATGAAGGCGAGCAGCGCCGTGATCTCCGTCGAGAACGGCTGGTTGCCGGCGATGAAGATGATGGCGCCGAACTCGCCGAGGCTGCGCGCGAAGGAGAGCGACACGCCGGCCAGCAGCGCCGGTGTCAAGAGCGGCAGGATGACGCCGACGAAGATCGAGAGGTCACTGGCGCCCAGCGTCTGCCCCGCCTCCTCCAGCGCCGGATCCAGCTCCTCCAGCACAGGCTGCACGGTGCGCACGATGAAGGGAATGCTGGTAAAGCTCATCGCGACGATGATGCCGAGCGGCGTATAGGCGACCTTGATGCCGAGAAGCGACAGCGGTGCGCCGAACCAACCGTTGGTGGCCAACAGCGTGGTGAGCGCAATGCCCGCAACCGCCGTCGGCAGCGCGAAGGGCAGGTCGACCAGCGCATCGATGAGCCGCCGGCCCGGGAAGCGATAGCGCACCAGAACCCAGGCAAGCGCCATGCCGAAGATGAGGTTGAAGACCGTTGCGGCGAGCGCGCAGAGCACCGTCACGCGGTAGCTGGCGAAGGCACGATCCGACGAAATGATGCGCCAATAGTCCGCCGGCCCGAGGCTCGCCGCCTTGAAGACGAGCGCGGCCAGCGGCAGCACCACGATGATGGCCACATAGACAAGGGTGATGCCGAGCGCGAGCGGCAATCCGGGCAGTACACGCCGTCTCAAAGCGCGCGTCCTTTCTCAAGCAATTCCAGGAAAAGGGCATGGCGTTTCCGTCCGGAATACGTCGCACTTTTCATGCCGACAACCGGCGAGCTCCATGCCCGCCGGTTGTCGGAAAAACAATGGTTTTGGACGATCAGCGGCTGCCGTAGATCTTGTCCAGCGTACCGCCTTCGGCAAAATGCTCCTCGGAAATCTTCTTCCAGCCGCCGAAGACGTCATCGACATTCACGAGGCGGATTTCCGGGAACTTGTCCTTGAACTCGGCGGCGACCTTTTCGTCATGGACGCGGTGACCGAATTCAGCGGCGATCTTCTGGCCTTCCGGCGCGTAGAGGAAGTCGAGATAGGATTTCGCGAGATCCCGGCTGCCCTTGGCTTCCGCGACCTTGTCGACGATGGCGACCGGGAACTCGGCCAGTAGCGAAACGGACGGCACGACGCTCTGGAACTTGTCTTCGCCGTACTGCTTGGCAATACCCTTGGTCTCGGCTTCGAACGTCACGATCACATCGCCGATCTCGCGCTCGACGAAGGTCGTCGTCGCTGCGCGGCCGCCCGTGTCGAAGACCGGCACGTTGTCAAAAATCTTGGTGACGAATTCCTCGACCTTGGCCGGATCGTCCTTGAACGCTTCCTTGGCGTAAGCGGTTGCGGCGAGATAGGTGTAGCGCGCATTGCCCGAGGTCTTCGGGTTCGGGAAGATGACCTTCACGTCGTCGCGGGCAAGGTCTGCCCAGTCCTTGATGTTCTTCGGGTTGCCGGCACGCACCAGGAAGGACGGAAAGGAGTAGAAGGGCGAGGCATTGTTCGGGAATTTCTGCTGCCAGCCTTCTGCGACAAAACCGTTCTTCACGAGGAAGTCGATGTCCGTCACCTGGTTGAAGGTCACGACGTCGGCTTCAAGGCCTTCAACGATGGCCCGCGCCTGCTTGGAGGTGCCGCCATGCGACTGGTCGATGGTGACGCCCGGATGCGCCTTCACGAAGGCTTCGTTCTCGGCGGCGAAAAGCTCGCGCGCCACATCATAGGAGGCGTTGAGCAGCTTGTCGGCGGCATGCGCGGAGAACGGAGCGGCGAGGCCGAGAAGGGCCACGCCGAGAAGGAGCAAACGTTTCATCTGAAAAACCCCGAATGGAAATTGAATTCGGGCAGACAATAACGGGCTGAGGCTTGTGATCCGAGGAATCACCTGCCGCGGCTTCTACGGCAGGTGAAACAATTTTCCCTGAAAGGGACGGTGCGGGGAATCTCCGGCCAGACCGTCAGCGGGTGGGAACCGGGACCTCGCCGCGATAGTCGTAGAAGCCACGGCCGGACTTGCGCCCAAGCCAGCCGGCTTCGACATATTTCACCAGCAGCGGGCACGGGCGATACTTGGAATCGGCGAGCCCGTCATGCAGCACCTGCATGATCGAGAGGCAGGTATCGAGGCCGATGAAGTCGGCAAGCTGGAGCGGACCCATCGGATGGTTGGCGCCGAGCCGCATCGCCGTATCGATGGCATCCACCGAACCGACGCCCTCATAAAGCGTGTAGATCGCCTCGTTGATCATCGGCAGCAGGATGCGGTTGACGATGAAGGCCGGGAAATCCTCGGCAACCGTAATCGTCTTGTCGAGCGAGGCGACGAATGCCTTGGCCGCGGCAAACGTACCTTCTTCGGTGGCAATGCCGCGCACGAGTTCGACAAGCTTCATGACCGGCACCGGGTTCATGAAGTGGATGCCCATGAAACGCTCCGGCCGGTCGGTGGCGGATGCGAGACGCGTAATCGAGAACGACGATGTGTTGGTGGCAAGGATCGCTTCCGGCTTCAGCACGGAACAGACGAGGCCATAGATCTTGCGCTTGACGGTCTCGTCTTCGGTCGCCGCCTCGATGACGAGATCGGCATCGGAGAGATCGTTGACGTCGGCCGAGCCCTTGATGAGCGCGATCGCCTTCTTGCGCTCGTCCTCGGTCATCTTGCCGGAGGAAACCAGGCGAGCGAAATTGCCGTTGATCGTTGCAAGGCCGGTTTCGACCCGCTCGGGCGACAGGTCGTAGATATGGACCTTGTAGCCGGCGACGGCCGCGACATGCGCGATTCCGCACCCCATCTGGCCTGCGCCCACAATACCGACGTTCTTGATCATAGCGCCAACCGCCCCGTCATCTCATTCCGCGCCCCGATGGCGCAAAAAAACACCGGGCCGGTCGAGCCGGCCCGGTGAAGTGATAAAGCGCCGCGACGCATTTTTCCAGTGAAATCCTCGTCGCAAAGCCCGACCTTCGTCGGCTTAGAGCGCCTTCTGGAGTTCCGGCAGCGCCTCGAAGAGATCGGCGACGAGGCCATAGTCGGCAACCTGGAAGATCGGTGCCTCCTCGTCCTTGTTGATCGCAACGATCACCTTCGAGTCCTTCATGCCGGCGAGATGCTGGATGGCGCCCGAGATGCCGCAGGCGATGTAGAGCTGCGGGGCAACAACCTTGCCCGTCTGCCCGACCTGCCAGTCGTTGGGCGCGTAGCCCGCATCGACGGCAGCGCGCGATGCGCCGACGGCTGCACCGAGCTTGTCGGCGACAGGCAGGATCACCTCCTGGAACTTTTCAGACGAGCCCAGTGCACGGCCGCCCGAGATGATGATCCTGGCAGACGTCAATTCCGGACGGTCGGAGGACGACAACGCATCCCTGACGTGGCTGGAAAGACCGGGGTTCGCTACGGCCGAGATGCTCTCGATCGCCGCGCTGCCGCCTTCGGGGGCTGCCGCGAAGGATGCGGTGCGAACGGTGATCACCTTCTTGGTGTCGGTGGACTGCACCGTCTGGATGGCATTGCCCGCATAGATCGGACGCTTGAACGTATCGGCAGAGACGACCTCGGTGATTTCCGAGACCTGCGCGACGTCGAGAAGCGCTGCCACGCGCGGCAGAACGTTCTTGCCGACCGAGGTCGCGGCCGAAACGATAGCATCGTAGGAGCCGGCAAGCGACACGATGAGCGCTGCGAGCGGTTCCGCCAGATCGTTGGCAAGGCTGGCATCCTCGGCGACGAGCACCTTTGAGACGCCGGAGAGTTTTGCCGCCTGCTCGGCCGCAGCCTTGGCGCCGGCACCAGCGACGAGCACATGCACGTCGGAGCCGATTTTCGATGCCGCAGTCAGCGCCTTCGCCGTCTGGTCGGAAAGGTGTGCGTTGTCGTGATCTGCCAGAAGAAGAATGGCCATGGTTCTAGTTCTCCCTTTTCTGCCTTAGAGCACGCCGGCTTCGTTTTTCAGCTTGTCGATCAGCTCTGCAACCGACTTCACCTTGACGCCTGCCTTGCGGCCGGACGGTTCTTCGGTCTTCAGCACCTTGAGACGCGGGCTCGTGTCGACGCCGAAGTCTGCGGGCGTCTTCTTGTCGAGCGGCTTCTTCTTCGCCTTCATGATGTTCGGCAGCGAGGCATAGCGCGGCTCGTTGAGGCGCAGGTCCGTCGTGACGACGGCCGGCAGCTTCACTTCGATGGTCTGTAGACCGCCGTCGACTTCGCGCGTCACAGTCGCCTTGCCGTCACCGATCTCGACCTTCGAGGCAAACGTTGCCTGTGCCCAGCCGAGCAGTGCCGACAGCATCTGGCCGGTCTGGTTCGAATCGTCGTCGATCGCCTGCTTGCCGACGATGATCAGGCCCGGCTGTTCGGCTTCAGCGACGCCCTTGAGGATCTTCGCGACCGCGAGCGGCTCGACCTGATCGTCCGTCTCGACCAGCACGGCGCGGTCGGCACCCATGGCGAGCGCGGTGCGCAGCGTCTCTTCGGCCTTGGCGGGACCGATCGACACAACGATCACTTCCTCCGCCTTGCCGGCTTCCTTCAGCCGCAGCGCTTCCTCGACGGAAATCTCGTCGAACGGGTTCATCGACATCTTCACATTCGCTAGCTCGACGCCCGAGCCGTCGGACTTGACGCGAATTTTGACGTTGTAATCAACGACCCGCTTTACAGGGACCAGGATCTTCATGGCTTCCTTCCTTCATATGCCCGCGAGGGAAAATGCGCCTTTCAAGGGCGCCCTGATTGTCGGTTGGCGACATCGATACGCGTTTTTTCCCCAAACACAATGTGTCACGAGCCCTCCCCACGTGAAAACGGAGGCGTTATAAATTACCTTTACGTTCACGTCAATTTACCACGCGCGACACGCTCACCGCCCCCAATGGGTCGGCGGCACGGAGGGGCTTGATGGCGTCTCGTCGACGGCAACCGGGGTCGCCTCGACATGCCGGACGGCCTTGGGCGTGACGATCGTCTGGTCGAACAGCGGCACGCCGCGCCGCCGTAGCACGAGCACGAGGATGGCCCCTGCGACGATACCGCCGACATGGGCGCCCCAGGAGACGCCGCTGTCGCCATCGACCACCAGCATGTAGAATTGCTGGGCGATCCAGAAGGCGAGCGGAATGACCGCCGGCAGCGGCAGCGGGATGCGGAAGAACACCAGAACCCAGACGCGCACCTTCGGATGCAGCAGGAAATACGCCGCCACCACCCCGGAAATCGCCCCCGAGGCGCCGATCAGCGGCGCTTCCGAATCCGGCTGCACGAGACCGTGCACGAGGGCGCCGGCGGCCGCGCAGAGCAGATAGAAGACGAGGAAGCGGAAATGGCCGAGCGCATCCTCGACATTGTCACCGAACACCCAGAGGAACAGCATGTTCGAGGCGAGATGCATGAAATCGCCGTGCAGGAAGGCATAGGTGACATAGGTCGCATCCTCCGGCACAAGCACGAGGCTCGGCTCCAGGTCGGCGAAATCGAAGACCACCGCCGGGATATAGCCGAGGCCGACCACCGCGGCGTCGGAAAACGACTGCGTCGAGGCAAGCCCCGTCACCAGCCAGACGACGACATCGATCACGATCAGGCTGATCGTGACATACTGCACCTTGATGTATTTCAGGGCATTCGCGTCGTGCAGCGGTATGAACATGGATCCCCTTCCCAAGGCCTGCTGCGGACGAGCTTATCTGTTCTGCCCCGGAACCCACAATATGTCCGTGCGTCCTTTGTCGTTGACCCAGCGGGCGGCGACGAAGAGGAAATCCGAGAGCCGGTTGATATAGGCGACCGCCGCGGCCGAGACGGTCTCCCCACCATCCTGAAGTGCCACGATCCGCCGCTCGGCCCGGCGCGCAACGGTGCGTGCCAGATGCAGCGCCGCCGAAGCCGGCGTGCCGCCCGGTAGCACGAAGGAACGCAGTGGCTCCAGATCGGCATTGAGCGTGTCGATCTCCACCTCCAGCCGGTCGACCTGCGACTGCGCGATGCGCAGCGGCTCGTAATCGAGTTTTTTGCCGGTGTCAGGCGTCGCAAGGTCGGCGCCGAGATCGAAAAGATCGTTCTGGATGCGCACCAGCATCCGATCGAGGGCCGGATGATCGGCAAGATGCTGGCGCACAAGCCCGATACAGGAGTTCGCCTCGTCGACCTCGCCATAGGATTCGACGCGAAGATCATGCTTCTTGCGACGCGGCCCCGCGACCAGACCGGTCGTGCCGTCATCACCCGTGCGCGTATAAATCTTGTTGAGCTTGACCATCGTTCCCTCAGCGCCCGCCGCCGGTAATCCACAGCGTCAACATGATGAGGACGATGGCGATCGCCTGCAGGAGCACGCGCGCCTGCATCAGCTTGTTCGATGTGTTGCCGCTGCCGCCCTTGGCCATGTTGACGAGACCGCGCACGAGCACGATCACCACGAGGCCCATGACGAGCAGGGTCATGAAAGTGAGAAAGGAAGACATGCCAACAATCCGATTTGATTTCCGTCAGCCCTATTCACATAGGGCATTCGGCGGAAATAGCACGCATTTTGACGGGGAAGGCCTGCGACGCCACGCCGCGTCAGCCAAGCCTGCCGATGATCCGGTAGAACAAGGCGGCCGGCAGCAGCTTTTTCAACAGCGCACCCTGCTTGGCCGGTGTCGTCACGATGTAATGCGGCCTTGGCGCCTTCGCCGTCAGCGCATGGCGCAGCACCACATGCACCGCCTCCGGCCCCAGCTTGCCGCGCGCCGGTTTCGATTCGCCGCGCAACCGTTGCAATTGCCGGCGGTATTCTTCCGCATGCACCGAGTTTTCAAGATCGATGTTCTTCTCGATGTAGGTCAGCGCAGTGGCGGTGAAACGCGAGGTGATCGGCCCCGGCTCGATCAGACTGACATGCACGCCTGACCCGGCAAGCTCCATGCGCATCGTCAGCGACAGGGCTTCGAGCGCGAATTTCGATGCATTGTAGGCGCCACGCCAGCGATAGGGCACGATGCCGAGGATCGACGAGCATTGCACGATGCGGCCGGAACCCTGTCTGCGCATGGTGGGAATGACCCGCCGCGTCAGATCGTGCCAGCCGAAGACATTCGTCTCAAATTGCTGGCGCAACACATCCACCGGCAGGTCCTCGACGGCACCGGCCTGTCCGTACGCACCGTTGTTGAAAAGCGCATCGAGCCGGCCTCCGGTGCGTGCCAGCACCGTCTCGACAAGGGCTGCGATCGTGTCCGGCTTGGTATAATCCATCAACAGCGCCTCGATACCATCGGCTTCGAGGCTGGCCCGGTCTTCCTCCCGCCGCACGGTCGCAAAAACTCGCCAGCCCTCCGCCTTCAGCGCACGGGCGCAGTGCGCACCTATGCCCGAAGAGCAACCGGTGACGATGATGCTCGGCGGGGTTGTCGCATTCGGAGAAGACATGGCGGTTTCCTGTACAAATCTGCGTCGATTTCCCATATCACCACGACAGCACCACACGTCGTCCATAAAGCGCGGCACTATGGAAATTTGGATTTGGGCATAACGTCTTAAACTGAATCCGGTTTAAGACGTTATGCCCGGGCAGACAATTGCAGAGCCGGCCGGGCACGGTCGCAAAAGGAACTGGACATTGCCGATGCCGACCGCCATCCGCCTTGCCTACAAGGTCGTCTTCGACGCGATCTGGCATTTTTCCGAGGACGACGGCTGGGCGATGGCGAGCCACGTCGCGCTCTCGACGCTTCTGGCGATCTTCCCCTTCCTGATTTTCGGCACCGCGCTTGGCTCCTTCCTCGGCGCTGACCAGTTCGCCGAGACCGCCGTGCACCTGATCTTCGACACCTGGCCGGAATCGATTGCAGCCCCCATTTCCCGCGAGGTCGTCGCCGTCCTCACCATTCCACGTGGCGGCCTGTTGACGGTCTCCGTGCTCGCCGCCGCCTATTTCGCCTCGAACGGCGTGGAGGCACTTCGCGTCTCGCTCAACCGCGCCTACCGGGTGGCCGAAACGCGCTACTGGTACGTTACGCGCCTGGCGAGCCTCGGCTTCGTCATCGCCGGCGTGCTGGCACTCGCCGTCATCAGCATTGTGCTCGTCGCCGCGCCGCTCGCGGTGCGGGCGTCGGGCGACTGGCTGCCCTGGCTGAACTATGTCTATTCCTGGGTGGAAAGCTGGGGCCTCTTCGGCACCATCCTCGTACTGTTCGTCGGCCTGCTGATCGCCCATCTCTGGATGCCCGCCGGCCGGCGCAAGATCGCCGACGTGCTGCCCGGCATCCTGCTGACACTGCTGGCCTGGGGCATCGGCGCCTATACCTTCGCCTCCTATCTCACGACCTTCGCCAATTACGTCTCGACCTATGCCGGCCTCGCCTCGATCATGATCGCCCTGGTCTTCCTCTATATCGTCGGCGTGATCTTCATCCTCGGCGCAGAGATCAACGCGGCCCTGATGAAGTTCCGTGTAAAGCGCCTGATTCTCGACAGGATCAGGGGCGTGCGCAAGCCGCCACCGCCAGCCGATGGCGATTCAATGGAAGACGAAGCCATAGCCCGCGAGCAGGGCGCGAATGCCGGCAGGTGAAACACCCTTTTCCCGGTAGGCCGTAATCCCCGTATCCTGGTTGCTTTTCGACAGTTTTCGCCCGTCCGGCCCCGGCACGAGCCCGTGATGGCGATAGGCGGGCGCCGGCAACCCGAACAGGCTTTGCAGGAGACGATGCACCGCCGTCGCGTGAAAAAGGTCCTGCCCGCGCACCACGTCGGTGATGCCCTGTACCGCATCGTCGAGCACGACGGCGAGGTGATAGCTCGCCGGAGCATCCGGCCGCGACAGGATGACGTCACCCCAGCGCTCCGGCCGCGCCGTCACGGTGCCGGTCTCGCCCTCCGGCCCCTCGCCCGCCTCCGACCAATCCAGAACCGCCGGCGCCAGGTCACAGGCCTTGTCCATGTCGAGCCGCCACGCATGCTGCCGGCCTGCTTCGATCCAGGCATTCGCCTGCCCGCGGTCGAGCGCACGTTCTTCCGTCGGATAAAGCGGCGCCCCATCCGGATCGCGCGGCCAGAGACCGCCGTCCGCCTCGTGCGCCTGAACCCGCGCCTTCACCTCGCCGCGGCTCAAAAAACCCGGATAGAGCAGACCCATCGCCTTCAGCCGCTCCAACGCCTCGGCGTAAAACGCCAGATGCTCCGACTGCCGCCGCACCGGCCTTTCCCAATCAAGGCCAAGCCAGCCGAGGTCCCGGTAGATCGCCGCTTCGAATTCGGGCCGCGATCGGGCAGGATCGATGTCTTCCATGCGCAGCAGGAACCGCCCGCCGCAGGCTGCGGCAAGCTCGTGGTTGAGGATCGCCGAAAGCGCGTGGCCGAGATGCAGCAGGCCGTTCGGGCTCGGCGCAAACCGAAAGACACGATTTTTTGACAAAGCACTTTGCATGAGGTCTTCTGGCATGAAGAGGCGTGTCACGTCACTACAGGGCCGCGCGTTGAGAGTGACGCACAAAGGCCGCTGTTGGAACAAGGATCGAGGCCGCTCGAAACCATGCGACTGCACATGATCAATTCGGAGACGGATGTCGCGGCGGGTCTGGTCGACCTCGCCCTGCTCGACGCACGCCTGTTCACCGTCATCGACAAGGCTGGCCCGGTGCCACTCCGGCGCCTGCCACCGGGCTATCGCGGCCTTGCCGGCATCATCGTCGCCCAGATGGTGTCGCGCGCCAGTGCCGATGCGATCTGGCGGCGGCTGGAAGAGCTATCGGGCGATATCACGCCCCATCACATCCTCGCCCTTTCCGACGAGGCCTGCCGCACAATCGGGCTGTCGCGCGCCAAGGCCGAGACGCTGCGCCGCGCGGCCGAGGCCGTCGATCGCGGGGAACTCGATCTCGACGCGATCTGTCGCATGGAAGCGAAGGCAGCGACCCACAAGCTCACCGCCATCAAGGGCATCGGCCGCTGGACGGCGGATGTGTACCTGCTGTTCTGCGGCGGTCACCCGGATATCTTTCCGTCCGGTGACATCGCGTTGCAAAATGCCGTCGCCCATGCGCTTGGCCTTGCCATGCGCCCGAGCCCCCAGGAGCTCGACCGGATCGCCGAAAGCTGGTCGCCCTGGCGCGGTGTCTCGGCCCGATTGTTCTGGGCTTATTATGCCCGCGAGATGCGCCGCGAGGTCGCGCCGGTGCTCGAAGGTTGAGGCTTGCGAAATACGTTGTTTTCGCTTTTCCTTTCCCGCTTCACAATGCTGTAACAACGGGCCTAATATAGAAGAGCAGATGCCGAATCGATCAGGAGAAGCCCTTGACGATTTCTGTTTCACCACAGGCCCTGCCAGCTCTTGTCTTGAATGCTGACTACCGGCCACTGAGTTATTACCCCTTGTCGCTTTGGTCCTGGCAGGACGCGATCAAGGCCGTGTTTCTTGACCGCGTAAACATCATCGCCGAATACGACCATTCGGTTTCTTCCCCGAGCTTCACGATGCGCCTGCCGAGCGTCGTGTGCCTCAAGTCCTACGTGCAGCCCTCACGCCACCCGGCCTTCACCCGGTTCAACGTGTTCCTGCGCGACAAGTTCGAATGCCAGTACTGCGGGACGCCCGACGACCTGACTTTCGACCATGTTATCCCGCGCGCCCATGGCGGTGAGACGACGTGGCACAATGTGGTCGCGGCCTGCTCCCCGTGCAATTTGAGAAAAGGCAGCAAGCTGCCGAAGCAGGCGGGCATGTTCCCGCATCAGAAGCCCTACCAGCCGACGGTTCAGGATCTGCACAACAACGGGCGACTGTTTCCACCCAACTTTCTGCATGAAAGCTGGATGGACTATCTCTACTGGGACGTCGAACTGCAGCCCTGACGCAGGTCGCGCGAAACGGCCAAGCCGTTTTGCGCCATCAGCCTGCGTGGCCCGAAGGGTTGCGGCATCTCAGGCTTTCGCGGACCGCACGCCCTTGAAGGCGATCGCGGCAAGGATGAGGCTTGCGATCACGTTCCAGCCGGCAAAGGACAGGCCGAGGAAGCGGAATGACGCCTCCGTGCAGGAGGGCCCGTGCTTGCTGTTGAGATCGGACAAGAGATCACCGGCATTCTGCGTGACACCCTGGGCGGAGGTTGCGCAGGTCGCCGGCCCCTCCCAGAAACTCCACTCGACGCCCGCGTGATAGACGCCCATACCCACACCGACCAGCATCATGATGCCGGCAATCGCCAAAAGCAGTCGCGTCAGCCAGGCCGGACCGCCGAACAGGGCGGAGACCAGCGCCGCAACCGCAACCGGAATGCCATAATAATAGGGATCCCGCTGCAACAGGCAGAGCGCGCAGGGGATGTAGCCGCCGACATGCTCGAAGGCGAGCGCGCCGCCCACGGTCGCCGCCATGCCGAGCGAAAGCAGGCCTGCGGATGTCTTGCGGGAAAGGTCGAGGAATGCCGTCATCAGGATCGTCCAATCGGGCCGGCGGGGGTGCCGGCGAACGGCGCCGAGTTCTATCAGGTGGCACGTCGTTGTAAATCACCTGCACGGATATGTGATCAGACCCGTTTAGCCCCGATTTCCCGGTTGCCGCCCACGAACGCTTCGTGTAAACGGCGATGGCTCACAAGTGCCGTGCCCCATTGGCGGAACTGGTAGACGCGCTCGACTCAAAATCGAGTTCCGAAAGGAGTGCTGGTTCGATTCCGGCATGGGGCACCAATCTTTTCTGCGCCACGCCGCCCACCAACCCATCGTGCTGTTTCGCCTCCGCTCCGCTATGGCGCACCGAGGCTTTCCTGGATAAGGCTGGTTTTCAGGCATTTCCGAAGAAATACCGCGGCTAATCCAACCAACTGCCCGCCTTTCGGGGCGCGGTAAAGAGCCTTTGACGGTTTAAAGATCTTTGGCTGTGATTGACAGGACGATGCGTCCTTACAGGTTTGAAGAAGCCTCGGCGAACCTTATGGACTGCACCACGTCCCTTCCCCCGGCGAACCATTTATGATTACCTATGATTGTTCTTCAGAGGGGAGCTAGCCGCAATGTCATTCATGGTAGCAGCTAGCACCGGTTTTAGCGCTGCGAGAGAAATTTACGCAGCAGGACATAAATCCAGCAACAAACTTCACTTAGACGGGAACTCCGCATTTACCGCCAATCGGCACAACTATGCGCCTGTCGCCTTCGGTGCGACATTTGCCGAAAGCGACCAGGCGCATGAAAATCAACTCCGAGCTGCTCTTCTCCAGCTCGGCGGGTTCCGTGAACGTTTTGGTATTCCAACGACCTATTTCTTGCGCGATGGGAAGGCGCTTCTTCGTATGCGCCCCGTCGCAACGAATTGCGGCGAGCTTGCTATGATCGCAGCAGCAAGTGCCTGGGTCAGGCTGGGGGAGCCAAAACCTGCGCCATTGGCGTTGGTCTCTTTGGCGGCGCCGGCTGACCACGTTTTCTGTGCTGTCGGACCCCGCGTCAAATGTGCGAATTTAGGAAACAATACAGTGGAGGAGTTGGCGAGAAGTCCACTTTCCGCCGATGTTTGGGCGGTCGATCCATGGCTGAATGTGTTTTGCAAATTGCAAGATTACCCGGCGCGGGCCGGCGAAAAATTCAACAAATGGCACCTGGCCAATAAGCGAATCGCCTGGGGAACCGGGCCGCAAGGTGCCGGATGGTACCCACCGCTTGGCGACTACGCCCGGGGCTTTGCGGCGGCTGGTTTGGTAGTGACCCTGGGCTGACACGCGCGACATACAATCAAAATCTATCGTCCGCGCCTTGTTGGGGCTGGCTTCAAGGCGATCCCATCCTGCCCCACCGTAAGCCGGAATTCAGAAAGCCTGCAAAAATTCGTTTTTTAGCGGGAACAAATTTTGCTGTGCTGCATTTCACGGGGGCAGCCGCAGACACCCCCGGATGCGGTTGTGAGGGGGACCCGAGAGCGATGTGCACGCTCTTGGGTCTCAACCATTTTAGGCCCCATAAACGGAAATACGGGGCCACTCGCGGGCGATGATCAGAGAATGAAATCCGCCTTGGTGAAGGTGATGGACGCGTCCACCACAATCGAAAAATCCGCCTTGCCATCGCCGTTCACGTCGCCCTGGATATAGGTGTCACCACCCGTCTTCACGTAACGAAGTTCGCCGGCATCCTTCGAGAAGGCCTTGTTGCCGATGAAGGAAAAGGCCTGGTCCTTGGCGAGCGTGGTGTCGGCGTCGATTGCCTTGAGGTCGATCCTGTCTTTTTCCTTCTGGTTGAAGTCGAAGATCGTATCGCGTCCGCTCGCAGCCACCGTCGAATCCTGCACCGAGAGGAAGACGAAGGTATCGGCACCGGCACCGCCATAGAGCTTGTCCGCGCCGGCGCCACCCTCCAGCCGGTCGTTGCCGGCATCGCCCTTCAGCGTGTCGTTGCCAGCGCCGCCGTAGAGCTTGTCTACACCATTGCCGCCGGACATCGTGTCGTTGCCGTTGTAGCCGTAGAGCGCGTCATTGCCGTTGCCGCCCCAGAAGACGTCGGCATAGTTGGTCGCCTTGATGACATCGTCACCGGACAGGAAGGCGTTGAGGAACTTCGTGGTGCTGCCGCTGTCGATCGCCGCCGTCAAGGCCTTGCCGGTCAGCGAAAGGTTGGTGACGTCGAGGACGGCGATGCCGTCGGAGACGGTCTTGAAAGCCGTGATCGTGCCGCCGGTGACGCCAAAAACTTCCCCGCCCACGACCTTGTACGTCAGGTTTGTACCGCTGAACTTCATGTAGCTCTTGCTGTCGTCGCGAAACTCGAGGTAGGTCGGCTTTGCAACTTCGCGATCATAATCCAGGATTGTCTGCAACTTTTCGGAAACGAATTTGTTGAAATTTGCGCCGGATTTCAAAGAGAAACCCCTAATATTGATATTGCTCATACTCTATCCCCGGTTGCGATAGCCGATGCTTAGCCTGCGCCAAACAGGCCAACAACTCCCAATTCGGGGCGGATCTGTCTGACTTCGGAACAGTCCTAATCATCCCTAAACAGCACCGAACAAATCCTCCCCTTGCGCGTTTCCATTCAGTCAACCACAGGAGCGTTCCATGGTCTTCAAAGAAGGTACCTTCAAGGGTGAACCACCCGAACACTTCGAAGCACCACACCCCGCGTGGCTCGAACAGGCGGTCGCCGACGCCCTGTCCGTCGCCGGCGACGTGGATGCGTCCGATGTAACCGTGACCTGCGAGGGCACGCGGATCATTCTATCAGGCAGCATCAGTTCCCCGCAGGAGGCGGAGCGCGCAACGGCAATCGCGGCGTCCATTGCGAATGTCAGCAGCGTGGACAACCGCCTGTCCTGGCTCTGACCCCCACAAAGGCGCCATTGCGGGCTGCCCCTCCGGAATGCTAGGTGCAATGCAGCAAACTGGAGTGCCGCCGGATGCTCGCCGAGAGATCGACCTATGATGCGCTGTACCGGGATTTCCGCTGGAAGATCCCGGAACGGTTCAACATCGGCACCGCAGTCTCCAATGCCTGGGCCGAGCGTGAACCGGAGCGTATCTGCCTTCAGCATTTCCGCCCGGACGCGCCGCCGCTTTCGATGACCTATGGCGAGCTTGCCGCACGCTCCGACGCGTTTGCGGCAGCGCTTGCTGCGGAAGGGGTCAGCCGGGGTGACCGCGTCGCGATCCTTTTGCCGCAGGGTTTCGAGACGGTCATCGCGCACCTGGCGACCTACAAGCTTGGCGCCATTGCCCTGCCGCTCGCCTTGCTTTTCGGTGCCGATGCCCTGCTCTATCGGCTAAAGAATGCCGAGGCGAAGGCGATCGTCACGAACCGGTTCGGCCTTAGCCGTTTGCAGCCGATCCGGCCGGAGCTGCCGACCCTCGATCTGGTGATCACGATCGAGCCGGTCGGCGATCCGGCAGCAAAGTCCTTTCAGGACCTCATTTCCCGGCACGCCGGTCCGTTCGACGCAGTCGACAGCGGCCCGGACGATCCGGCGATGATGATCTATACGTCGGGCACGACTGGCCCGCCGAAGGGTGCCCTGCATGGCCACCGGGTGCTGCTCGGCCATGTGCCGGGTTTCCAGATGCATCACGAATTCCTGCCGCAGCCGGGCGACCGCATCTGGACGCCCTCCGACTGGGCCTGGGCGGGCGGCCTGCTCAACGTGCTGCTGCCGGCCCTGCTGCTCGGCGTGCCGGTCGTCTCCTCGCCGGGGCAGAAATTCGATCCGGACATGGCCTACCGCATCATGCAGGACATGGACGTGCGCAACGCCTTCATCCCGCCGACGGCGCTGCGGCTGATGAAGAGCGTCGCAAACCCGCGCGAAAAATACCGGCTGAACCTGCGCACCATCGGCTCGGCTGGCGAATCGCTCGGCCGAGAGACCTGGGAATGGGTGCGCGACACGCTCGGCATCACCATCAACGAATTCTACGGCCAGACCGAATGCAACATCGTGCTCGGCTCGATCGGCAAGCTCGGCGTGTCGCGGCCCGGCCCGATCGGCAAGGCGGTGCCCGGCCATGTCGTCGCGATCATCGGCGCCGAGGGCCGGGAAGTGCCGCGCGGCACGGTCGGCCAGGTCGCGGTCAAACGGCCCGACCCGGTGATGTTCCTTGGTTACTGGCAGAACCCGACGGCGACGGCGGAAAAATTCGTCGGCGACTGGATGGTGACCGGTGACCTCGGCCGCATGGACGAGGAAGGCTACGTCACCTTCTTCGGCCGCGACGATGATGTCATCACCTCCTCCGGCTACCGCATCGGCCCGAGCGAGATCGAGGATTGCCTCGCCGGCCACCCGGCCGTGCAACTTGCCGCAGCCGTCGGCAAGCCGGATCCCGTGCGCACCGAGATCGTCAAGGCCTATGTCATGCTGCGCCCGGGAGAGACACCCTCGGAAGCACTCGCCTCCGATATCCGCGACTGGGTGAAATCACGGCTTTCCATGCACGAATATCCCCGCGAGGTGGATTTCGTCGATTCCCTGCCGCTGACAACCTCCGGCAAGGTCATCCGCCACCTGCTGCGCAAGCGCGCTGCGGAAGAGGCGCCGTTCGTGGCCTAGAGCAATCCAACAAAGGTGCGCAGCGGTTTTGCGTTTGGAGTTGCGCCAAACAGGAAGCGTCTAACGCCGCGCCAGCGACCGGATCTTGTCGCGCAGCAGCCGCGCGACATTGCGCGTGTTGCGGTAGAGGTGAAGCTGCGCCGCCGTCTGGCGGACGTCGCGGTCGCGGTTCTGTTGCAGCCCGACGACGAGCGTTCCCATGTCCTCGCGCTCTTCCCAGAAGCGGCTCATGACCGGATGGTCCGGCACCGCACAGGAATCCGACCGCGCGATATTCGCGTCGTCGAGGTGCCATTCGGTCAGTTCCGCCACAAGCAGCTTGCCGGGCGAATATTTCGCAAACGCCTCGTCATAGGCCGTCTTCCACGTATAGGCCTCGCCGCCCGTCATGAAGACGATCATCGAGGCGATGGCGCGCCCGTCGAGATCGAGCGTGTGGATGCGCACGCCGTCGGTTTCCGCAAGATTGCTGATCGCCTCGCGCGCAAAGGCAGCGCGATACCGGTCGTTGATCATCGCCGTGCGGCCGCGTCCCTTCCAGCCGGCCGCCTCGAGCAGCAGGAATTCCTCCATGCGCAGGCGGATGTCGGCGGGCTGGCGGGCGACGTTGTAGCTGAGCTCGCCCATTGCATCGAGCCGGCGCCACTGCCGACGCAGCTCGCGGAAATGCTCGGGCGAGATGGCATTCTGCAGATAGGTCTGGCCGTCGAGCAGGCTGTCGAGCATCGGCCGGCGATAGGTATCGGTGACGGTGACCGGCAGGTTGCGGCCGATCGCAACGGCGCGCAGCAGCTGGGCGAAGGCGCCGTTGAGGCGCAGGTCCGGCAGGACGAGGATCGGCGGCAGCCCGGTGCCCGGCCCACCGAGCGCTTCGAGGAAATTGTCCAGCGTTTCGGCCGCGTCTTCGGCATCGACGAGCGGCGTGCCGAGCGGGCCAAACGGGTTCGACCAGCCGCGCAGGATGCTTGCACCAATGGAGAAGCCCGGCTTTTCCACCGAGAAGGGCATCAGGAAGCGGATGCGGCTACGCCCGTTGCTCTCGTCGCGGATGACGAAAAGCCGTACGGCGCGGTCCTCCAGGCGGGGCATGGCGGGCGCCAGAAACCGCCCCGTAAAGAAGACGTTCGGCTCCATGACGCGGTTCGACAGGAAATCGAGTTCCTGCTGCAGCTCATAGCCCGCCGTTGCCGGATAGAGCGCCAGCGAGCGGCCCGGCCGCCCGACGATGAAACGCTGGTCCGCCGGCGGTTGTGCCAGCGGCGGGGCTGGCGGGATAGCGGCCTGGGCGCGCCCTGCCGCGATGGCGTGGTCGATGCCGTGGCTATCGGTCATGATGGTCCATCCCGTTGACGAGACTCGCTTTCACCGGATTGGCGAAGGCGAAGAGAATGATGGAAAGTCTGGTGCGCACCACGATGTGCAAAAGCAGCGCCTCGACGACCATGGCGCCAGCGGTGGCGATGGCGGCGCCCGTCAGGCCGAAGAGCGGAATGAGCGTGACGTTGAAGAGGATGTTTGCCGTAAGCGCCACGGCATAGACACCGACACAGAGCCGCTGTTCACCGCACATGGTGAGCAGCACTTCGCCCGGCCCGACAAGCGCCTTGGCGAGAATGCCGGCAAAGAGAATGAACATCAGGCTCCAGCCGGCCGTGAAAGCCGGCCCGAAGAGCGATAGCAGCAGATGGCCAGACAGCAGCACCACGCCGCCAACGACGAGCGACGGCCAGAAACTCCAGCGCACCGTCTCGCCGGCAAAGCGCGCAAGGGCTACGCGGTCACCCGCAGAGAACATGGCAGAAAAACGCGGGGCGGCGGCGGCCTTTACGGAGAAGAACACGAAGTGCACGAGCGCCATGGTTTTTGCCGCGGCGAAATAGATGGCCACACTTTCCGGATCGAGGAAGAGACCGACGACGATGACGTCGGAATTGGTAAGCAGGAAGCCGAACCCTTCGATCAGGAAGATCGGCAGCGCCGCCTTGATCCAGAGCGAGAACTCGATCTTGCGCGGTCCCGCGACATAACGTTTGCCGAGCCGGTAGACGATATTGAAGAACTGCACGACCGTGGTGAGGTAGGTCGCGGCCAGCGCCGCGGTCATCGCCGTCAGGGCCGTATGCGGCGCGCCAAGCGTCACCGCCAGCACCATGAAGACGAGGATCAGCAGCGGGCGGACGATATAGGTGGGGCTCAGCGCCACCACCGCCCAGCTATGCGCGCGCGCCGTGCTTTCCAGCACGTCGCCGAGCGCGATCATCGGCATGCAGAACAGGCCGATGAACAGCGGCAGGACATAGTAGCCGGCAAAGGAATCGCGGAAAAACCAGAGGCAGAGGAAACCGAGCACCGCAAGCGTGGTCGAGGACAGGATGGCGAAAATGCGGGCGGTGGAGGTAAGCCCGCGGATTTCCGCAAGGGCGCTGCGGCCGACATAGTCGGGCAGGAAGCGCACGACCGTCGTGTGGAAGCCGAGACAGGACATGTCGCCGACGATAACGATGAGCGCCCAGACGAAAACGAAGATGCCATATTCGAACTCGCCCATCACCCGGGCCAGCACGATCTGCGTCAGGAAGGCGATGGCGGCGCTGGCAACCCGGATGGCAAAGGCAATGAGCGCCATGCGCTGGGCGAGGTTGCGGGGATCGTCGCTGGACAGGATCGTCGCGAGCGCACGCGTGAGCGGCTCCGCCTTGCCGCGCAGGCCGGATGGCAGCAACCTCTCAGCCGATTGAATGACCGCCATCAACACAGGAACCCAGACGCTACGCAGAACTCGACAGCGTCAGTCTTGTCAGATCAGGGTTAACAAACGGTTGGGTCGCGGCGTCACGCGCCTTGACCGACCAACAAAAATGCCGCCCGAAGGCGGCATTTTCAGTCTTTGCGATCAGGCCTGTTCGAAGGCGCCGTGGCAATGTTTGTATTTCTTGCCCGAACCGCAGGGGCAGGGCTCGTTGCGGGAGATGCGGCCCCAGCTCGACGGATCGTTCGGGTCGCGGTTCTCCGGCTCGACGGCAACCGCCATGAAGCCACCGCCATTGCCTTCGCCGAAATCGTCTTCACCCGTTGTGCCGTCGATGTGATGACCTTCCATCTGCGGCAGCGCCGGCGCCGGCCCATCGGCGGCCTGGCGCACCAGCTCGACGCGCATCAGCTGCGCGGTGACCATCTGGCGAAGGTTTGCAAGCAGCGCCTGGAAGAGTTCGAAGGCTTCCGCCTTGTACTCCTGCAGCGGATCACGCTGGGCATAGCCACGGAAGCCGATGACGGAGCGCAGGTGGTCGAGATTGACGATATGCTCGCGCCACAGCGTGTCCAGTGTCTGGAGCAGCACGGAGCGCTCGACATAGGTCATGATTTCCTGGCCGAAGCGTTCCACGCGGTCGGCCGCAGCATCGTCGGCGGCCTTGTGCAGGCGCTCGAGAATGTCCTTCTCGTCGATGCCTTCCTCGGCCGCCCAGGCCTCGATCGGCAGATCGAGATTGAGCTGCTCGACGACGCCCGCTTTCAGGCCCGCAACGTTCCACTGCTCGGCATAGGCGTTTTCCGGGATGTTCAGGCGGACGAGGTTCTCGACCACTTCGTTGCGCATGTCGGTGACGATTTCCGACAGATTCTCGCTGTCCATCAGCTCGATGCGCTGCTCGAAGATCACCTTGCGCTGGTCGTTCAGCACGTCGTCATACTTCAAGAGGTTCTTGCGGATGTCGAAGTTGCGGGCTTCGACCTTCTTCTGCGCGCGCTCCAGTGCCTTGTTGATCCAGGGATGGACGATTGCCTCGCCTTCCTTGAGACCGAGCTTCTGCAGCATGGAATCCATGCGCTCGGAGCCGAAGATGCGCATCAGGTCGTCCTGCAGAGACAGGAAGAATTTCGAGCGGCCCGGGTCGCCCTGACGGCCGGAACGGCCGCGCAGCTGGTTGTCGATGCGGCGGCTTTCGTGGCGTTCGGTGGCGAGAACGTAGAGCCCACCGCCGGCAAGAGCCTGTTCTTTCAGCTTCTTGACCTCGGCTATGATCGCCTCGCGCTTGGCGTCAAGCTCGGGACCCGGCTCCATCTCGGCAAGGTCGCGCTCAAGGCGCATTTCGAGGTTGCCGCCGAGCTGGATGTCGGTACCGCGGCCGGCCATGTTGGTGGCGATCGTCACCGCACCCGGCACGCCGGCCTGCGAAACGATATAGGCTTCCTGCTCGTGGTAGCGGGCGTTCAGCACCTGGAAGTCCTTGAAGCCGGCCATCTTGAGGCGCTCGGCAAGGTATTCGGACTTTTCGATCGAGGTCGTGCCGACGAGGACCGGCTGGCCCTTTTCGCGCGCGTCCTTGATCTCCTGGATGATCGCCTTGTATTTCTCTTCGACGGTCCGGTAGACCTCGTCGTCTTCGTCGAGGCGCTGGATCGGCAGGTTGGTCGGCACTTCCACGACGTCGAGGCCGTAGATGTTGCCGAATTCTTCCGCCTCGGTCGAGGCCGTACCGGTCATGCCGCCGAGCTTGGAATACATGCGGAAATAGTTCTGGAAGGTGATCGAGGCCAGCGTCTGGTTTTCCGGCTGGATCGTGACCTTTTCCTTGGCTTCGAGCGCCTGGTGCTGGCCCTCCGAATAGCGGCGGCCCGGCATCATGCGGCCGGTGAACTCGTCGATGATGACGATCTCGTCGTTGCGGACGATGTAGTCCTTGTCGCGGGTGAAGAGCTTGTGGGCCTTCAGCGCATTATTGATGTGGTGCACGATCGCGACGTTCTCGACGTCATAGAGCGATTCGCCCTTCAGGAGCCCCGCCTGACGCAGCAGGTTTTCGAGCTTCTCCGTGCCGACTTCCGAGAAGTTGGCAGAGCGCTGCTTCTCGTCGATCTCGTAATCCCCTTCATCGAGCAGCGGAATGTAGGCATCGATGGTGGTGTAGAGGTCGGAGCGGTCGTCGAGCGGGCCGGAAATGATCAGCGGCGTGCGCGCTTCGTCGACGAGGATCGAGTCCACTTCGTCGACGATGGCGAAGAAGTGGCCGCGCTGGACCATCTGGCCGCGCTCGTACTTCATGTTGTCGCGCAGATAGTCGAAGCCGAGTTCGTTGTTCGTGGCGTAAGTAATGTCGCAGCCATAGGCCGCGCGGCGCTGGTCGTCGTCAAGCCCGTGCATGATGACGCCGGTCGTCATGCCCAGGAAGCTGTAGATCTTGCCCATCAGCGCGCTGTCGCGGGTGGCGAGGTAGTCGTTGACCGTCACGACATGCACGCCCTTGCCGGCGAGCGCGTTCAAGTAGACGGGAAGCGTCGCGACGAGCGTCTTGCCTTCACCGGTCTTCATTTCGGCGATCGACTTCTCGTGCAGGATCATGCCGCCGATCAGCTGGACGTCGAAGGGACGCAGCCCCAGCACACGCAAGGCCGCCTCGCGGGCGACCGCAAAGGCCGGCACCAGGAGATCGTCAAGCGTCTTGCCCGCGGCGAGTTGCTCGCGGAACTCCACCGTCTTCGCGCGCAACGCGTCGTCGGAGAGCGCCTTCATCTGCGATTCCAGCGCATTGATGGCGTCGACCCGCGGACTATAGGAGCGGATGCGACGATCGTTCGAGGAACCGAACAACTTGCGGGCTATGCCGCCGAGGCTGACCATCAGGATGGTCCTTTCTTTGTGGGCACCCGGCGCGTGACAGGTCGTAGGAATTGCGCGCAAAGCCGTGAAACGCCCGGAAACTGATCTGGACGCGGGATTGCGTGACAGATAAGAGGGGGGTCGAATGATGTCAACGGCTCTGGCGGTTGCACAACTGCCACATTCTGGTGGTGTTGAGCCGTCTGGCACCGGATATCGGCTCGATTCCGGCGAGGATGTGAAAGGTCTTTTCTTTATGTTGAAGTATAGCAAGCTCGCGGCAGTCGCCCTCATCGCGATCGTCGCCGCAAGCACAAGCGTCCGTGCACAGGACGCCGCCGCCGATCCGGTCATCGCCAAGGTCGGCGCGCTCGAGATCCACGAATCGGAGCTGAAGCTCGCGATCGCCGGCCTCGACCCGCAGCTCGCCAACCTGCCGGACGAGCAGAAGCGCGTCGCCGCCCTCTCCTCGATCATCGACGTCAAGCTGCTTGCCGCCGATGCCGACAAGGAAGGCCTGAAGGACGACGCCGAGTTCAAGCAGCGCCTCGCCTTCCTGACGGATCGCGAACTGCACAACGCCTATTTCAAGAAGCACGTCGTTGATGCCGTCACGCCGGAAGACGTGAAGGCGCGCTACGAAAAGGAAATTTCCGCCATCACGCCGGAAGACGAAATCCGCGCCCGCCACATCCTCGTCAAGACCGAGGACGAAGCCAAGGCCGTGATCGCCGAGCTCGATGCCGGCAAGGATTTCATCGAGATCGCCAAGGCGAAGTCGACCGATCCGAACAAGTCGGAAGGCGGCGACCTCGGTTACTTCGCCAAGGGCCGCATGGTTCCGGAATTCGAAACGGCGGCGTTTGCCCTCGAAAAGGGCGCCTATTCCAAGGTCCCGGTCAAGTCGCAGTTCGGCTTCCACGTCATCAAGATCGAGGACAAGCGCAAGCAGCAGCCCCCGGCACTCGACCAGGTCGAGCCCCAGGTTCGTCAGCTCGTCATGCGCGACAAGTATCTTGAGCTTCTGGAAAAGGCCAAGGCCGCAGCACCGATCGACATCCAGGATCCGGCGCTGAAGACCGCTTACGACGCGGTCAACAAGGCGGAAGCTGCGGGCGAAGGCGAACCCGCGCCGGCCATCGAAGGCCAGCAGTAAGAACGACAACGGCCCGGCGTTTTTCGTCGGGCCTTTCTTCAAACAGGCCGGCCCGGCTCCCGTCGGGCCTTTCCTCAAACAGGAATGCACGATGTCCGGCTCCGTCTCCCCGCTCGCTCCGAAAACCTTTGCCGAGATGCCGCCGGTCGGCGGCGTGCGCATGGCGACCGCCGCTGCAGGGATCAAGTACAAGAACCGGACGGACGTGCTGATGATGGTCTTCGATCGCCCGGCGGCGGTCGCAGGCGTCTTCACCCGCTCGAAATGCCCTTCCGCCCCCGTCGATTTCTGCCGCGCCAATCTGCCCGGCGGTGTCGCCCGCGCCGTGGTGGTCAATTCCGGCAATGCCAATGCCTTTACCGGCAGCAAGGGCCGCGAATCGACCAGGATGACCGCCGAAGCTGCCGCCAAGGCGATCGGCTGTACCGAGAGCGAAGTTTTCCTCGCGTCGACGGGCGTCATCGGCGAACCGCTCGACGCCACAAAATTCTCCGGCGTGCTCGATGGCCTCGCCGCCTCGGGAACGGAAGATTTCTGGTTCGAGGCCGCCAAGGCGATCATGACGACGGATACCTATCCGAAGGTCGCGACCCGCACCGCAGACCTCGGCGGCGTCACCGTCCGCATCAACGGCATCGCCAAGGGCGCCGGCATGATCGCACCCGACATGGCGACCATGCTCTCCTTCGTCGTCACCGATGCAGCCATCCCCGCGCCGGTGCTGCAATCCCTGCTGTCGGCCGGCGTCGGCCCGACCTTCAATGCCGTCACCGTCGACAGCGACACCTCGACCTCCGACACGCTGATGCTCTTTGCAACCGGCGCCGTGGACGGCCAGCAGCCGGTAACGGCCGACGACGCATCGCTCGACGGTTTCCGCGCCGCCCTCAACGACCTCCTGCGCGATCTGGCGCTCCAGGTCGTGCGCGATGGCGAAGGGGCGCGCAAGATGGTCGAAGTCACCGTCGAAGGTGCTGAGACTGACGCCGCCGCCAAGCGCATCGCGCTGTCGATTGCCAATTCGCCGCTCGTCAAGACCGCCGTTGCCGGCGAGGACGCCAATTGGGGCCGCATCGTCATGGCCGTCGGCAAATCCGGCGAGATGGCCGACCGCGACCGCCTCGCCATCTGGTTCGGCGACGTGCGCGTCGCCGTCGATGGCGAACGTGATCCGTCCTATTCCGAAGATGCGGCGACCGCCGTCATGCAGAAGCAGGACATCCCCGTCCGCGTCGAGATCGGTCTCGGCAATGGAAGGGCGACGGTCTGGACCTGCGACCTGACCAAGGAATATGTCGAGATCAACGGCGACTACCGTAGTTGAGGCCGGGACCACGTGATGCCCTGCGGACAAAAGACGATGAGTGACCTCCCCAAAGTGCGCCGGCTCGAAGCCGTCGGTTTTCGCGCCTGGCCGGCAGCCTCGGTGCAGTATGACGGAAGCTGGCTCTGCCGGCTGACCGCCGGCCACCCCTCGCGCCGGCTGAATTCGGTAAACCCGCTCGACCCGTCCGACTATCGCGACCTCGACATCCGCCTGCAAAAGGCGGCAAAGCGCTTCGCCGACTACGGCCGGCCGCTGCTGGTGCGCCAGACGCCCCTGACGCCGCCGAAGCTGATCGCCTTCATGGACGAAGCGGGCTGGGGGGAAGACGGCCATACCGTCGTCATGATGGCCGACCTAGCCACCCTTCCCCGCGACGAAGGCCTCGACCACCTGCCAAGCCGCGATGTCGGCCGCTTCGTCGATGCGCGCATTCGCGTTGCCGGCGACGACCCGGCGCTGAAGCCCGGCCTGACCGAGATCATCAACGCCATCAAGCCGGAAACCGGCCTCTTCATCTTCGAGGAAGCGGAGTTCGGCCCGACGGCCGTGACGATCGCCGTGCACGACAATGACCTGGTCGGCATTCTCCAGCTCGGGGTTGCAGAAGAACGGCGCGGCCAGGGCCTCGGCACCGCCATCCTGCATGCGAGCCTGCGCTGGGCCAAGCTCAAGGGCGCCCGCCACGCCTGGGTGCAGGTCGAGGCGGACAATGCGGCGGCGATCGCGCTCTACCGCCGCGCCGGCTTCCAGGACGTCTATCAGTACAGTTATCGGGGACCGGCCGCGGCATGACCGAACTGACGTCCAAGCCCCGTCGCATCCTGCTCGTCGCCGCCTGCGCGCTCGTCGATGCCGATGGCCGTATCCTTTTGGCACAACGGCCTGAAGGCAAATCGCTCGCCGGTCTCTGGGAGTTCCCGGGCGGCAAGGTCGAGCCCGGCGAAACGCCGGAAGAGACGCTGATCCGTGAGCTGGACGAAGAACTCGGCATCCAGACAAAGGTCGCGTGCCTTGCGCCGCTGACCTTCGCCAGCCACACCTATGACGACTTCCACCTGCTGATGCCGCTCTATGTCTGCCGTCGCTATGAGGGCACCGCCCATGGCCGCGAAGGGCAGGCGATCAAGTGGGTGCGGCCGAAGGCGTTGCGCGACTATCCCATGCCGCCCGCCGACGAACCGCTGATCCCCTTCCTGATGGACCTGCTCTGAGCACTCCGGCAGGAATTTACCCCGCATTTTTCGTGTTTCGTTAAGCAATCGTTTAGCACCGTGGTTCAAAGATTAGCTTTGAACGTTGCAATGCGTGCGAGACCCTGTGATGCGTGACGATGACTTCTGGAAAGCCGTTCAGGAGAAGGATTACACGCCGGCCGGCGATACCCGGACCGGCGCGCTCAACCTCGCCCTGCTCTTCGGCACGGCTGTAATAGCGCTTGCGCTGGTTTTGACCCCGGTCCTCTCCGCGAAGACCGACAAGCGCATGATGGCGAACGTGCCCGACGAATTCGACATGATCTCGACAGGTTCTATCCCGACGGATGGGACCAAGCGATACACGGTGCGCCGCAGCGTGCTGCAGGAAATGCCCGGGGCCGTCTGCATCGTCAACGGCAATGGTCAAGGCAACGGCTGCTGAGCCGACAGCAAACCTAGAGTGCTCGAAGCACGCAGGAGAGATGAATGGTGCGCAGGCTGCTGAAATCATTCCTTTCCAACCGCAGTGGCGCGACAGCCATCGAATACGGGCTCCTCGCGGGGCTCATTGCAATTGGTCTCCTGGCCGGTTTGCAGGCCTTTAGCGGCGGCCTCGGAAATGTCTTCAACACCGTCACGACCAGCATCGAATCCGCACGGAATTAACGCGGTTATTCCTGGCCGGTCTGCTTGAGCGCATCGGCCAGGCGCATCGTCGCCGAGCCGGGTTTCAGCGGCTTCTGCTGGCTTTCATGCGGCGCCCAACCCGAGACATAGATGACCGAAAAGGTCGCCCGGATCCGTCCGTCAGGATCGGAAAAGCGTTGTGCATAAAGCTCCGCCGCCCGCAGCAGCACGCCCCGCGCCAAAGGCCTGCGGCTGCGCCCGGTGAGTGGATTGGCCATCCCCATGGCGCGCAGGTCCTTCATCAGCGGAAAGAGCGAATCGTAGCGGACCGTATAGGTCTCCTTGTCGGTCACCGGCAGGGCGAAGCCGCCGCGCTGGAGCAATGCGCCGATATCGCGCACGTCCGGGAAAGGCACGACCCTCGGGCTCGCCCCACCGGTCATCTCGCTTTCCGCCGCAAGCAGAACCTCGCGGAGTTCCTGCAACGTGCCATTGCCCGGGATCGCCGCAAGAAACAGCCCGTCCGGCTTCAGCGCCCGGCGGATCTGCACGAAGACCCCCGGCGTATCATTGGTGAGGTGCAGGGCAAGCGGCGACACGATGAGGTTTGCCGATTGCGGCGCCAGCGGCACCGTTTCCAGCGACGACACGGTCAGCACTTCGCCGGGCGTGGCAAAACGCTGGTCGCTCTCGATCCGCTCGATGGCATCCACCTTGCCCGTTTCGGCAATCGCCCGCGCAACGGCGCCGGTATGGCCATGCAGTTCCACAGCCCGCTCGAAGCGCCGGTCGATGACGCTGAGGCGCTCGGCCAGTTCCCGCGCCACCACGTCGAGCAGGAAATCCGCCGGCCCGTCTTTGAGGGCCCGCAGCCGGTGCATGTCGATCAGGGCGTGGTCGAAGAGCGTTTCCATCGTCAAAATCCAGTTCGGAATCCCATCGCTTTGGCCATTGGGAGAGACTATTGTCAACCGCATGGGCGAAATCGAGGCTGAGGCATTGCCGGCAATCCCGCTCCGGCTGGTCGTCGCCCGCCGGTTGCGCGGTCTTGCAGGTGCCGCCCTCAACCTTGTCTACCCGCCGGCCTGCGCCGGGTGCGGCGTGCTGCTCGGCAGCAGCGCCAGCCTCTGCCCCCACTGCTGGGCGAAGCTCGCTTTCATCGAACGCCCCTATTGCGAGATGCTCGGTACACCCTTCTCGCACGATCTCGGCCCCGGCATCCTCAGCGCCGATGCCATCGCCAATCCGCCGCCTTTCGACAGGCTGCGCTCCGTCGCGCTCTATGACGACCTCGCCCGCGTGCTGGTGCATTCGCTGAAATACCGCGACCGAACCGACCTGGCGCCGATGATGGCGCAATGGATGCTGCGCGCCGGCGACGGCAGCGTGCAGGCGGCCGATCTCATCATCCCCGTCCCCCTGCACCGTTTCCGCCTGCTCTGGCGCAAGTTCAACCAGGCAGCCGAACTCGCGCGCGCCCTTGCAGACCTTTCCGGCAAACCGGTGCTCATCGACGCCGTGCGTCGCACGAAGCGCACCCGCCGCCAGATCGGCCTCGGCCCACGCGCCCGCGAGGAAAACGTGCGCGGCGCCTTCGCCATCACGCCGGAAGGCCGCGACAAGCTCTTCGGCCGCCGCGTCGTGCTCGTCGACGACGTCTACACGACCGGCGCAACCGTCGCGGCGGTCACTCGCACCCTGAAACGCGCTGGCGTTGCCGACGTCACCGTTTTGACCTTTGCAAGGGCGCTTCCCGGACCTATATGAAAGACAAGGTTTTCCAAGCTTTGGAGCAGCAAACTATGGCTTCGGTCGTCATCTATACGCGTCAGTTCTGCGGCTATTGCAGCGCCGCCAAGAAACTTCTCGAGACCAAGGGCGTGGCCTTCGAGGAGCATGACGCAACCTATGCACCGGAAGTGCGCCAGGAAATGATCAAGCGCGCCAACGGCCGCACAACCTTCCCGCAGATCTTCATCAAGGACCGCCATGTCGGCGGCTGCGACGACCTGCATGCGCTGGAACGCGCCGGCGAACTCGACGCGCTGCTGGCAGCGTAGGGAGACAATCCATGACCGTCACGATCGCCGCCGTCCAGATGTGCTCCGGGACCGATCCCGTCCGCAACGTGGAAACGATGCGGCGCCTCGTGCGCGAGGCGGCCGCCAAGGGCGCCGTCTATGTCCAGACGCCGGAGATGACCGGCGCCCTCCAGCGGGATCGCACCGGTCTTAAAGCCATCCTCCGCTCGGAGGCCGACGACCTCGTGGTCGCGGCCGCCACGGAACTCGCCAGGGAACTCGGCATCCATATGCATGTCGGCTCGACGGCCATAGCGCTTTCCGATGGCAAGATCGCCAACCGTGGCTTTCTGTTCGGCCCGGACGGCGAAAAAGTCTGCAGCTACGACAAGATCCACATGTTCGACGTCGATCTCGACAATGGCGAGAGCTGGCGCGAGAGCGCGGTCTATTCGCCGGGCGCCGTCGCGCGCATGGCCGACCTGCCCTTCGCGAAACTCGGCTTCGCCATCTGCTACGACGTGCGCTTCCCGGAACTCTTCAAGACGCAGGCCCAGGCCGGCGCCGAGATCATCTCCGTGCCCGCCGCCTTCACCCGCCAGACCGGCGAGGCGCATTGGGAAACGCTGCTGCGCGCCCGCGCCATCGAAAACGGCGTCTACATCATCGCCGCAGCCCAGGCAGGCGTGCACGAGGACGGCCGCGAGACCTTCGGCCATTCCATAATCATCGACCCGTGGGGCCGCGTTCTTGCCTCAGCCGGCGGCACCGGCGAGGCCATCGTGCTCGCTGAGGTCGATCCTGCCGCCGTCAAGGCCGCGCATGACAAGATCCCGAACCTGCGCAATGGACGCGCCTTCACCCTCGAGGTGGCGGGCGAGCCCGCGAAGGGAGGCGTTGCCGCTTGATCCGCTACGAGCTTTCCTGTGACAATGGGCACGCCTTCGAAGGGTGGTTCGGCTCAGCGGGCGATTTCGACCGCCAGCAGACGATGGCGCTCGTCTCCTGCCCGTCCTGCGGCTCCGCCCACGTCGCCAAGCGCCTGATGGCTCCGTCCGTCTCGACCGCCCGCAAGAAGGAGCGCCGCCAGGAACTCGTCGTGCAGGCCGGCCAGAAGGAAATGATGGCGAAGCTCCGGGAGGTCGTCACCACCATCCGTGCCAATTCCGAGGACGTCGGCGAGCGCTTCCCCGAGGAGGCCCGCAAGATCCACTATGGCGAAACCGAGCAGCGGGGCCTGATCGGCCGCGCCTCCGCCGAAGAGGTGCGCGACCTGCTGGAAGAAGGCGTCGAAGTCGCCCCCCTCCCCGTCCTGCCTGACGATACGAATTGATGCGCGGCCACCGTCTCGCCGCCTACAATTTCGGCCTCCATGTCGATGATTACGAAAGCCCGCGCGTCGAAGGGTTTCGCCTGCGCGAACCCTTGAACTTCGAGGCGGCAAGCCGGGCGGACGGCTATGTCGGCCGCTCGGGCTACGACGACGTGCCGGGACCGGAAAGCTGGGGCGAGAAGGTCTATCCCCGCTTCATCAAGGGTAGCGGCTTCGAAGACGCACCCTCCTCTCTGTCGCTCTGGGCCGACCTCGAAGCGCTGATGGCCTTCACCTATAACGGCGTGCACGCCGATGCGCTGAAATATGCCCGCAACTGGAACCAGAAGCAGGCCTGGCCTTCGCTCGTTTTATGGTGGGTGCCGGACGGTTTGCGGCCCGTCTGGGCCGACGGTGCGCAGCGGCTGGAATACCTGCACGACAACGGCCCGACGCCGCGCGCCTTCACCTTCAAGGTCGCCTTCTGTCCGGACGGCAATCCCGTCGCCATCGACCGCAACCGTGTGAAGGCAAAGGCCGAACACAATGCGCCCGGACAGGAAGACCTGCTTGCCGTTGCGAGGACCCTGAAACCCTGACTACGCGGAGGCGCGGCGGGCGACCATCATGTAGTTGACGTCCATGTCCTTCGACAGGTTCCACTGATTGAGCAACGGATTGAAGAACACGCCGGTCCGGTCCGTTACCGTCAGGCCCGAAGCCGTAAGCGGCTTCTCGATCTCTTCCGGACGCACCAGCTTTTCATATTGATGCGTACCGCGTGGCAGCCAGCGCAGCACATTCTCCGCGGCAAAAATCGCCAGCGCTGCCGCCTTCATAGTGCGATTGATCGTGGCGACGAACGTCATGCCGCCGGGGCGCACCATGGAGGCGCAGGTGGTGAGGAAGAACTCGACGTCGGAGACGTGCTCGACCACTTCCATGTTGAGCACGACGTCAAACGTCTCGCCGGCTTCCGCCAGCGCCTCGGCCGTCACCGCCCGGTAATCGACCGGAACGCCGCTGCCGGCCGCATGCGCCTTGGCAATACCGATATTCTTTTCCGACGCGTCCGCGCCGAGCACATCCGCCCCCATGCGCGCCATCGGCTCGGACAGCAGGCCGCCGCCGCAGCCGATATCGAGGATACGCAGCCCCTCGAGCGGGCGATGCGCCTTCGGGTCGCGGCCGAACTGGGCTGCGACAAGATCGCGGATATACGTGAGGCGGACGGGATTGAACTTGTGCAGCGGACGGAACTTGCCGGCCGGGTCCCACCACTCGGCGGCCATCGCCGAAAAGCGGTCAACTTCCGCCTGGTCGATCGTCGTGCGGGCTGCCTCGCTCATGGCTCGTCTCCTTCGCGTCCGTATCCCCGTGAAGTCGGCCTCCACGGGGCGGATGTCAAGAGGGCGAAGCGTCTCAGCCGAGCCGCGTTGCCTTGAGCCGCGCTTCGTCGAGCACGATGCCAAGGCCGGGCGCCTCGCCGAGCAGCAGCCAGCCATTCTCATGGCGCAGCGGCGTTGCAAGCGGATAGTCGCGGCGCGCCTCGCTCCATTCCGGCGTGTCATAGGGATATTCGAGGAAGGGCGCATCCCCCGCCCCCGCCGTCAGATGCGCATTGGCGAGCACACCGATGCCGTTCGTCCAGGAGTGCGGCGTGAAGGTGACACCCGCCTCGCGCGCCTGGAAGGCGAGCCGCCGGCAACCGGTAATGCCGCCGACCAGCGCCACGTCCGGCTGGATGACGTCGAAGGCGCGTTCCTCGATGATGTCGCGGAATTCGTAAAGCTCCCGTGTCATCTCGCCGCCGGCGATGCGAATGTCGGTCGCCTCCTTCAGCGCCTTCATGCCCTTGCGGTCGGAGCGGTGCAGCGGCTCCTCCATCCAATAGATGCCGAGCCGTTCCAGTTCGCGCGCAACGACGAGCGCATCCTTGAAGGTCCAGGGCAGCGTCGTGTCCCAGGGCATGCGCCAACCCTGGTTGCAGTCGACCATCAGTTCCAGCCGGTCGCCGACGCGCGCCCGGATCGCCTCCAGTGCCTTGACGTCGTCGCGCCAGCCATTGCGGCCGCCGGCTGACGACGAGAAGCGCACCTTCATCGCCGGAAAACCCTCTTCGATATAGCGCTCCGCCTGGTCCGCCATGGCGGAGGGCTCGCGCAGGACGCCGGAGGAGGCGTAGAGCCGAACGCGATCAGCCCGACCGCCCAGCATGCGCCAGACCGGCTCGCCCGTCACCTTGCCGGCGAGATCCCAGAGCGCGAGATCAAGCGGCCAGCAGCGGCCATAGTGGAAGTTGATATGCGACAGAACCTCATAGTGCCGTTCGAGATGGCGCGGGTCCTGCCCGATGAACAGGTCCTCGTGCCCCTCGAACCCCTTCATCAGGTCGCCGGAGCCGATGCCCTCGCGGCCCTCGTCGTCCGTCACGCGCACGATCGTCGCGTCGAAATGCCGGCGCGGCCGGCCGTCCCAGCTGGCCTTGAACGGTGGATCGAGCGGCAGCCGGTGGTGGCTGATCCCGATGGAAACGATCTTGCTCATGCCTTCCCCCTTCAAGAGCAGTTCCAGGAAAAGTGTGAAGCGGTTTTCCGTGGGAACTGCGAAAAAACAAAAAGCTCAGCCGAACTGCTGCCAGATCGTCTTGTAATCGCAATATTTGTCGATCGCATGCACCGAGCGGTCGCGGCCGAAGCCGGATTGCTTGAAGCCACCGAAGGGTGTGGCGAAATTCGACATGTCGTAGGTGTTGATCCAGACAGTCCCGGCGTGGATCGCCTCGGAAAAGCGGTGCGCCCGGTCCATGTCGCGGGTGAAGACCGCGCCGGCCAGCCCATAGATCGTGTCGTTTGCGATCGCCAGCGCCTCATCCTCCGTGTCGAAGGCAATAGCCGCCAGCACGGGTCCGAAAATCTCCTGGCGGGCGATGCGCATGTCGTTCGTCACATCGGTGATGACGCCCGGCGAGACATAATAGCCGCCAGTCTCCGCCAGCACGCGTTCGGCGCCGAAAGCACGGCGCCCTCCATCCTTCTCGCCAATGGCGATCAGCCCGAGCACCTTGTCCATATGCTCCGCCTCGATCAGCGCACCGATCTGCGCCGAGGGTTCGAAGGGATGCGCGAGCGCAATCTCACGCTTCACCACCGCCTCGATCTTCTCGATCAGTGCGTCCTGCACCGAGCGCTGCACGACGAGGCGGGTGGCGGCGTGGCAGGTCTCGCCGGAATTGTAGAAGCAGCCCCAGGCGGCCGCACTCGCCGCCGCATCCAGATCCGCATCCTCGAACACGACGAGCGGCGACTTGCCGCCAAGCTCCAGCGCTACGCGCTTGAGGTTCGACTGCGCCGCATAGCCCATGATCAGCTTGCCGACCTCGGTCGAGCCGGTGAAGGCGACCATGTCGACATCCATGTGCAGTGCAAGCGGCTTGCCGACCTCTTCGCCGAAGCCTGTGACGACGTTGAAGACGCCGGCGGGAAGCCCTGCCTCGATCGCCAGTTCCGCCAGCCTCAACGCCGAAAGCGAGGACTGTTCGGCCGGCTTCAGCACGACGGAATTGCCGGCCGCGATCGCCGGCCCGAGCTTCCAGGCGTCGATGATCATCGGATAGTTCCACGGCGTGATCGCTGCGACGACACCGATCGGCACCTTGCGCACCAGCGCCCGTGCCTTCGGCCCCGTCGGCGCGATCTCGTCATAGAGCTTGTCGATCATCTCGCCGTAATACTGGATGCCATCCGCGCAGAGCCGCACGTCGACGCCGAGCGACGCCTGCACCGGCTTGCCGACGTCGAGCGTCTCCAGCAGCGCCAGTTCCTCGCCGTGGGTACGGATCAGCTCTGCCCAGGCCAGCATGATCTTCTTCTTTTCCAGCGGTTCCTTGCCGCGCCAGATGCCGCTGGCAAAGGCGTTGCGCGCCGAGGCGACGGCCAGATCGACATCCGCCGCATCTCCCTGCGCCAGCACGGCACCCGGCTGGCCGTCCATCGGACGCGTGCGCACGAAGGTCCGGCCGGACGCGGCAGGCTGCACCTTGCCGTCGATGAAATGTCCGCGGTCGAACGAGAGCCCGGCAAGGCGGTCTTCCCAATAGGCACGGCTGAACTGTTCGGTCATGTCAGGTCCTCAGAGCGTCTTGGGCAGGGCCATAACCGCGGCGGCCACCGTATCAATATCGGCGTCGGCAATGTCGCGGATCGTCGAGCGGCGCATCGGCTGGTTCTCCGGTGCGCGCATCTCGCGGGCGAGATCATCGGCGGTGAAGGCGGCAAAGGTTTTCGGCAAAGCGCGGACAATGCCACAGCGATCCATCAGGTCGCTGACAAATCCAGGCAGCATCGCCGTATCGGACAGACCGCAGGCGCGTGCCGCGGCGGCAAGATCCGCGGTATCCGCCTCCACGAGCCAGGCGAGCGTCGCCTCGAATCCGAGCGCCGTGGCCAGCCCGTGGTGCACCGGCGCGAGGCCGGCAAGCGCGTGGCTGATATTGTGCGCGACCGCGGTGCCGCAATTGTCGATCGCCATGCCGGCATAACACGAGCCGAGCAGCACTTTGCCGCGCGCCTCGATATCCGCCGGGCTCTTCACCGCCGTCTCCAAAGCCTCGGTGAGAAGGCGCAAAGCGGCATGGGCATAGAGCGCCGCACCCGCATGGGCATTGCGGTTGGTCGCCGCCTCGAAGGCATGCACGAAGGCATCGAGCCCGCACCAGGCGGTGAGGTTGGCCGGCAGCGTCACCGTCAGCGCCGGATCGAGCAGCACCAGATCGGCCTTGGTCTCCGGCCCCCAGATCCAGAGTTTCTTGCCTTCCGGCCCGGCAAAGATCGTCGTCGCCGAGGTCTCGGAGCCCGTGCCCGCCGTGGTCGGCACCATGATCTTCTTCAGCGGCCTGTTGGGAAGCGGATTGGCGGCGAGCGCGTAATGCATCGGATCTGCATCCGCCGCCGCAGCACAGGCCGCAATCTTCGCGATATCGAGCGCCGAGCCGCCACCGATGCCGACGACGAGATCCTTGCCGCGCGCGGCACCCGTCGCCGCCCTGACATGGGCAAGTTTCGGTTCGCCCGCAAAGTCGGAAAAGAACGCCGCGCTCACGCCTTCCGCTGCAAACTGGGTAGCGAGACGCTCGCCAAGGCCATTCCCCGCAAGAAAACCATCGATGACGACGAGGACCTTTTCGGCGCCGAGCGCGCGGGCAGACGCGGCGATGGTGTCATGGACCCCGTCACCAAAGCGGATATCAGGCACGAAAGACGTTGCGAACTTCACGAGAACACCCCGGATTGATTTGCCGAACCGTGCATCACGATTTCAGATTTTCAAATCCTTGGATTTTTCGGGCTTTTTGATAACTTCAAATCATGAAAGTCAGTTTGCTCGCCCATATCCCCCTTGAAGCCTTTCGCGTCTTCGACGCCGCCTGCCGCCACATGAACTTTTCCCGTGCCGGCCGCGAGCTGAACATCACGCAGGCCGCCGTCAGCCGCCGCATCAAAGGGCTGGAAGACCATCTCGGCACCCAGCTCTTCGCCCGCAGCGGCAAGAACCTGACGCTGACACCGCGCGGCGAAAAACTGTTCCAGCGCGTACGCGCCTCGCTCGACTATCTGGAGGAAAGCCTCGAACCCTTCCGCACCGGCGCCGGGCAGAGCATATCGCTTGCCGCCAGCGGCTCGGTCTCGCATCTCTGGCTCGGTCAGCGCCTGCGCAATTTCGCGCGCGACAACCCGGACGTCTCCCTCCGCCTCGTCACATCGGACAGCCCCGCCGACCTCGCCTCGGAAAACAACGACCTCGTGATCCTCTACTCTGCGGGTGAACATCCCCGCTGGGACCTGACCCCGCTGCTGGCCGAGGAACTGGCGCCGGTGGCCGCACCGGGCTACATCGCCCGCAAGCGACTGGAGGCCGCCACGGTCAAGCCCGCCGATCTCGCAGGCCTCGATCTGATCGACTACGAGCGCTTCAACGCCAACTGGATCTCCTTCCGCCCGTGGCTGGAGCGCGTCGCGCCCGAAGCCTACCGCCGGATGCCGTTTCCCCGCCCGCACCTCACCTTTTCCACCTATGCGCTTGCCATCGACGCAGCGCTCAGCGGCGATGGCGTGGCGCTCGGCAGTCTTGGCCTTATTGCAGCAAAACTTGCCGAAGGTTCCCTCGTGCAACTGGGCACGACAAGCCTCGTCACCGGATACGGTTATCATCTCGGCCTGCCGAAATTTCGCACCGCGCCGCCGGAAGTGCTGAAACTGCACGCCAGCCTGCTGGCCTCGCGAAACGGGCTGTAGCAGAACCATCCAAACATGCTTACCGACATCATGTTTCTATTGGCAATGATGGTAAACAGTGTCACACTTTGGGGCATTCAGGAGAGAAGCGAGGTCGTGGGGAGGCCTCGGTGATCGTGTGGTCCGTCAAGGGCCATGGGGTGGCTGACACGCCGCCCTCCTGCAACGAAAGATCGTGGGACGATGACACTCAGCGCCTTGCTCATGGCCTTCTACACGTTGATCGCGCTGCTGTTCATCGACTGCAGCCTGCGCGAAGGTGCGGAAAAAGGCGGCCGGTGGGATCTCGACCGCGTGCTAGGCCTGCTGCTTTGCGTCGCCTGGCCACTGGCGCTTGCCGGCACCCTGCTTGTAGCCTATCAGGAGCGTGAGATCGGCTGATCCAGGGGCGTTGCCCTGCCTGTTGCACAATGACCGGCATCAGCTCCATCGCCACAGGCAACGGCGCGGTTCGGCATGACGGAGCGGAGAAAACAGGGCATATCCGGCTTGCTTGTCTTCGGGCTCTTCGCCGTGGTGCTGTTGGGCGCGCTCAGTGCCACCGTGCTTTTCGCCAACAACTACCGTAATCTCAACCTGCTGCTTTCCCGCTTCGGATTCGATCCGATCGACACGACCCCGCGCGAGCGTGCGCTTCGGCCCTATGAGCTGAAGGGCAATCGCATGCCGCGTCCGAAGGGTCTCATTTCGGAACGCCTGCTCACGCCCGTCACCCCCAGCCAAACGCAGTTCGTGCGCACGATCCACAAAGCGCCGCAGGCGCTCTGTGAGGCGCTGGAGCGCAGCGGTTTTCCCAATCCCGGCTGGAAGGTCGGCATTTTCGACAAGGAAAGCTGGGATTGCCAATCCTACCGCGAATTCCCGCACGCGCAGGATGGCGCAAACCCGCCGTCCTCCGCCTTCCTTGCCATCAAGGGCAATGCGGAGACGCGCGTTTCCTCCTTCCGCATCAAGCTCAATATCGAAAACCCCGCAACGCAAAACCTCGTGACGGACGCCGTCATCGCCGCCCTCGAAGTCTTTCTCGAAGAAGTGCGCTGGGAAGAGGCGCCGGAGATTTTTGCCGACATCCGCGCCCTCAAGGAATTCGACATCATCCGCTTCGGCAACCGGATCCAGCTCAAGAAGGAATTCAGCGAGACGCCGCGCTATAACTTCGTCATTACGCCGGACCGTACGCGTAACCGCGGCTCCTACCTGCCGGATTATTTCGATCGCAGCCGCTGGATGCCGCTGCCCGATACGCTGTAATCCTCCCTTGATGGCACAGACATTCCCAACCACACTCCACCCATTCAAACCGGAGCAGGCATGAAAGCGGCGACGAGGACGAAACCGAACGGGCGGGCGATTGCATGGGCAATGGCAGCCTCACTTCTCCTGTCATGGACGGCAGCGCAGGCCACGGGCCTGCAATCTGGTGCGGTCTCCGACGAGCCGATCTGGACCGACAAGCCCGTTCGCATCGACCGCAAGGCGCAAGGCTATGAGCGGGTAAAAGTCGAACGGAAAATCCCGCCGCTGACCCTGAAGCCGACGACGCGCGTCACCGTCTTCGACAGCAGCTCGTTTCAGGAGGGTGGACGCCTCTATGTGCTGGCGGATGCCGTGGCGGTCAATCCGAAGCGGCTTTGCCGTGGCGATGACAGGCACATCGCCGCCTGCGGCCAGCAGGCGCGGCTTTTTCTGAAGCGCCTGATCACCAACCGCCCACTGGCCTGCCGTGAACATTTTCGCGCAGGCCATGCCGTCTTCGTCTCGTGCCGTGTCGGTGACGCGGACCTTGCGGAAAGCCTTGTTGCCAAGGGAGCGGCCTGGGCTGCGACGCCACGCCTGGCTGCGGTCCAGCAACGGGCGATGGCTGCGAAGGCCGGAATATGGATCGACATGGAATGCCGCACAAACGGGCGCTGCCCGCCACAGGAGCGGCGCTGAGTGCTGCCACGCCCCTTGCCAGTTCACAGCGCAATCGCTTCCGCCTATGGTCTGCCCATATGAAAAACCTTCTCCCCCGCATGTTTCGCAATACAGAAACCAGCACCCATGACGCCCCGCCAAGACGGCGCATCGAAATCGACCGGCGCCGGTCGACGATCTACGCCATCGGCGACATCCACGGCTGCCTCGATGCGCTGCTCGCACTGGAAGCACGCATCCTGGCGGACGTCCGGCAAAGCGGCGTGCAGGACCCGCTGCTGATCTATCTCGGGGACTATATCGATCGCGGGCCGGATTCGAAGGCGGTGCTCAGCCATATCGCCCGCCAGGATCACGGCGACGGCATCGAGCGCATAGCGCTCTGCGGCAATCACGACGATACGTTCCTGCGCTTCATTCATGACCCGGCTAACAATGCGGCCTGGATGAATGTCGGGGGCGATGCAACCTTGCGGTCCTACGGCCTCGGGGAACTGGCGCATCTGCGGCGGCCGGAGGAGCTGGCGGATATCGGGCCGATGCTGCGCGCGACGATCCCGAACGAACACGTCACCCTTCTCGAAAACCTGCCTGTCATGGCGACGATCGGAACCTGCCTCTTCGTGCATGCCGGCATCCGCCCGGGCATCGCGATCGAAGACCAGACGGATCGCGACCTGCTGTGGATTCGCGAGCCGTTTCTGAGCGAAGGGCCGCGCCTGCCGATCAACGTGATCCACGGCCATACGGCCGGGGCGGAGGCGGTTTTCGGCACTCGGCGAATCTGCATCGATACGGGTTGCTACAAGACGGGGCGGCTGACGGCGCTCAAGGCGACCCCGGACGGGGCAAGGCTGCTTTAGCCTTGCCGCCGGATCCGCCTAACCGCGGCCGAACTCATCCTCGATGCGGATGATATCGTCTTCGCCGAGATAGGACCCCGTCTGGACCTCGATCAGTTCCAGCAGGATCTTTCCGGGATTTGCCAGGCGGTGCAATTCGCCCTGCGGAATATAGACGGATTCGTTTTCGCGCAGCGGGATCGTCTTGTCGCCGATCGTCACCTCGGCCGTGCCGCGCACCACGATCCAGTGTTCGGAGCGGTGATGGTGCTTCTGCAGCGACAGCCGCTTGCCCGGCGTCACGAACAGGCGCTTCACCTGGAAGCGGTCACCGTTCAGCACGGAGGTGTAGCCGCCCCAGGGACGGTAGGATGTCGGGTGGGTCTCGGTCAGCTTCGCCGTCTTCGGCAGGGCCGCCAGATGTTTGACCAGCTTGCCGACATTCTGGCTGTCTTCCAGGCGGCCGACATAGACGGCATCTTCGCTGGCGATGACGGCGATATTGTCGAGCCCCTGCACCGCGACATGGATGTCGCGCGAGATGACCAGCGAATTGCGCGTGTCGAGCACTGTCGTGCTACCATCCGCGACGTTGCCGGCGTCATCCTGCTTGCCGGTCTTCCATACCGAATCCCAGCTGCCGAGATCGGACCAGGTGATCGGCGAGGGTACGACGGCGGCAATCGGTGTCTTCTCGAAGATCGCATAGTCGACGGAAATATCCGGTGCCCGGGCAAAGGCTTCTTCGTCGAGCCGCTCGAAATCGAGATCGTGTTTGGCCTTGGCTACGGCCTCGCTCGCCGCATCCAGCACCTCGGGCGCATATTGCCGAAGCTCGCGCAGGAACAGGCCGACCGGCAGCATGAACATGCCGGAATTCCACAAATAGCCACCCGCCGCCAGCATCGCCGTCGCGCGGTCACGATCCGGCTTCTCGACGAAGCGCCGCACCGCATTCGCCCCGTTTCCGAGGTCTTCGCCAATCTCGATGTAACCGTAGCCGGTCGCCGGTTCGTTCGGCGTGATGCCGAAGGTGACGAGACGGCCGGCCTCGGCCGCGGCCTGCGCCTTGGCGATGCAAGCGAAATAGACGTCATTCGCATCGATCTCGTGGTCCGATGCCAGCACCTGCATGACGGCCTGCTCGCCAAACTGGCGCGCAATGACGGTCGCTGCAACGGCAAGCGCCGGCGCCGTATTGCGTGCGACGGGCTCAAGCAGGATCGACGTCAGCGCGATGCCGGCGGCGCGGGCCTGCTCGGCGACGAGGAAGCGGAAGTCATTGTTGGTGACGACGATCGGCGGCGCATAAAGGCCCGCATCCGCGACGCGCGCCAGCGTCTTCTGGAAAAGTGTTGCCTCCCCCAGGAACTCGAGGAACTGTTTTGGCGCAGACGCGCGGGAGAGCGGCCACAGGCGGGTGCCCTTACCGCCGGCCATGATCACGGGTACGATCTTGCTGGTCATCATTCCTCGTCCTGATGCTTGGCCCACCGTCATGGAGAGCATGGCATATGTGACGCCACTCTCCACCTGCCCCGTAAAGAAACAGCAAATTGCATGGCCGACACTTTGCCCGCAAAAGTGCCTTCTTGACGTTAAGGTAAAGAGGACCTTCCGCAAGGCATGCGCATTTGACAGACAACAAAAAGCCCGCCGGAGGCGGGCTTCTGTTGCAGGCGATCACCCGTTCGGGGATCAGACCGGCATAACGATGCCGTTCAACGTCGTCAGCTCGGCAAGGTAGGTCTCGACGCCGAACTTGTGCTCGTCGGAGGCAGCATGTTCGAGTTCCTTGCGGGCGGCCTCGATGCGGCGGGTGATGTCTTCGCTCTTGATGTCATCGACATGCACGGCCGATTCGGCCAGCAGCGTGCAGCCGGTCGGGATGATGTCGGCGAAACCGCCGAAGACCACATAGCGGTCCTTCTTGCCATCCGCGAACGTCACGGTGACGACACCGGGCTTGATCGTCGTCATGGTCGGCGCATGGTTGGCCATGACGGTCATCTCGCCCTCGGTCGCCGGAATGACGACGGAGCTGACGCTGCCGGAAACCAGCAGGCGCTCGGGAGAAACGAGTTCAAAGTTGAAACTGTCAGCCATGACCATTCACTTCTTTTGATTTCATAGGTCAGGAGAGGGCGCCTGATTTGCAGGCGCCCATCGTTCATCAAGCGGCTTCGGCAGCCAGCTTCTTGGCCTTTTCGACCGCTTCTTCCATGGAACCGACCATGTAGAACGCGGCTTCCGGCAGGTGATCGTACTCGCCGTTGACGAGGCCCTTGAAGCCCTTGATCGTGTCTTCGAGAGCGACGAGCTTGCCCGGCGCACCGGTGAAGACTTCGGCGACGAAGAACGGCTGGGACAGGAAGCGTTCGATCTTGCGGGCGCGGGCAACGGCGATCTTGTCGTCTTCCGACAGTTCGTCCATGCCCAGGATCGCGATGATGTCCTGGAGCGATTTGTAACGCTGCAGGGTCGTCTGGACCTTACGAGCGACTTCGTAGTGCTCTTCGCCGACAACCATCGGGTCGAGCATGCGCGAGGTCGAGTCGAGCGGGTCCACGGCCGGGTAGATGCCCTTTTCGGCGATCGAGCGCGACAGAACCGTAGTTGCGTCCAGGTGGGCGAACGAGGTTGCCGGCGCCGGGTCGGTCAAGTCGTCGGCGGGAACGTAGATGGCCTGAACCGAGGTGATCGAGCCCTTGGTCGTGGTCGTGATGCGTTCCTGCATCTGGCCCATGTCCGTTGCGAGCGTCGGCTGATAGCCCACGGCCGACGGGATACGGCCGAGCAGAGCCGACACTTCGGAACCAGCCTGCGTGAAGCGGAAGATGTTGTCGACGAAGAACAGAACGTCCTGGCCCTTGTCGCGGAAGTCTTCAGCAATCGTCAGACCCGTCAGAGCGACGCGAGCGCGTGCGCCCGGCGGTTCGTTCATCTGGCCATAAACGAGGGCAGCCTTGGAGCCTTCGCCGCCGCCGTGCTTGTTCACGCCGGATTCGATCATTTCGTGGTAAAGGTCGTTGCCTTCGCGGGTACGTTCACCCACGCCTGCGAACACCGAGTAACCACCGTGCGCCTTGGCGACGTTGTTGATCAGTTCCATGATGAGAACGGTCTTGCCGACGCCTGCGCCGCCGAACAGGCCGATCTTGCCGCCCTTTGCGTAAGGTGCGAGCAGGTCGACGACCTTGATGCCGGTGACGAGGATCTGCGCTTCCGTCGACTGCTCGACGTAGGACGGTGCTTCCTGGTGGATCGAACGCTTGCCAGAAGTGACCAGCGGGCCAGCTTCGTCGACCGGCTCGCCGATGACGTTCATGATGCGGCCGAGCGTTTCCGGACCGACCGGAACGGTGATCGGCTCGCCCGTGTCGGCGACCGGCTGACCGCGGACGAGACCTTCGGTCGAGTCCATGGCGATGGTGCGCACGGTGTTTTCACCGAGATGCTGGGCAACTTCGAGAACAAGGCGGTTGCCGTTGTTGTCGGTTTCCAGTGCGTTGAGGATCTTCGGCAGATCGCCGGTAAAGGCGACGTCGACGACGGCGCCGATGACCTGCGTCACGCGACCGGTCGCAACGAAAGCGGCCGGAGCGGCAGCCTTCGCAGCGGCCTTGGCGACAGCGGTCTTCGCAGCCGGTGCCTTGGCTGCCGTTGCCTTCGCGGCAGGAGCCTTGGTTGCTGCTGCTGCGACCGGAGCCGCCGCTGCCGTCTTGGTCGCAGCCGGCTTCTTCGCCGCTGCGGTGTCCTTCGGGGTAGCTGCCTTAGCCATATCTCTTACCCTCTTTGTCCTGGTCCTTAGAGCGCTTCAGCGCCCGAGATGATTTCGATGAGTTCCTTGGTGATCTGAGCCTGACGCTGACGGTTGTAGTTGAGCGTCAGCTTGTTGATCATGTCACCAGCATTGCGGGTCGCGTTGTCCATGGCGCTCATCTTGGCACCCATTTCGCCGGCGACGTTCTCGAGCAGGGCCCGGAAGATCTGGACGGAAATGTTGCGCGGGATGAGATCCCCGAGGATCGCGCTTGCATCCGGCTCGTAGTCGTAGATCGCCGCCGCACCAGTCGTCTCGGCAACGACCGCCGGAGCGGAGGCCGGAATTAGCTGGAGCGCGGTCGGGATCTGCGAGATGACCGACTTGAACTCGGAATAAAACAGCGTGCAGACGTCGAACTCGCCCTTTTCGAACAGGCCGATGACCTTGCGGCCAATCTGGTCAGCGTTCTCGAAGCCGATGCGCTTGACTTCACGCAGGTCGACACGATCGACGATCAGCGAAGCGAATTCACGGCGCAGGATATCAAAACCCTTCTTGCCGACGCAGACGATCTTGACCGTCTTGCCGCTCGCCAGAAGCCTGCGGGTATGGTCACGCGCCAGGCGCGCAATCTGCGAGTTGAAGCCGCCGCACAGGCCGCGTTCAGCCGTGCAGACCACGAGCAGATGAACCTGGTCCTTGCCCGTGCCGGTCATCAGGCGTGGCGCCGAATCGTCCTGGCCGACGGCCTGGGCAATGTTGGCGAGCACGACGCTCATGCGCTGCGAATAGGGCCGGGCGGCCTCGGCCGCTTCCTGGGCACGCCGAAGCTTTGCCGCGGCGACCATTTTCATCGCCTTGGTAATCTTCTGCGTCGCCTTGACGGAGGCGATCCGGTTTTTCAGATCCTTAAGTGAAGGCATCCGTTTTCCGTCCTGTGACACGATCCGAAAGGATCATGCGTCAAATCCTAAGTTCGGGAAACCTGCGCGCTAGACCAGCGCGCAGGGCGGAACCGTCAGCCTCAGCCGAAGGTCTTTGCGAAGGCATCGAGGGCGGCCTTGAGCTTGCCCTTGGTGTCGTCGCTGATCGCCTTGTCGGTGCGGATCGCATCGAGGATCGCCTTGCCCTCGGAGCGGAAGTAACCGAGCACACCCTGCTCGAACTTGCCGACCTGGTTGACTGCGATCTTGTCGAGGTAGCCGTTGACGCCAGCGAAGATCACCACGACCTGCTCTTCCGTCTTCAGCGGCGAGAACTGCGGCTGCTTCAGGAGTTCGGTCAGGCGCGCACCGCGGTTCAGCAGGCGCTGCGTTGCGGCGTCGAGGTCCGAGCCGAACTGGGCGAAGGCTGCCATTTCACGATACTGGGCGAGTTCGCCCTTGATCGAGCCGGCAACCTGCTTCATCGCCTTGATCTGAGCGGACGAACCCACGCGGGAAACCGACAGACCGACGTTAACGGCCGGGCGGATACCCTGGTAGAACAGGTCCGTTTCAAGGAAGATCTGGCCGTCGGTGATCGAGATCACGTTGGTCGGGATGAACGCCGAAACGTCGTTACCCTGGGTTTCGATGACCGGCAGAGCCGTCAGCGAGCCAGCGCCCATGTCGTCGTTGAGCTTTGCAGCGCGCTCGAGGAGACGCGAGTGCAGGTAGAAAACGTCGCCCGGATAGGCTTCGCGGCCCGGCGGGCGGCGCAGCAGCAGCGACATCTGGCGGTAGGAAACGGCCTGCTTGGAAAGGTCGTCGTAACCGATGAGGGCGTGCTTGCCGTTGTCACGGAAGTATTCGCCCATCGCGCAACCGGCGAACGGTGCGAGATACTGCATCGGCGCCGGATCGGAGGCGGTTGCAGCAACGATGATCGAGTACTGCAGAGCGCCACGCTCTTCGAGAACCTTCACGAACTGGGCGACGGTCGAACGCTTCTGGCCGATAGCGACGTAGACGCAGTACAGCTTTTCGCCGTCCGGGCCGTTGTCGTGGATCGCCTTCTGGTTCAGGATCGCGTCGAGGATGATCGCGGTCTTGCCGGTCTGGCGGTCGCCGATGACCAGCTCGCGCTGGCCGCGGCCGACCGGGATGAGGGCGTCGATGGCCTTGAGGCCGGTCGACATCGGCTCATGCACCGACTTGCGCGGGATGATGCCCGGAGCCTTGACGTCAACGCGCGAGCGCTGCTTGGCATTGATCGGGCCCTTGCCGTCGATCGGGTTGCCGAGCGCGTCAACGACGCGGCCGAGCAGCTCCGGACCAACCGGCACGTCCACGATGGCGCCCGTCCGCTTGACGGTGTCGCCTTCCTTGATGTCACGGTCCGAACCGAAAATAACGACACCGACGTTGTCGCTTTCGAGGTTCAGCGCCATGCCACGGATGCCACCGGGGAACTCCACCATTTCGCCGGCCTGGACGTTGTCGAGGCCGTAAACGCGAGCGATGCCGTCACCGACGGAGAGCACCTGGCCGACTTCCGAGACTTCCGCCTCTTTGCCGAAGTTTTTGATCTGATCTTTGAGAATTGCGGAAATTTCCGCGGCGCGGATATCCATCAGCCGACCTCTTTCAGTGCAAGCTTAAGAGTAGAGAGTTTGGTGCGAAGGGACGTGTCGATCTGGCGGGATCCCACCTTGACGATCAGGCCACCGAGAATGGACGGGTCGACAGTGACGGCAATCGTCACGTCTTTGCCGGTGACGCCTTTCAGCGCCGCCTTCAATTCTGTTTCCTGCGCTGCGGTCAGCGCATGGGCCGAGGTAACATCGGCCGTGATTTCGCCGCGGGCGCGGGCCGCGATGACGCGGTATGCCTTGATCATGCCCGGGATAGCAAAGAGGCGGCGATTGGACGCAACCACCTTGAGGAAGTTTGCCACGAGACCCGTGATGCCAGCCTTGGCGGCAACGGCGGCGATGGCCTTGGTCTGTTCTTCGGCGGAGAAGACAGGGCTGACGATCAGCCGCTTGAGGTCATCGCTCTCGTCGATCATCGCCTGGAAACGGGCAAGATCGGCACCGACACTGTCAGCCGAACCGGCTTCCTGTGCGAGGTCAAAAAGCGAAGACGCGTATCTTTCTGCAACACCGGAAACGAGCTGGGATGTGTCTGCCACGGGCACAAGCTTCTCTTCTTATCATCCAGATCGAGGGGCGGTAGCGAGGCTACAGTCCTAACCGTCTGAAATCGTTGCTGTAATCTTCAGTTCCCGCAGACTTGGACGCCCGCTTTTTCTGAATTTCGCGGTTCGTCTAGCATAGGAAACCGGGACTCGCAACACACGCGGCGCAGGAATGCGCCATAAGTCGGCCACAGTCGGAGCAAAAGTTCACCGCGCGGACTATGTTCAGGCGCTGGCGGAGCGGAAAACGCCGTTTTTCGCTCAGAGGAAGCCGAAGGCATAGCCCAGCGGAAGGGCGGCCAGCACCCCCTGCACGACCAGAACGAGAAGATTCTTCGCCGAGAACGAACCGTCCGACATCATCGACAGGATGCGGCCGAACGCCGCGAGCGCAAAGCCGCCGCCGATCGCCATGTAGATCCAGCTTTGCGCCATCAGCAGCGCGACGATTGCCAGACCCGCATAGAAACCGCCCGCCGAGCGGACGAAGGCGAACCCCTCGCGGCTTGTCTCGCGGGGCTGGAGGCCGGCAAGTTTCAGCGCCGTCCCCGGCGCGAAGAGGCCTAACAATCCGAAGAGCACGGTCGCGATGGCCGCTGAGAAGGCCAGGAACTCGCCCGTCTCGGTGGGGATGTAGAATTCCATTTCGGCGTGTCTCCGTCGGTGCTTGTCGAACCTCTATCGCACAGGCACACGAATCGAAGAAGCCGGCCCGCCGAATTCGCACAACTCTTTGTTAACCCTGCCGGTCAGAGGAAACTCTGCGGATCGATGTCGAGCTGCACCTGCAGCGATGCCCGCTCCTTCGGCCCGTTGGCGATCATGGTACGCAGGAATGTCTGCATGTCGCTGTTTCGGCGGCCATGCACCAGCAGGCGAAACCGATGACGGCCGCGCACGAGCGCCAGCGGCGCTTCCGCCGGGCCGAGGATCGAGATGCCATCGACATGCGATGCCGCCTGACGCAGGCCCCGCGCATGGGCCTCCGCCTCGCCACGGGTGTCGGCCGAAACGATGACCGAGGCAAGCCGGCCGAACGGCGGCAGCAGAGCCTTCTCCCGCTCGCCGATCTCGCGGTCATAAAAGGCCTGCGCATCGCCGGAAACAATCGCCTGCATGACGGGATGCAGCGGCTGGTAGGTCTGGATGAGGCCGTGGCTCTTGAGGCCGGTGCGTCCAGCGCGTCCCGTCACTTGGGAGAGCAGCTGGAAGGTGCGCTCCGCCGCCCGCGGGTCGCCATTGGCAAGTCCGAGATCGGCATCCACCACGCCGACCAGCGACATCAGCGGAAAATTGTGCCCCTTGGCGACAAGCTGCGTGCCGATGACGATATCCGCCTCGCCGCGCGCAATGGCTTCCAGCTCCAGCCGCAACCGCTTGACGCCCATCAGGTCGGAAGAAAGCACGATGGTGCGCGCTTCGGGGAAATGCTTCTCCACCTCTTCGGCGATACGTTCGACGCCCGGCCCACAGGCGGCGAGATGATCGAACGTTCCGCATTCCGGGCAGGCTTCCGGTGTGCGCTCGGCATAGCCGCAATGATGGCACTGGATCTGCCCGCGGAACCGGTGCTCCACCAGCCAGCTCGAGCATTGCGGGCACTGGAAGCGATGGCCGCAGACCCGGCAGAGCGTCAGCGGCGCATAACCGCGCCGATTGAGGAAAAGCAACGCCTGCTGCTGCTTCTCGATGGTGCGGGCAATGCCGCGCAGCATGACCGGTGAGAGAAAGCCACCGCGCGCCGGCGGATGACGCCGCATGTCGACGAGATGCAGATCAGGAAGGGCAGCATCGCCATAACGCGTCGGCAAATGCAGTTTTTTATACCGCCCGACATCGCTGTTGACACGGCTTTCGACGGACGGCGTCGCCGAGACAAGCACCGCCGGAAAATCGCCGATGCGCGCCCTGACCACCGCCATGTCGCGCGCATTGTAGAAGACGCGGTCTTCCTGCTTGTAGGCCGGATCGTGCTCCTCATCGACAATGACGAGGCCGAGATTTTCGAAGGGCAGGAACAGCGCCGACCGCGCGCCCGCAACGACCCGAACATCTCCCGTCGTCACCTGCCGCCAGACCTTTTCACGGATGCGCGGGGCGAGGTCGGAATGCCATTCGGCGGGCTTGGCACCGAAACGATCCTGGAACCGCTCCAGAAAACTCGCGGTCAACGCGATTTCCGGCAGCAGGATCAGCACCTGCCTGCCCTGTCGCAAGGTCTCGGCGATCGCCTCGAAATAGACTTCTGTCTTGCCCGACCCGGTAATGCCGTCGATCAGCGAGACGTTGAACCCGCCGGCCTGCACGCTTTCTACCAGCTCCGCAGCGCTGTCCGTCTGCGGCCCTTCGAGCCGCGGCTCGACATAGTCCGGGTCCGGTGCAGCCACGACGGGCGGCGGTGGCAAGAACACGGTCTCGAAGCTGCCCTGCTTCACAAGCCCATCGATAACGCTCGTCGAGGTCCCGGCGGCATGCGCGAGCCCAGACCGGGTCCAGGGAATGCCGTCCTGGACCATTTCCAGCACGCGCTCACGCGCGCTGGTCAGCCGCTCCGGCCGGTGTCCGGTAAAGCGCAGCCCCTCGATCATCGGTTCAGGATCGAATGCGGCCGGCGCACGCAGCGCCATGCGGGCAACGAGGCCGGGCGGCGTCACCGTGTAGGCGGACACCCAGTCGAGAAAATCCCGCATCTCCTTCGAGAGTGGCGGGCAATCGAACACCTTCTCGATGGGCCGCAGCTTCTTCGGATCGAACTTGCCGTCGTTATCGCCATCCCAGACCACACCCGGCACCAGCCGCGGCCCGAGCGGCACCTGCACGATCGAGCCCGGCTCGACCGCCATGCCCTCCGGCACCGTGTAGGAATAGGGCACGGGTGTGGGCACCGGCACCATCACAGGCACCGTGCGCGGAAACAGTTTTTCCCCGAAAAGGTCGATCGAATCGTTATCCATCAGGCGCGAAGATGCCCCCGCCACGCCGGGAAGAAAACCGCAAAGATCGCGATCCTCCCGCTCATTCGTCATCCTCCGCCATTTCGCCGGTCAGCCGCATGCCGTCGATCCAGGTCGCGCCGTCATTGCGCACGACACGTTTGGCGCGCACGCCGCAGCGCGTCTCCACCTCCCGCGCCAGCCGCTCGGAATGGGTGACAATCCACAGCTGGCTCGACTGCGCGGCACGCGCGATCATTTCGGCCAGCGCCGGCAGCATGTCCGGATGCAGGCTTGCCTCCGGCTCGTTGAGCGCGATCAGCGGCGGTGTACGGTAGGAGAGCAGTGCCGCCGCCAGCGCCAGGAAGCGGATCTGCCCGTCGGAAAGTTCGCGTGGCTGGAAGACGCGCTGCGGAAACTGCGGGAAGACCAGCCCATAGGACGCGAACTCCTCCGGCTCCGGCACGGAAAGCTGCGCGCCGCCAAAGGCAGCCGCCACCGCCCGGTCGAGATCGACCGTGTCGCCCCGCGTCCATTTCAACGTCGCGAAGACCGCCGCCATGTTCGCCCCGTCCTCGTCAAGCAGCGGCGCGGTGACGGCAAGGCACGGTTGGCGCAGCGCCGAATCCCGATCGGAGCGAAAGCCGTGGAAGAAGCGCCATTGCGAGACGGCGCGCCGAAACGTCCCGACCTCCGGATAATGACCGGCGTCGCCAAGCAATGCCACGGCGGTCTCCGAGGCCAGCGCCTGCTCCGGATGTTCGGCCATGCGGCCGGCCTCGTTGCGCACCATGATGCCGGGTCCCGCCCGTTTCATCATCGTCACCGGCCGGCGGCCGGTCTCGATCGACAATTCCTCGACCTTGACCTGCGGCTCGAAGGCGAAGCCGGCGGCTGCCGGTGGTCGCAACCCCGCTTCGATCCGGTAGCGGAAGGTGATCGCACGATCCTCGTCGAGCAGTTCAGCTTCCAGGCGAATGCGCACCGGCTCGTTCGGCCGCCGCTTGCCCGTCCAGAGCGCCGAGCCCATGCCGCCCTCCGCCGCGATCTCCTGGGCGAACGTGCCGCGCACCGCGGCCTGCACCAGTTGCAGCGACCGGTAGAGGTTGGATTTCCCTGCCCCGTTCTCGCCGACGAACAGGTTCACTCGCCCGAGATCCATGCGGATTGTGCGCAGCGAGCGGTAATTTTCGGCGGACATGGAACGCAGCAGCATGAAACGGATCCAAATTCGAAACGATGGCGCTCTCTATACAAGCCACCATGTCTAGAGGAAGGCAGGCCGACTTGCCCAGCCCTCGCACCGACCATTAGCAAATCCCTAACGCAAATCACCCATCCTGCCGCAAACGGCGGATCGCCTCCGACGATCCCATTTTTGGTTTGCGCACATTCCGACGCAAGACCGCTCAAGCATTTTGCCGGAATTGCGCCAGGGGCAGGACATGAACGAACTTCTCATCATCGCCGACCCGACGCTGATGGCCGAGCGGCAGGGCTGGCTGGCCGCACTTGCCGACGAGCGCCGGCTCTCCGGCAACACGCTCGACGCCTATGAGCGCGACACCCGCCAGTTCCTCGCCTTCCTCACCGGGCATCTCGCCGCCCCGGCCCGCCTCAAGGATATCGACAACCTTCGGCCGGCGGACCTGCGCGGTTTCCTCGCCTCCCGTCGCCGCGATGGAGCCGGTGCCCGCACGCTCGGCCGCGGCCTCGCCGGCCTGCGCTCGTTCCTGCGGCACCTGGAGCGCAAGGGCCTCGCCAATGCCGCCGGCGCCTCCGCCGTGCGTTCGCCGAAACAGCCGAAGTCGCTGCCGAAACCACTGTCCGATCGCCAGGCCATCGCCGTCGTCGATGCGCACGAGCAACTGGCCGACGAACCGTGGATCCGCATGCGCAACGCCGCGGTGCTGACACTGCTCTACGGCTGCGGCCTGCGCATCTCCGAAGCACTTTCGCTCACTCCGGCTGATTTTGCCGGCACGCCCACGTCGCTGCGCATCACCGGCAAGGGTGACAAGATGCGCATCGTGCCGCTGATCGCACCGGCGCTGACCGGCGTTCAGGATTACGTCAAACTCTGCCCCATCCCGCTGTCCGACGACAGGCCACTCTTCCGTGGTGCGCGCGGCGGGCCGTTGCAGCCGGCCATCATCCAGCGCGAGATGCAGAAGATGCGCGGTGCGCTCGGCCTTCCCGACAGCGCCACGCCCCATGCACTGCGCCATTCCTTCGCCACGCACCTTCTTGCCGGCGGCGGGGACCTGCGCACCATCCAGGAATTGCTAGGCCATGCCAGCCTCTCGACGACGCAGGTCTATACCGGCGTCGATTCGGCCCGGCTTCTCGAAATCTACGACCGCGCCCACCCCCGCGCCTGACGTTCGTTAAGAGATTATGAGGGCGAGGCCGCTAGGGTCGCCAAAAATGACAGGGAATCGACCATGATCGCCACACTTCAGAAAAGCCGCACTGCCATCGCCGACCGCCTGGCGGATGCCGGCCTCTGGATGATGGCAGCGCTTCATGTGCTGGTCGCCCTCTCCTTCCTCGTCGTTCTGGCGACGCTCTCTCCCGCCAACGCACAGGAACCACCGGTCTGCGGCGGCGATAACCTGCTGGTGAAATACGAAAAGGACGACCCGGCGGGCTTTGCCAAGCTGCGCGCCGAGGCCGACGCCGTGCCGAACGGCAAGGGCATCTTCTGGAAGATCGAGAAGGATGGCAGGCCCCCCTCCTGGCTGCTCGGCACCATGCATGTGACGGACCCGCGCGTGCTCGCCATGCCGGAGGCCGCACGCACCGCCTATGCCGATGCCACGACCATCGTCGTCGAATCGGACGAAATCGCCGACGAGAAGAAGGCGGCGGCGGCGATCATGACCCGCCCCGACCTCACCATGTTCACGGATGGCAAATCCATCACCGACTTCCTCGACAAGGACGGTGAGGACAAGCTGGCGGAGGGCCTCAAGACCCGCGGCCTGTCGCTCGCCGCCGTCGGCCGCATGAAGCCGTGGATGATCATGAGCTTCGTGGCACTTCCCGCCTGCGAAGTCGCCCGCAAGACATCCGGCATTGCCTTCCTCGATCAGCGCCTCGCCAGGGATGCGCTTGCCGATGGCAAGACGCTGAAGGGTCTCGAAACCCTGATCGAGCAGATTTCGGCGCTCGATTCGCTGCCGATCGAGCCGCAGGTGGAAGGCCTCGTCCAGACGCTGGCGCTCGGCGACACGCTGAAGGACGTCATCGAAACGATGAGCCAACTCTATCTCGCCGGCGATACCGGCATGATCATGCCGATGATGCGCGCCGCCGCCCCCCAGACGGACGACGACAAGGCCGCCTATGCCGATTTCGAGCAGCGCATCATCATCGACCGCAACCACACCATGGCGGAGCGCGCAGCCCCCATCCTGGCCAACGGCAATGTCTTCATCGCCGTCGGCAGCCTGCATCTTCCGGGCGCGGAAGGCGTCGTGGAACTGCTGCGTAAGCAGGGTTTTACCGTCACGGCGGTGAACTAAGCCTCACCTCTGGACGACCCGGCGGCCGATGCCGGACAGCATCGTGCGAACGATCAGCTTGTGGAACGGCATGACGGCTGCAAGATAAAGCCTGCCAAGCAGGTTGTTGCGGTGCACGAGCGTCATCACGCTCAAGGTCTGGCCGCTCGGTCGGTCCTGCCGGATATCGATGACGATGCGGAAGTCCAGATGCCGGTCGTCGAAGCCGAGCACGACGCGGTCGTCGCTCGCGCTCACCACCGGAAAGCCACCGATCTCCGTCTCCGATGTCTTCACCTGCTCCGCCGCCCCCTTCAGCCCGAAGGGCGCGACCAAGGCGTTGCGCAGCACCATGAGCCTGCGTACCCAACCCGGCGGGTGCTCCAGCGCCAGCCGGGCCGCCTCCCGCGCCGTGAGGTTGTCGACGGGCAAGCCAAGCGTAAAACGATCCGCCCAGTCAGCAGATGGAAGAAGTGGATGCGGGAGCGAGACGGGTCTCGATACGGGGGACATGAAGGCCATCCTTTGTGGCTTTCATGGTGCCCCCGTTCGGCAGGCGAGGACAGGCGGCCGGTTGTCGCAGCCGCCTGAGGCGATCACATATGGATCGGCTTGAAGAAGGTTGCGAGCGCTGCTTCCTTGACGGCTTCCGACATGGTCGGGTGCGCGTGGCAGGTGCGGCCGAGGTCTTCCGACGAGCCGCCGAACTCCATCAGCACAGCCGCCTCGTGGATCATCTCGCCGGCGCCGAAGCCGACAATGTGCACGCCGAGCACGCGATCGGTGTCCTTGTCAGCCAGAACCTTAACGAAGCCGTCGGTCGCCAGCATGGCGCGGGCGCGGCCGTTTGCCGTGAACGGGAACTTGCCGGCCTTGTAGGCGATGCCCGCGGCCTTCAGTTCCTCTTCCGTCTTGCCGACGGAGGCGACTTCCGGCTGGGTGTAGACGACGCCCGGGATGACGTCATAGTTCACGTGGCCCGCCTGGCCGGCGAGGATTTCGGCAACGGCAACACCCTCGTCTTCCGCCTTGTGGGCGAGCATCGGGCCGCGCACCACGTCACCCAGCGCATAGATGCCGGCAACGTTGGTCTGGAAGTGGTTGTCGATCTCGACGCGGCCGCGGTTGTCGAGCACGACACCGGCTTCCTTGAGGCCGAGGCCTTCGGTGTAGGGCTTGCGGCCGGTGGCGATCAGCACGACGTCTGCTTCGATCGTCACGGCATCGCCGCCCTTGACCGGCTCGAACGTCACCTTGGCGCCCGAACCCGCCTTCTCCACACCCGTCACCTTGGCGCCGAGCTTGAACTCCATGCCCTGCTTGGCGAGCATGCGCTGGAACTGCTTGGAGACGTCGCCGTCCATGCCGCCGAGGATCGTGTCGAGATATTCGACCACCGTCACCTTGGCACCGAGGCGCGCCCAGACCGAGCCGAGTTCGAGGCCGATCACGCCACCGCCGACGACGATGAGATGACCCGGCACCTTCTCCAGCGCGATACCGCCGGTGGAGGAGACGATGATCGTCTCGTCGATATCGACCGGGACGCCCGGAATGCCGGCGACATCAGAGCCCGTCGCGATGACGATGTTCTTCGTCTCCAGAACCTGCTCTTCGCCCTTGTCGTTGGTGACGGAGACCTTGCCCGCGCCCAGCACCTTGCCGGTTCCCTGGATGCCGTCGATCTTGTTCTTCTTGAACAGGAAGGCGACGCCGTCGACGTTCGACTTCACGGTCGCATCCTTGTGCGCCATCATCTTCGGCAGGTTGAGGGTCGGCTTCACGCCATCAATGCCGAGCGCTTCCATGCCATGGGCGGCGTGGCTGTAGGTTTCGGAGGCGTGCAGCAGCGCCTTCGACGGAATGCAGCCGACATTGAGGCAGGTGCCGCCGTAGGTCGCGCGCTTTTCGACGACCGCGACCTTCAGGCCGAGCTGGGCCGACTTGATGGCGCAGACATAGCCGCCGGGGCCGGAACCGATAACGATGAGATCATATGCCATGACAGTCCTTCCTGCGCGGGGGCCTAGCGGCCGCCGCTGACGTTGAGGGCGGCACCCGTCACATAGGATGCCGCATCGGAGAGAAGATAGAGAATCGAATGGGCGACTTCATCGGCCGTGCCCGGCCGCTGCATCGGAATGAGCGCCGCCATGTCGCGCGCCCGCTCCGGCAGGCCGCCGGAAGCGTGGATGTCGGTGTCGATGATGCCGGGGCGCACGAGATTGACGCGAATGCCTTCCGTGGCGACCTCACGGGCAAGCCCGATGGTAAAGCTCTCGATCGCGCCCTTGCTCGCGGCATAATCGATATATTGCCCGGCCGAGCCGAGCTGGGCCGCGACCGAGGAGATGTTGACGATCGAGCCGCCCTTGCCGCCGTGGCGCGTCGACATGCGACGCACGGCTTCCTGCGCGCAGCGGATCGAGCCCATGACATTGACCGAAAACATGCGCTCCAGCCGCTCGGCGGACATCTCGTCGAGACGCTGCGGCGAGGCGACGATGCCGGCATTGTTGACCAGCCCGTCGAGCCGGCCGAACGTGCCGTCGATCGCCGAAAAGATCGAGGCGAGGCCGAGCTCACTGCCGACATCGCCCTGAACGGCAATCGCCGAGCCGCCCAGCGCATGGATCTGCGCGACGACAGCCTCGGCCGCGTCGAGGTTGGAGACGTAGTTCACCGCGACCTGCCAGCCGGCAGCGCCTGCCATGCGGCAGACACTCGCGCCGATGCCACGGCTGCCGCCGGTGACGAGAAGAACGGGCGCTTCCGTCATGCGGCGCATCCCTTCCGCTTGAACACGTCCCACGGCGCGACCTTGGCCTTGCCCTCGTCCCACAGCGTCGAATAGCGCAGCGACGGCCCGAAGCCGGCCAGCAGCAGCGTTTCGGCTGCCTTGGCGCCTTCCTCCGGCAGGACGGCTGCATCACCGGCGCCGTCGAGCACGTAGACCACGCCCTCCCAGACGGTGCAGGCGGCGATCTCCTCGCCGGTCACGTCGCCTTCCGGGCAATTGTGCATGACCATGCCGTTGGAACGGACCGGGTCGTCACCGGGCATGACGATGCCGTCGAGAACGGTCTTGCTCGAAAGAACCTTCAGCTTGAAGTGATGGCTGGTTGCCGCGGCACTCGACCCGACCGGCTCGAAGGTCAACTCATAGCCCCCGTCGCGATCCGCATAGATCGCGCGGTCCTGCCGGCACTCCGCCGCGGAGGCGGCGGTCGCGGCAACGAGACCGAGGAAAACGAGGGCGGTGCGCATGGCTCAGTGGGCCTTTTCCGTGGCGAGCTTGATGCCGAGCGCGATGAAGACGAGACCGCTGGCCCGGTCGATCCACTGGCTGGCACGGGAAAACGCCGCCCGCATGCGCGGCGTCGTCATGAACAGCGAGACGCCGACAAACCAGGCGATCAGGCAAGACGCCATGACGAGGCCATAGCCGAACTTGATGGCGATCGGCGTGTGGGCGCTGACGACGGTCGAAAAGATCGACAGGAAGAAGAAGACCGGCTTGGGGTTCAGCGCATTGGCGAGGAAGCCGAGGCCGAAGGCGCGCAGCGCCGACTGCTCGCCCTTGCCGTCCTCGTTGCCCTTCACCGCCTCGACGGACATGTCCGTCTTGCCGGCACGCAAGGCCTTGATACCGATATAGATCAGGTAGGCGACACCGCACCATTTGACGATGTTGAAGAGGTAGATCGACTGGGAAATGATGAGGCCGAGGCCGAGGATCGTATAGGTGACGTGGAACATCAGCGAGGTGCCGACGCCGAAGGACGTGATGATCGCCGAACGGCGCCCATGCACGATCGACTGGCGCATGACCATGGCAAGGTCGGCACCGGGCGAGACGATGGCAAAGGAGAAGATCGCCATCAGTGAGGCGAGTTCCAGAAAATAGCTGCTCATGTTGACTCCAGCAGTGAATGTCACGCCACGTTTCCTAGAGAACGATCACACCCGCCATGATCGCAAGCCCCGCCAGCGCGACGAGCCAGACGATCGAACGGATATAGGGAATGCCTGCAAGATAGAGCGGGATATAGGCGAGCCGGGCAACAAACCACAGCCACGCCCCGATGAGGCCCCAGCCCGACGCGTCCCCCGCGATGGCGAGTGCCAGCGCAAGGGCGACGAAGGCAGGGTAGGTTTCCCGATAGTTCGCTGACGCGCGGGCGGCGCGTCCGGCAAGTTTGCCCGCCGGCTCCCGCGCGTCGTCGCGCGGGCCGGCGTTCCAGGTGGAGCCGAGCTCCTTCGTGGCCAGCATGCCCTGGAGCCCGATATGGAAGACGAGCAGCGCCACGCTCAGTGCGAGAAGCACGAGCATCGGCGAAGATGCAGACGCTGCCGCCTCCATAGGGACCTCCCTTACAGATCGAGAACGAGACGTTCCGGATCTTCCAGGCTGTCCTTGACGCGGACCAGGAAGGTAACCGCTTCCTTGCCGTCGACCATGCGGTGGTCATAGGAGAGGGCGAGATACATCATCGGGCGGATGACGATCTGGCCGCCGACGACGACCGGGCGCTCCTGGATCTTGTGCATGCCGAGAATGCCGGACTGCGGAGCGTTGAGGATCGGCGAGGACATCAGCGAACCGTAGACGCCGCCGTTCGAGATGGTGAACGTGCCGCCCTGCATGTCGGCCATGGAGAGCGCGCCGTCACGGGCGAGCTTGCCGAGGCGGCCGATGTCCTTTTCAATCTCGGCAATCGACATCTGGTCGGCATCGCGCACGACCGGAACGACAAGACCCTTGTCCGTGCCGACGGCGACGCCGATGTGGCAGTAGTTCTTGTAGATGATGTCGGTGCCGTCGATCTCGGCGTTGACCGCCGGGAGTTCCTTCAGCGCGTGCGTCACGGCCTTGGTGAAGAAGCCCATGAAGCCGAGTTTTACGCCGTGCTTCTTCTCGAACAGGTCCTTGTAGCGGTTGCGCAGGTCCATCACGGCCGACATGTCCACCTCGTTGTAGGTGGTGAGCATGGCGGCGGTGTTCTGCGCATCCTTGAGGCGCTTGGCGATCGTCTGGCGCAGGCGCGTCATCTTCACGCGCTCTTCGCGCGGCGCATCGGCTTCCGTAGAGGCTACACGAGCGACAACCTTGACCGGTTCCGCGGCGGCGGCAGGGGTTGCCGTGATGCCCTTGGCAACAGCGGCAATGACGTCACCCTTCAGCACCTGGCCACGCTTGCCCGAACCATCGACCTGATCGGCCGAGACGTTGTTTTCGGCAAGCAGCTTTGCAGCGGACGGGGCCGGCGGCATGGAGGATGCAGCAGCGGCAGGCTTGGCTTCAGCAGCCGGAGCGGCAGCGACAGCCTTCTCGGCAGCAGCAGGCGCGCTCGCGCCGGCAGAGGCGCCTGCGGAGATCTGACCAAGCAGCCCGCCGGGCGCAACGGTGTCGCCGGCATTCGCGACGATTTCCGACAGCACGCCTGCGGCCGGTGCGGGCACTTCGATCGTCACCTTGTCGGTTTCGAGCTCACAGAGCGGCTCGTCGGCCTTGATGACGTCGCCGACCTTCTTGAACCAGGTGCCGACGGTGGCTTCGCTGACGGATTCGCCCAAAGTCGGGACGCGGATTTCGGTAGCCATGAGTGTGTTCCGTTCTTGATTTCGTTGTCGCGGGTGCGGGGAACTGGGCGGATCAACCGCCCAGTGCGTCCTCAAGGAAGGCAGCGAGCTGCGCGAGGTGCTTCGACATCAGGCCTGTTGCCGGCGAGGCAGCGGCCGGACGGCCGGTGTAGCGCACGCGCTGGTACTTGGCGTCGATATGGGCAAGCACCCATTCGAGATAGGGGTCGATGAACGCCCAGCCGCCCATGTTCTTGGGCTCTTCCTGGCACCACACCATCTCGGCATTGCGGAAGCGCGACAGCTCGTTGATCAGCGCCTTGGCCGGGAACGGATAGAGCTGTTCCAGGCGCAGCAGGTAGACGTCGTCGATGCCGCGCTTTTCGCGCTCTTCCAGAAGGTCGTAATAGACCTTGCCCGAGCACATCACGACGCGACGGATCTTCGCGTCCTTCTGCAGCTTGATCGGGCCGTCCTTGATGACCTCCGCATCGTCCCACAAGAGGCGGTGGAACGAGCTTTCGCCGGCCATTTCCGACAGCGACGAAACCGCCTTCTTGTGACGAAGCAGCGACTTCGGCGTCATCATGATCAGCGGCTTGCGGAAGTCGCGCTTCACCTGACGGCGCAGGATGTGGAAGTAGTTCGCCGGCGTCGTGACGTTGGCGACCTGCATGTTGTCTTCGGCGCACATCTGCAGCCAGCGTTCGAGGCGGGCGGAGGAGTGCTCCGGACCCTGGCCCTCATAGCCGTGCGGCAGCAGGCAGACGAGACCCGACATGCGCAGCCACTTGCGTTCGCCCGACGAGATGAACTGGTCGAAGACGACCTGCGCACCGTTGGCAAAGTCGCCGAACTGGGCTTCCCACAGCGTCAGCGCGTTCGGACGGGCCAGCGAATAGCCATATTCGAAACCGAGCACGGCCTCTTCCGAGAGCATCGAGTTGATGACCTCGTAGCGGGCCTGGGTCGGTGCGAGGTTGGCGAGCGGTATGTAGCGGTCTTCGGTCTCCTGATCGTAGAGCACCGAATGGCGCTGCGAGAAGGTGCCGCGTTCGCAATCCTGACCGGACAGGCGGATCTTCGTGCCCTCGACGCAGAGCGTACCGAAAGCGAGCGCCTCGGCCATCGCCCAGTCGATACCCTCGCCCGTCTCGACCATCTGCATGCGGTTGTCCATGAACCGCTGGATGGTCTTGTGGGCGCGGAAACCTTCCGGGATGGTCGAGATCTTACGCCCGATTTCCTTCAGCTGCTTCATCGGCACGGAGGTCTTGCCGCGACGCTGTTCGTCCTGATTGTCGGCCGAGCGCAGGCCCGACCAGACGCCGTCCAGCCAGTCGGCCTTGTTCGGCTTGTAGGACTGGCCGATCTCGAACTCCTGTTCGAGGTTGGCGCGCCAGTCGGCCTTCATCTTCTCGAATTCGCCCTCGCTGATCACGCCCTCGGCAATGAGGCGCGCGGCATAGATGTTGACCACGGTCTTGTGGGCGCGGATCGCCTTGTACATCTTCGGCTGCGTGAACGCCGGCTCGTCGCCTTCGTTGTGGCCGAAGCGACGGTAGCAGAACATGTCGATGACGACCGGCTTGTGGAACTTCATCCGGAATTCGGTGGCGATCTTCGCAGCGTAGACAACCGCTTCCGGATCGTCGCCGTTGATGTGGAAGATCGGCGCCTCGATCATCTTGGCGACGTCCGACGGATAGGGCGAGGAGCGCGAAAACGCCGGATTGGTGGTGAAGCCGATCTGGTTGTTGATGATCACGTGCACCGTGCCGGCAACGCGATGGCCGCGCAGGCCCGACAGGCCGAGGATTTCAGCCGTAACACCCTGGCCGGCAAAGGCCGCATCGCCGTGCAGCAGCAGCGGCATGACCTGCGCCCGCTCGGACAACGGAATGATGTCGCCCTCGAAGACCTTCGCCATCTGGTCCTGCTTGGCGCGCGCCTTGCCCATGACGACCGGGTTGACGATTTCGAGATGCGAGGGGTTGGCGGTCAGTGACAGATGCACCTTGTTGCCGTCGAACTCGCGGTCCGAGGAAGCGCCGAGATGGTACTTCACGTCGCCGGAGCCTTCCACTTCGTCCGGGGCGTAGGAGCCGCCCTTGAACTCGTGGAAGACGGCGCGGTGGGGCTTGGCCATCACGTTCGTCAGAACGTTGAGGCGGCCGCGATGCGCCATGCCGAGCACGATTTCCTTGAGGCCGAGCTGGCCGCCGCGCTTGATGATCTGCTCAAGTGCCGGGATCAGCGATTCGCCGCCGTCGAGGCCGAAGCGCTTGGTGCCCTTGTACTTGACGTCGATGAACTGCTCGAAACCTTCCGACTCGATCAGCTTCTGCAGGATCGCCTTCTTGCCTTCCGGCGTGAAGTCGACGCCCTTGTCCGGGCCTTCGATGCGTTCCTGGATCCAGCCCTTCTCTTCCGGGTTGGAGATGTGCATGAACTCGACGCCGATCGTCGAGCAATAGGTGCGCTCGAGGATTTCGACCATTTCGCGAATGCTCGCGTATTCGAGGCCGAGCACGTTGTCGATGAAGATCTTGCGGTCGAGGTCGGCATCGGTGAAGCCGTAGTTCGACGGCGACAGCTCGTGATAGTCCTCGACGGGTGCGGCAATGCCGAGCGGGTCGAGCTTCGCGTGCAGGTGGCCGCGGGCGCGGTAGGCGCGGATCATCATGATGGCGCGCACGCTGTCGCGCGTCGCCTGGTTGATGTCGGCCTGGTTGATGGGCGCACCGGTCTTGACGGCAACGGCTTCCGCCTTGGCCTGGACCTTCTTCTCAAGCACCTTCTCGACGACGCCCCAGTTGCCGTCGAGCGCCGAGACGAGTTCGCCATTGGCGACGATGGGCCAGTTCGTCCGCTGCCACGAGGCGCCCTTGGCGGCCTTCACAATGTCAGAGGGCTGGTCTTCGAGGGCCTTGAAGAAGGCCTGCCACTCTTCGCCGACGGAAGCGGGGTTCGCCTCATACTTCGCATAGAGCTGTTCGATATAGGCTGCGTTCGCGCCGTCGAGGAAGGACGTGGCGAGAAATTGTTCGTTGGCGTCTAGTCGTGCCATGGTATTTCGCGGGCGTAGCACCCGCCTCCCGAACGATCGTGTTGACCGGGCTTTTCCCGGTTTGCCACCCGTCGCGTGCCTGTCCGCACCGCGCCGGGAAGTGACGGACCGGCCGGCATTTTCAGCCGGCCCATCCAGTTCTGATGTCTCAGCCCTTCAGGACTTCGACGAGGGTCTTGCCGAGACGTGCCGGCGACGGCGAGACGCGGATGCCCGCGGCTTCCATCGCGGAAATCTTGGATTCCGCATCGCCCTTGCCGCCGGAAACGACAGCGCCGGCGTGGCCCATGGTGCGGCCCTTCGGCGCAGTACGGCCCGCGATGAAGCCGGCCATCGGCTTCTTGCGACCCTTCTTGGCTTCGTCGATGAGGAACTGCGCCGCATCTTCTTCAGCCGAACCGCCGATTTCGCCGATCATGATGATGGAGGTCGTGGCGTCGTCCGCCAGGAACATCTCCAGCACGTCGATGAATTCGGTGCCCTTGACCGGGTCGCCGCCGATGCCGACAGCCGTCGTCTGGCCGAGGCCTTCGTTGGAAGTCTGAAAGACGGCTTCATAGGTCAGCGTGCCGGAGCGCGAGACGATGCCGACCGAACCCTTGCGGAAGATCGAGCCTGGCATGATGCCGATCTTGCATTCTTCCGGCGTCAGGATGCCCGGGCAGTTCGGGCCAAGCAGGCGCGAGGAGGAGCGGTCGAGGCGGGCCTTGACGCGCACCATGTCGGCAACCGGGATGCCTTCGGTGATACAGGTGATGAACGGGATTTCCGCTTCGATCGCCTCGATGATGGCGTCCGCAGCACCTGCCGGCGGAACGTAGATCACGGAAGCGTCCGCGCCGGTCTTTTCCTTGGCTTCGGCAACCGAGGCAAAGATCGGCAGGCTTTCGCCCTTCGAGCCGGTCCAGGTTTCGCCGCCCTTCTTCGGGTGGATACCGCCGACCATCTGCGTGCCGTAATAGGCGAGCGCCTGCTCGGTGTGGAAGGTACCGGTCTTGCCGGTCAGGCCCTGAACGAGGACCTTGGTGTTCTTGTTGACGAGAATCGACATGAGGTCAGGTCCTTCAATTAGCCGTTGATCGCGGCAACGATCTTCTTGGCAGCATCGTCCAGATCGTCGGCGGCGGTGATCGCCAGGCCCGATTCGTTCAGGATCTTCTTGCCAAGTTCGACATTCGTGCCTTCGAGACGAACGACCAGCGGAACCTTGAGGCCCACTTCCTGCACGGCCGCGACGACGCCTTCAGCGATGACATCGCACTTCATGATGCCGCCGAAGATGTTGACGAGGATACCCTCGACCTTCGGGTCGGCCGTGATGATCTTGAAGGCCGCAGCGACCTTCTCCTTGCCGGCGCCGCCGCCGACGTCGCAGAAGTTCGCCGGCTCCTTGCCGTACAGCTTGATGATGTCCATCGTCGCCATGGCGAGCCCGGCACCGTTGACCATACAGCCGATGTTGCCGTCGAGCGCCACATAGGCGAGATCCCACTTGGAGGCCTCGATTTCCTTGGCGTCTTCTTCGGTTTCGTCGCGCAGCGCCTTGATGTCGTCGTGGCGGAACAGCGCGTTGCCGTCGAACGAGACCTTGGCGTCGAGAACGCGCATGCGGCCGTTCTTCATGACGATCAGCGGGTTGATCTCGAGCAGGCTCATGTCCTTCTCGACAAAGGCCTTGTAGAGGATCGGGAAGAGCTTTTCGGCGTCAGCCTTGGCTTCGCCTTCAAGCTTCAGGGCCGAGGTGAGCTTCGCCAGGTCGTCGGCGGTGACGCCGGCTTCCGGGTTGATCGCGACGGTGAGGATCTTTTCCGGCGTGTCGTGGGCGACGGCCTCGATGTCCATGCCGCCTTCGGTCGAAACGACGAAGGCAACCTGGCCGACGGAGCGGTCGACGAGCAGCGACAGGTAAAGTTCACGGTCGATGTCGGCGCCGTCCTCGATATAGAGGCGGTTCACCTGCTTGCCGGCGGGACCGGTCTGCGCGGTGACCAGCGTGTTGCCGAGCATGTCCTTGGCGTGAGCCTTGGCTTCCTCGATCGAGAAGGCGAGGCGCACACCACCCTTGGCGTCGGGGCCGAGTTCCTTGAACTTGCCCTTGCCGCGGCCACCGGCGTGAATCTGGCTCTTGACCACGTAGAGCGGACCGGGAAGCGACTTCGCAGCCGCTTCCGCCTCGTCGGCGGAGAAGATGGCAACGCCTTCGGCGACCGGAGCACCAAAGCTCTTCAGCAGAGCCTTGCCCTGATATTCATGAATGTTCATAGGGGATTCCTATCCTGATACCGGATTACTTCAGCGAAGGCGCGATGTTGATGCAGGCTTCGCAAAGACCCGCAACGGCACCGACCGACTTCTCGAAAGCTTCCTGTTCGGCCTTGTTGAACTCGACTTCGATGATGCGCTCGACACCACCTTCGCCGATGATGGTGGGCACGCCGACATACATGTCCTTCACGCCGTACTGGCCGGAAAGGTAGGCCGCGCAGGGCAGGACACGCTTCTTGTCCTTGAGGAAGGATTCGGCCATTTCGATCGCCGAAGCGGCAGGCGCGTAGTAGGCCGAGCCGGTCTTGAGCAGGCCGACGATTTCAGCGCCGCCGTCACGGGTGCGCTGGATGATTTCTTCGAGGCGTTCCTTGGTGACCCAGCCCATCTTGACGAGGTCGGTCAGCGGAATGCCGCCGACGGTCGAGTAGCGGGCGAGCGGCACCATCGTGTCGCCGTGGCCGCCGAGAACGAAGGCGGTGACGTCCTGGACGGAAACCTTGAATTCTTCGGAAAGGAAGTGGCGGAAGCGGGCACTATCCAGCACGCCGGCCATGCCGACGACCATGTTCTTCGGCAGGCCGGAGAACTTCTGCAGCGCCCAGACCATCGCGTCGAGCGGGTTGGTGATGCAGATGACGAAGGCGTTCGGGGCATACTTCTTGATGCCGGCGCCGACCTGTTCCATGACCTTGAGGTTGATGCCGAGCAGGTCGTCGCGGCTCATGCCGGGCTTGCGGGCAACACCGGCGGTGACGATGCAGACATCCGCGCCTTCGATGGCCGCGTAGTCGCTTGCACCTGTCAGCGAGGCGTTAAAACCTTCGACCGGCGCGGACTGGGCGATGTCGAGGCCCTTACCCTGCGGAATGCCGTCGGCGATGTCGAAGAGGACGATGTCGCCCAGTTCCTTCAGGCTGGCGAGATGCGCCAGCGTGCCACCGATCATTCCAGAACCAATAAGTGCGATCTTCTTGCGGGCCATGAAAGCTTCCTCTTGCTCCGATCAACAGGTCCCGAATGTCGCAATTGCAGGACCTTTCGGCGCAAGGGCTTACGCCCCTCCCGTTAAAAATTCAATACATACTTTTGGAGTGAGGCTTTTCAATCGGTTAGATGTAAAAACTCTTACGTAAACGTAAGAATTACCGTCACGCTTCCGTCACGTGACTGGTGTAACGGGCCTTATGGTCGGCCAGATACTCGGTGCTGCGGATCTCGATGAGGCGCGATACCGTGCGGTCGAACTCGAAGCCTTCCGTACCCTTTCGGGTTACAAGCAGGCTCTCCGGTGCCGCCGCAGCCGAAGCGAAGAGCCGCGCGCGATGATCGTAGATCGTATCGACGAGGTTGATGAAGCGCTTCGTCTCGTTGCGCTTTTCCGCCCCGAGCAAAGGCACATGATCGACGAACAGCGTGTCGTAATGCGCGAGGATTTCCAGATAGTCGGCCGCGCCCAGCGGCCGCTCGCAGAGATCGGCGAAGGAAAAACGCGCAATGCGGCCTGCCGCCTGCGGCACGGCAATTTTTCTGCCCCGGAAGGAAATCGTCTCGGATGTGACCGCCCTGCCCGCCGTCTCGCGCCGCCACGCCGCATCCATCGCCATATCGGCTTCGACGCTCAGCGGATAGCGAAAGACCGGCAGACCGCTGTCCTTCTCCAGCCGGTAATCCGTCAGGGAATCGAGCGGCACGATCTCGACATACTGCTTGAGGAGATCGACAAACGGCAGGAAAAGGCTGCGGTTGAGGCCGTCCCGATAAAGATTGTCCGGCTCGACATTCGACGTCGCGACCAGAATGCAGCCGCGCCGGAACAGTTCGCCGAAGAGACGCGACAGGATCATCGCGTCGGCAATGTCGGTCACGGAAAATTCGTCGAAGCAGAGAAGCCGCGCCTCCTCGATCAGGCTTTCGGCGACCGGCGGCACGGGATCGGCCTGCCTGGTCTCGCCGGCTTTCAGCTTCTGGCGATGTTTGTGGATACGATCGTGCACATCGGCCATGAATTCATGGAAATGCGCCCGGCGCTTGCGCTTCACCCGCGCCTGCTCGAAAAACATGTCCATGAGCATGGTCTTGCCACGCCCGACGCCGCCATGAATGTAGAGCCCCTTGGGCGCACTGACGGTCTCGGGCTTGCGGGAGGCGAAGAGCCAGCCGAGCGCACTCGACTTGCGTGCCGGCCGCTGGGCATGAAGCTCGACAAGCAGGCGGTCGAAACGCGCCGCCATCGCCCTCTGGGCTTGGTCCGGCTTCAACTCACCGCTTGCGACAAGCGCTTCAAGCCGATCCGAAACACCGTGGTCCGGATGCGTCGAACCCCTGTCCCAGTCCTTGCCCATAGGCGGAGGCTACCCGTATCGGAGAGATCTAAAGGGGGATCAGCGCGAGAGGCTGACGGGCTGGCCCGAATTGGTCGTGCCGTTGAAGCGGGCATCCGCCGACTTGTAGAGGCGCGCGATCGCGTTGCCGGCACGGTCCTTCAGCACGACCTGCTTGCCGGCGACTTCCCAGGAGCCCATCGCCGTCAGCTCGCCGGCGCAACCGCGCGTACCGCCGCGCGACCCGCCGCCAAGGTTGGTGAGCGTCAGGAACATGTCGCAGGAGGAGGGGCCGCTTGCCACGCGCCAGTTGCCGACCATGGATTCCTTGGTGACATCGAGCGCCGTCGTTGCCGCCGCATCCACCGCGCCGCCAGCAACGCCGGTGCCGGTCGCCATCGCCGTCTCGGTCGTCGGCTTTGCCGGGAACTGCGAGGTATCGGTAGTGGGGTCCGGAAGCTGGCTCGACTGGACAGTCCCAATCGGCTGGGCTTCCAGCGGCGTGAGGTTCTGCTGCGTATTCACGCTGTCCATCGACGAAGTCCGCTGGCAACCAGCCAGAGCAAGCGCCATCATCAGCCCGCCTGCTACATGTACAATCCGCATGTCGTTACTCCTGCCTTCGTGCGATGCCGTGCATACGCGACAATCATGGCGAATTAGCGTGAATCGTTGGTTTAAATCAAGTGTCGGTGAGCATGTTTCGAGTTCACGGAGTCTGTCACACGTTTACTTTACGCGCAGTAAACTTGCCGACACTCTCTAGGACGACCCGCTAAGAACTTCGGCTCGGTAGAACGCATTCGCCTTTTCTTTTCGCCAGTCGACGTCAGGTGCAGTTTTTAGTACCTGCTTATCCATGTCGGCGAAGCGAGCGTGGGTCTCCGCTACAAAGGCCCGCAAGGCCGGATGTGGCACGCCCTCACCCATCTCCCGTGTCCGTTTCTTGGTGTCTATGAGCAGCAAGGTTTCGCGCGTGACCTCATCCGGAAGCGCTACACCCTCCATGCATTCCACCATGTTCATCGGCGGCAGCGACTTGAAATCCCGCGCCGACATCCAGGCAAGCGCGATTGCGGGACGAAGCGCGTAAAGGAATTTCTTCAATCTGGCCGATTCGAGCGGGCCATCGCCGGCGTGCTTTTGCAGAAGCCCTACATAGTGCTTGGCCACCCGCTGCGGCTCGACGATCTCGTCGAGCAGCGCAGACATTCGAGCACGGAAGCCCGCTTCTTCCTCGTAGACCAGCGGCGATTTCAGCCACTCGATGATCACGGCATTGCCCGAAAGGGCGAGAAGAAGTGCCTTGCGAAGATCCCAGCCGCCCGTATCGACGAGACCGACAATCGGAAACTCGATCACGTCTCGCGCCGCATTCAAGCTCAGATGGTCCGTCACCGGCCGCACATAGACGAAGCGGCAATCGTAGTCGCTGTCAGGCGAAGGAAATCCCCAGGCACGACTGCCGCTTTCGATGGCAAAACCAATGCGAATGCCCTGCGCCCGCACGCTGTCCAGACGACGGCGAATCTCTGCGACGATTTCGGGTGCGAAACCGTCCAGCATGGTCAGAGACGGCGCTCGATCATCATCTTCTTGATTTCGCCGATGGCCTTGGCCGGGTTCAGCCCCTTCGGGCAGGCCTGGGCGCAGTTCATGATCGTGTGGCAGCGATAGAGGCGGAAGGGGTCTTCCAGATTGTCGAGACGCTCGCCCGTTGCTTCGTCGCGGCTGTCGATCAGCCAGCGGTAGGCCTGGAGGAGGACGGCCGGGCCGAGATAGCGGTCGCCGTTCCACCAGTAGCTCGGACAGGAGGTCGAGCAGCAGGCACACAGGATGCACTCATAGAGGCCGTCGAGCTTCTGGCGGTCGTCGTGGCTCTGTTTCCATTCCTTGGCCGGCGTCGGCGACACGGTTTTGAGCCACGGCTCGATCGAGCGGTGCTGGGCGTAGAAATTGGTGAGGTCTGGAATAAGATCCTTCACCACCGGCATATGCGGCAGCGGATAGACCTTTACCGTGCCCTTCACCTCGTCCATGCCCTTGGTGCAGGCGAGCGTGTTGGTGCCGTCGATGTTCATGGCGCAGGAGCCGCAGATGCCCTCGCGGCAGGAGCGGCGCAGCGTCAGCGTCGGGTCGATCTTGTTCTTGATATAGAGCAGCGCATCCAGCACCATCGGGCCGCAATCGTCGACGTCGATGGTGAAGGTGTCGATCGACGGGTTCTTCCCGTCGTCCGGGTTCCAGCGGTAGATACGGAACTCGCGGGTGTTCGTGGCGCCGGCCGGCTTCGGCCAGACCTTGCCTTCGGTCATCTGCGAGTTTTTCGGGAGAGCGAGTTCAACCATGTCCTGTTCTCCTCGGGATCAGTAGACGCGGGCCTTGGGCTCGATCTTCTTGGGATCGATCCCGTCCGCGATGAGGTCGGTGTGCACCGGGCGATAGTCGAGCGATACGTCGCCCGCCTCGTTCACCCAGGACAGAGTGTGCTTGCGCCAGTTGACGTCGTCGCGGCCAGCGAAGGGGCCGTCGACATAGTCTTCGCGGGCATGCGAGCCGCGGCTTTCCTTGCGCGCTTCCGCGCCGTAGACCGTGGTGATGGCGTTTGCCATCAGGTTTTCCAGCTCCAGCGTCTCGACGAGGTCGGAGTTCCAGATCATCGAGCGGTCGGTGACCTTGACGTCCGGCAGCTCCTTCCAGATCGCCGTCATGCGCTTGCAGCCGCTTTCGAGCGATTCCTGGGTGCGGAACACCGCCGCGTCATCCTGCATCGTGCGCTGCATCTTGTCGCGCAGGATCGCCGTCGGCGTGCCGCCATTGGCGTTCCGCAGGCGATCGAAACGGTCCATGATCTTGTCGCAGGCGGCAATGTCGAGCGCCGGCACGGCGCCGACGCGATCGATCACCTGGCCGGCGCGGATGGCGGCGGCGCGGCCGAACACCACAAGGTCGATCAGCGAGTTCGAGCCGAGACGGTTGGCGCCGTGTACCGAGGCACATCCGGCTTCGCCGACAGCCATCAGGCCGGGCGCGATGCGCTCCGGGTTCTCGCTGTTGGCATTCAGCACTTCGCCCCAATAGTTGGTCGGCACGCCGCCCATATTGTAGTGCACGGTCGGCAGAACCGGGATCGGCTCGCGCGTCACGTCGACGCCGGCAAAGATTTTTGCGCTCTCGGAAATGCCGGGCAGGCGCTCGTGCAGCACGGCCGGATCGAGATGGTCGAGATGCAGGTAGATGTGGTCCTTGTTCTTGCCGACGCCGCGGCCTTCACGGATTTCCATCGTCATGCAGCGCGAGACGACGTCGCGCGATGCGAGGTCCTTCGCCGACGGGGCATAGCGCTCCATGAAGCGCTCGCCCTCCGAATTGACGAGATAGCCGCCTTCGCCGCGTGCACCTTCGGTGATGAGGCAGCCCGCGCCATAGATGCCGGTCGGGTGGAACTGCACGAATTCCATGTCCTGCAAGGGCAGGCCGGCACGCGCGATCATGCCGCCGCCGTCGCCCGTGCAGGTATGGGCCGAGGTGGCGGAGAAGTAGGCGCGGCCATAGCCGCCGGTTGCCAGCACCACCATCTTGGCGGCGAAGCGGTGGATCGTACCGTCATCGAGGTTCCAGGCGACGACACCGGTGCAACGGCCATCGGGCGCCATGATCAGGTCGAGCGCGAAATACTCGATGAAGAATTCCGCATTGTGCTTGAGCGACTGGCCATAGAGCGTGTGCAGGATGGCGTGACCGGTCCGGTCGGCGGCGGCACAGGTGCGCTGCACCGGCGGGCCTTCGCCATAGTTCTGCATATGGCCGCCGAACGGCCGCTGGTAGATCTTGCCTTCCGCGTTGCGCGAGAAGGGCACGCCGTAATGCTCCAGCTCATAGACCGCCTTCGGCGCTTCCATGGCGAGGTACTGCATGGCGTCGACGTCGCCGAGCCAGTCGGAGCCTTTGACGGTGTCGTAGAGGTGCCACTGCCAAGAATCCGGCGTCATGTTCTGCAGCGAGGCCGCGATGCCGCCCTGGGCGGCGACCGTGTGCGAACGTGTCGGGAAAACCTTGGTGATGCAGGCGGTCTTGAGGCCTTGCTCGGCCATGCCGAGCGTGGCGCGCAGACCCGCACCGCCGGCGCCGACGACGATCACGTCGAAGGAGTGGTCCACATAGTTATAGGCCTTGCCGTTGGCCGCCGGGGAGGAGATCGCTGCCATGATGGATTATCCTGCGAAAGCGATTTTGAGGACGGCGAAAAGACAGAGCCCGCCGACGAGAATCGCGAAGAAGGTGTTGAGCATGAGAAGGCCGATCTTGATGCCCTCCGCATGCACGTAGTCCTCGATGATGACCTGCATGCCGAGCTTCATGTGGATGAGGCCAGAGACGACGACAAGGCCCATGAGGACGGCGACGATCGGGTTCGACAGCGCTGCCGTCACTTCGGCAAAGGACGCGCCGTTGTAGCAGATGAGGAAGCCGATGAAGAACAGGATGAGCGGAACGTTGGCGACGGCCGTCAGGCGCTGGCGCCAGAAATGCTCCGTGCCGTCCTTTGCCGAGCCGAGGCCGCGAACCTTGCCGAGGGGCGTGCGCATGTCCATGGGGCTCTCCTCAGCGGGCCAGATAGCCGACGACCCAGATCAGCACCGTCAGGGCGACGGAAACGATCGGGGTTGCGATGGCGAGTTTGGTTGAAAAGTTCTTCTCGTAGCCGTGGCCCATGTCCCACATGAAGTGGCGAAGGCCACCGAGCATGTGCTGCATCAGCGCCCAGGTGTAGCCGAAAAGAATGAGGCGACCGATCAGCGAGCCGAAGAACCAGTTGGCCCAGTCGAAATAGGCCTCGCCCGACGCGGCGGCAATCAGCCACCAGGCGACCAGCACGGTACCGAAATAGAGGGCTGCTCCGGTGATGCGGTGCACGATGGACATGACCATCGTCGGGATCGGTTTGTAGACCTGGAGATGCGGCGAGAGCGGCCGGCTTCGAGTGACATTCGTCATCTGAACCTCACGGAACCCCGGAGAGCCAAAAACTGGACAAATTTTCTCCGGAATTGCAGTATGTTGTGCACAATGTAGTGATTGCGACGTTTACTCACCAGAGGGCGGGACCACAAGCCTCATTGCACTGCAAAATGAATTTAATCGATTATACGGCTATCGCGATTTGCGCCATTTCGAGACGCTTTCCGCCAATTAACGATAACGCCAAAATTCATAACCAAATCCGTGACTTTTGCCCGGCCCTGCCCCATCTTGCCATTAAGGATTTGTTAAGCGTATTCTGGAAGGCAGGACAGAATGACTCTGTTTTCAGTATCCCGTGCGACGAAAGTTCTAGTGCTTTCGGTCGCATTGGCAGCGGGCGGCATGACGGCCGCACAGGCGAGCGACCGCAATTCCGATATCGGATGGTCGGGCGGTTCCGAATTGTCGCAGGACAGCATCAGCGGCCGCGTCACGACGCAGCGCGACCGTCGCGAATGGCGACCGCGCGACCGAAACCGTTATGAGCGCCGGGTGGAGCGCAATCGCGACCGCCATTGGCGGCAGGACCGCAACTTCTACGGCGGCGCCATCTCGGCCTACCGCGATCCCGGCAACGGCCTGTATTTCTACATCGACCGGGACCGTTATTCTGACGACCTGATCGACGCGCCGTTCGTCGAAAACCGCAGGCCCAAGGTCATCACGGTCACGCCAGGCCAGGACGGTTGTTCGTGGGAAGCCGGCGTCTGCGTCATCCGGCCGGGTTCCTGAACCGCCAGACGGTGGTTTTCTTGGCTTCGCTGTCCTCCAGCGCCCGCGTCACCGGCACCGTATAGATCGCGAGCGCTTCCATGCGCTCGCGCGGGCAGTAGGCGCGGCCCGGATCGCCGACGATCACCATTGCCCCGCGCGCCGCAAGGGCGGTAAACCACGGGATGAGGGCGTCCGCAAACACCCGGTCATAAAAGACATCGCCGGCAAGCACGACATCCCAGCCCTCGTCCCTGCCCACCATATTTTCTGCGGTAGAGGCGAGTTCCACGCCATTCAGCGCCGTATTGAGCCGGATTGCGGTTTCGCTCCAGGGGTCGATATCCGCTGCCAGAACAGTTGAGGCTCCCGACAGGCGCGCCGCGATGCCGACAAGGCCGGAACCGCTAGCGAAATCCAGCACCGATCGGCCGGCAACCAATCCCGGATGATCCAGCACATGGCGAGCCAGTCCCTGCCCGCCGGCCCAGGCAAAGGCCCAGAACGGCGGCGGCAGGCCGATGGCCTCCAGCTCCTCCTCCGTCTTCAGCCAGAGCTCATGCGCCTCGGTGGCAAGCCTGAGCTTGACCTCCGGCACATGCGGCGGCGACAGCACATCGGTGTTTTCGCGGATGAAGACTTCGGGGTCGGTTTTCACCGAAGCATCGTCCCGAAAAGTGGGAACCGGTTTTCGGAAAGACGATGCGAAGAACAAAAAAGGCGAAGCATTAGCGCGGCGGCTTGGCGAGGCCACCCATGCGGCAGACCTCGATCCACTCGTCCTCGGTCACCGGCTGCACCGAAAGACGCATGGAGGTGACGAGCGCCATGTTGGAGAGCTTGGGATTGGCCTTGATATCCTTCAGCGTCACCGGTTTCGGCATATCCTGCAGCGCGCGAATATCGACGCAATCCCAGCGAGGATCCTCGCCGGCCGTCGAATCCGGATGCGACAGCGCACAGACTTCCGTGAAGCCGACGATCTCCAGCCCTTCATTCGAATGATAGAAGAAGCCCTTGTCGCCGACCTTCATCGCCCGCATGTGGTTGCGCGCCAAATAGTTGCGCACGCCGGTCCATTCGGTGCCAGCTTCACCGGCATCCTTCTGCATCTGCCAGGACCATTTGAAGGGTTCGGACTTGTAGAGCCAATATGCCATGCGTCTCAGGCCTCCGGATTGTTGAAGACCCAGTTCCAGGCCTTCACCTCGACGGAGGCGAACAGGCCAGCCTTGGCATAGGGGTCGTTGTCGGCGATCTGCCGCGCCTCTTCGATCGTCTCGGCCTTGACCACGACGAGGCTGCCGGTCGGCTTGCCATCGTCACCGAGGAAAGGACCGGCAAAGGCGAGTTTTCCGCCCGCATTGAGGTCGTTGAGATAGGCGACGTGTTCAGGCCGTGTATCGAGGCGGATCTGAAGCGCACCGGGCTTGTCTGCGCAGATGAATGCGAAAAGCATGAAACAATCCTTCCTGTCTATTCCTGGGTGATCGGGCGCGTCATCAATTGCCCGATCGCTGTCTTCACGTCGAGCGTGCCGTCGATGATGCGGGCGACCGCATCGGTGATCGGCATGTCGATACCCTTTTGCACGGCAACGCCGGCGGCAACCGAAGCGGCAAAGGCGCCCTCGACGAGATCGCCCGACCAGCCGGCGGCATTGCCGTCGCGGCCGAGCGCGATGCCGAAGCGCAGGTTGCGCGACTGGTGGCTCGTGCCTGTCAGCACGAGGTCGCCGAGGCCGGAAAGCCCCGTCACCGTGTTGCCCTCCCCGCCATGCGCCGCAACGAAGCGCGACAGTTCCGCAAGCCCGCGCGAAATCAAGGCTGCACGCGCCGAATCACCGAGCTCGGCGCCCTCGATGATGCCGCAGGCTATCGCCAGCACATTCTTCAAGGCGCCGCCAAGCTGCACGCCGATCCGGTCCGTCGATGGATAGAGCCGGAACGTCGGCCCGGACAAAGCCTGCGCCAGCGCCGCACCGATCTCCGCCGTCCGCGCGGCAATCACCATCGCCGTCGGCAGGCCGCGCGCGATATCCGCGGCAAAGCCGGGGCCGGACAGCACCGCAATCTCGCGGCCGGGCAGTTCCTCTTCCAGCACATCCGTCAGAAGCCGGCCGGTGCCCTTTTCCATGCCCTTGGCGCAGATGACGACCGCCGTGCCCGGTGCCAGCAGGGGCGCCAGATCCCGCGCCGCCTGGCGCTGCGCCTGCGAGGGCATGGCAAACAGCACGATGCCGGCACCGCGAACGGTTTCGACCTCGGCGCTGAAGGCCAGCGCTTCAGGCAGGTCGATGCCCGGCAATGCCTTCTCGTTGCGCCGCGACGCGCGCATGACCTCAACGGCCGCAGCATCACGACCGATCAGCGTGACATCGCCGCCGCTCGCCGCGGCAACACTCGCCAGCGCCGTGCCGAAGGCGCCAGCGCCGACGACGGCGATCTTCGGGGTGGTGCTCATGCCTTGGCTCCCCGTTTGCCGGATCCAAGCATCGTCGCGGCCTCACGGTCGAGCGGCCAGCGCGAACGCGGCGCGACAGCAAGGTCATCCGGCGCAAAGCCGGCCGCCATGCGCTCCAGCCCCGCCCAGGCGATCATCGACGCATTGTCGGTGCAGAGCGCCAGCGGTGGTGCGATGAAACGGAATTTGTGTTTGTCGCAAAGCGTCTGCAACGTGGACCGCAGCTCGGCATTCGCCGCGACACCACCGGCAACGACGAGCGCCGGTGTTGCCATTTCGGGAAAGAGCCTGCGGAACCGTTCGAGACCACGGCCGATGCGGTCCTTCAGGGTGCGCGACACGGCGCGCTGGAAGGAGGCGCAGATGTCCGCGATGTCCTGCTCCGTCACCGGCTCGATCGACTGTGCCGCCTGACGCACTGCGGTCTTCAGGCCGGAGAAGGAAAAATCAAGCCGCGCCTCGCCGACGAGCGGCCGCGGAAAGGTAAAGCGTTCCGCATTGCCCGTCTTCGCCGCGCGCTCGACCGCCGGCCCGCCGGGATAGGGCAGGCCGAGCAGCTTTGCCGTCTTGTCGAAGGCCTCGCCGAGCGCATCGTCGATCGTCGTGCCCCAGCGCTCATAGTCGTCGACGCCGCGGATCAGCACGAGCTGGGTATGGCCGCCGGAAACGAGCAGCATCAGATAGGGAAACGACAGTCCGTCCGTCAGCCGCGCCGTCAGCGCATGGCCTTCGAGATGATTGACGGCATAAAGCGGCTTGCCGGTGGCGCGGGCGATCGCCTTGCCCGTCATCAGCCCAACGATGAGCCCGCCGATCAGCCCCGGCCCGCTCGTCGCGGCGATGGCATCGACATCCTTGAGCGAACGCCCGGCGCGCAAAAGGGCTTCGGCAATCAGGCTGTCCAGAGCTTCCACATGGGCGCGCGCCGCGATCTCAGGCACCACGCCGCCATAGGCGCTGTGCTCTTCGAGCTGGCTCAGCACGACTTCGCCGAGAATCTCGCCCTTTCCGTCCGGATCGCGCACGACGATGGCAGCGGCGGTCTCGTCGCAGCTCGTTTCGATGCCGAGAATGGTCAATTGGGACGACATGAAGCACTAGGATTGATTGCGGGCGGCTTTAAAGCCGGTTACGAGACATCCCGGTAACAACGGATTACGGCGGATGCAAACAAAACCTTTCAGGATCGGCACGCGCGGCAGCCCGCTGGCGCTCGCCCAGGCCCATGAGACCCGTTCGCGCCTGATGGCGGCCCATGGTCTTTCGGAAGCAATGTTCGAGATCGTCGTGCTCTCGACGAAAGGCGACCGCATCACCGATCGTTCCCTGGCGCTGATCGGTGGCAAGGGCCTGTTCACCGAAGAAATCGAGGCGCAGCTCATCTCCGGCGAACTCGATTTCGCCGTGCATTCCTCCAAGGACATGCCGACGAAACTGCCGGACGGCTTGTATCTCTCTGCCTTCCTGCCGCGCGAAGACGTCCGTGACGCCTTCATCGGCCGTGCGGCAAAACGCCTGCTCGACCTGCCGCAGGGCGCCACCGTCGGCTCCGCGTCACTTCGCCGCCAGGCATTGATCCGCCGCCTGCGGCCGGACCTCAACGTCATCGTCTTCCGCGGCCAGGTCGAAACGCGCCTCGCAAAACTCGCCGAAGGCCAGGCCGATGCGACGCTGCTCGCCTATGCGGGTCTCAAGCGCCTCGGCAAGCTCGACGTGCCGACGGAAATCCTCGATCCCGTTTCCTTCCCGCCCGCCCCGGCGCAGGGCGCGATCTGCGTCGAAAGCCGCCTAGGCGATGATCGCATGAACAGCCTGCTCGCCGCCATCGACGACCGGGCGACGCGCGCCGCCGTCACCTGCGAACGCGGCTTCCTCGCCACGCTCGACGGTTCTTGTCGCACGCCGATCGCCGGCTATGCGACGGTCGAGGGCGAGCACCTGCAGTTCCGCGGCATGATCCTGACACCCGACGGCAGCCAGTATCACGAGATCGAGACGAGCGGCCCGGCGGGCGATGCCGGACGGCTCGGCGAAGAGGCCGGCCAGACGATCCGCGGCAAGGCGGGAGCGGATTTCTTCGAAAGCTGGGGCTGATCCGTGCAGGTTGTCGTCACACGACCGCAAAAAGCGGCAGCACGCACCGCACGCAAGCTGGAGGCGCTCGGCCATGACACGAGGCTGCTGCCGCTGGCCGCACCGGAACACGACGTCGAAGCCCTGAAATCAGCTCTTGCCGTGCGCCATTCGGCAATCGCCATCACCAGCGCGGAAGTCGCCCGCCTTTTCGGCATGGTCGGCGAGACACTCGACCGCCACCTGCTAACCACCGTCTTCTCGGTCGGTCGCGCCTCGGCGCAGGCGGCGGCAGAGGCCGGTTTCCGCACCGTGCTGACCCCCGAGGGGGACGGCCGGGATCTGGCCAACATGATCATCGGGCATTGCCGGGATTTCGGCATGCCAGCAGAACCGATCCTCTATCTTGCCGGCAATCCGCGCGCGCCCGCCTTCGAAGCCCGCCTCAAAGAGAACGGCATCCCCTTCCGGACGGTCGAATGCTACCGCATGGTGTCCCGCATCCCGAGACGCAGCGAAACGGAGGCCGCCCTCCTCCGGCCCGTACCCGATGCGGTGCTGTTTTATTCGCGGGAAACCGCCCGTACTTTCTTCGAACTGTCGCCGCTGATCGAAATGCCAGAACGCTTTCTTTCGACGCTCATGCTCTGCATGAGCCCGAACGTCGCTCGCGGCGTGCCGCAGCGTTTTGCGGCCTTGACGGTCGTCGCCATCGCCCCCAACGAGGAAAGCCTGCTCGATCTGCTCTAAGCGCGGGCGCCGGTGGATGAATTTACCGCAAGGGTCTTTCCCTCCTTGCCATCCCTGTCTACGTTTAATGCAATGCACATGAACGCGAGGAGCTCGCCATGGAACCGGAAACCCCGTCCCGTCGCAAGAAGGCCAGCGATGAACCCGTGACCATCGACCTGGAGGCGGTTCCGGCCTCCGTGAGCAACGAAGCGCTCGCGGCCGAGGAAAAGGCCGAAGCCGAGGCCGTCACACCGGAAACCGCAACCGAGGAACCGGTCGCCGAAGAGATTGTTGCCGCTGAGCCTGAGGTCGTCGAGGAAAAGCAGGACCCGGTCGAGCCGGCCCGGTCGACCTATGAGGAACCGGTGCGCGCGCAAACGCCACCGCCGCCGCAGAAAAGCAATGCCGGCGTGCTTGCTGCCAGCATTCTCGGCGGCCTGATCGCGCTTCTCGGCGCCGGCAGCCTGCAATATGGCGGCTACCTGCCGGCACTCGGCCCGGAACGCGCCGGCGACAGCAGTGCGGTCGCGGCCCTTTCCAATGAAGTCGAGGCGCTGAAAAGCCGGCTCTCCGAAACCACGGCCGCCAGTCCGGTCGATCTCCAGCCGATCGAGGCCCGCATCGCGGCGCTCGAAACCTCGGCAGGCAACGGCGCGGCTGCCGCCGGTGCGGCGCCGGAGGCTGTCACCAGGCTCGAAGCCGACGTGACGCGCCTTACGACCGAGCTGACGGCGCTCCGTGAAGCCGTGGCGCGCACCACCGAGGCGGTCAGCTCCACCGAAACCCAGTTGACCGAGCGCATTGCCGCCGCCGAGCAAAAACTCGACGAACCGCGCAACGACACGGAGCTGGCGCGCGCCGTGGCCGCAAGCGCGCTCAAGACCGCGATCGACCGCGGCGGCCCCTATCTCGCCGAACTCGAGGCCTTCGCCAGCATCTCGCCGGACGACCCGTCCGTCGCGGGCCTGCGCGAACACGCCGCCATCGGCGTGCCGTCGCGCTCGGACCTCGTGCGCGATTTCCAGAAGACCGCCGACGGCATTCTCGACGCCGTGCACCAGCCGGACGGCGACCAGGGCATCTTCAATCGCCTGATGTCGAGCGCCGCCTCGGCGATCCGCGTGCGGCCGGTCGGCACAGTCGAAGGGGATTCACCCGAAGCCATCGTCGCCCGTATCGAGACCAAGCTGCAGAACGGCGATTTCAAGGGCGCGCAGATCGAATGGCAGACCCTGCCGGACGTCGGCCAGGCCGCGGCAGTCGATTACAAGCGCACGCTCGACCAGCGCGTCACCGTCGAAGGCCTGATCGGCAGCGTCGTTTCCGGCGCGATGATCGGCACATCCACCGGCAACCAGGGCTGAGGAGAAGACTTCATGATTCGCATTCTGGTCTTCGCTCTGTTCGTTCTCGCCCTTGCCGCGGGCTTTGCCTGGCTTGCCGACCGTCCCGGCGAGCTATCCATCATCTGGCAGGGCCAACGCGCCGACATGAGCCTGATGGTCGCCGCCACGCTCGTCGTGTCGCTGATCGCCGCCGTCATGTTCTCCTGGTGGATTGTGCGCGTCGTCTGGACCTCGCCGCATTCCATCCAGCGCTATTTTCGCGCCCGCAAGCGCGACCGTGGCTACCAGGCCCTGTCGACCGGCCTGATCGCTGCCGGTGCCGGCGACGCCGCCGGTGCCAGAAAGATGCTAGGCCGCACCAAGGGCCTGCTCAACGCCGATCAGGAGCCGCTGCTCCATCTGCTCGAAGCACAGGCGGCCATGATCGAAGGCCGCTATGACGATGCGCGCAAAAAATTCGAGCTGATGGCCGATGATCCGGAGACCCGCGAGCTCGGCCTGCGCGGCCTCTATCTCGAAGCCCGCCGTCTCGGTGCCAACGAAGCCGCCCGGCAATATGCCGAGCGTGCCGCGGAAAAGGCGCCGCAACTGCCCTGGGCGGCCGAAGCCGCGCTTGAATACCGCTCCGCTGCCGGCGATTGGGACGAAGCCCTGAAACTGCTTGGCGACGGCCGCACCGGCTCGCCCGAAGAGAAGAAGACCCATGCGCGCCGCAGGGCCGTGCTGCTCACCGCCCGCGCCGCTGCAAAACTCGATGCCGACCCCAAGGGTGCGCGCGACGATGCGCATCAGGCGCTGAAGCTCGACGAAAACTTCGTGCCGGCCGGCCTCATCGAGGCCAAGGCCTATTTGCGTGAGGACAATCTGCGCAAGGCCGCCACCATCCTCGAAAAGCTCTGGAAGGCGACGGCGCATGGCGACGTGGCAAAACTCTATGTCCGCGCCCGCAGCGGCGATTCGGCATCCGACCGGTTGAAGCGGGCGGAAAAGCTGGAAGCACTGCGGCCGAACAATGCCGAGGCGCTCTATGCCGTTGCCGAGGCCGCGCTGGAAACCCGCGACTTCGCGCTTGCCCGCACCAAGGCGGAGGCCACCGCACGCCTTTCGCCGCGTGAAAGCGCCTTCCTGCTGCTCGCCGACATCGAGGATGCCGAGACCGGCGACCAGGGCCGCATCCGCCATTGGATGAACCAGGCGCTAAAGGCGCCGCGCGATCCTGCCTGGACCGCAGACGGCATCACCGCGCCGGAATGGCGCGCCGTCTCGCCCGTCACCGGCCGCCTCGATGCCTTCGAATGGAAGACACCGGTCAGTGAATTGCAGGGGCCGGTCGAAGAGGGCTCGACGGATGCCGTCGACGAGGCCATCCGCACATTGCCGCCGCTCGCCATCGAGGCGAAGCCGGTCGTCCGGGTCGAAGAGGTGGTGAAGGTCGAAAAGGCAGAGGCAGAGACCCCCGTGGTGATCGCCACGGTGGTCGAGCCGATCCCCCTCAAGACCGTTACGCCGGCCAAGACACCTGAAAAGGCGCCCGAAAAGGCGAAGGTGGAGATGGTGGAAGAAAACGAGGAAGAACGTCCCTTCTACGGCCTGCCCGACGATCCGGGCGTCAAGGAAGGGGCAGTCAAGCGAGACGGTACGAGCGGCTTCAGGCTGTTCTGAGGGTTTTGGGAACGGGGCTAAATATCAATGTTTGAACGCTTGCAGCAATTCCTTGCGAGCCTCTCCGGCGGTGACGGCAAGCCGACCTTTGCCGCCGATGATCCGCGCGTCGCGGTCATGGCGCTGTGCATCCAGGTGATGGAGGCGGACGGCAAGGTGCTTGAGGTCGAGAAGAAGGCGCTGCGCGCCCGCTTCAAGGAATTTTACGGTGTCGACGAGGCGGAACTCGATGCCCTCGTCGCCGCTGGCACGGATGCCGAAAGCGAGGCGATCGATTTCTTCCGCTTCACCTCCGAGCTGAAACGCCAGCTTTCGGAAGAGCAGCGTGTCGATCTCATCGGCCTGCTGTGGGAGATCGTCTATGCGGATGGCGAGCGCAGCGAGATGGAGGATCACGCCATCTGGCGCATTGCCGACCTGATGGGCGTCTCCGGGCGAGAGCGCATCATGAAGCGGCAGGAAGTCGCCGGACGTGTGGGGGTAGCCGGGGAGAAAGAGGAACAGGACGAAGCCTGAGCCATGCTCGATTTCCCGCGAAACCCGCGCCGCAGGCGCCCTGTCCTGATCGTGCTGCACCAGGAGACCTCGAGCCCCGGCCGCGTCGGCCAGATCCTGCAGCAGATGGGTCATGCGCTGGATATCCGCCGTCCCGTGCAGGGCGATCCGCTGCCCGAAACGCTGGAACAGCATGCCGGCGCCGTGGTCTTCGGCGGGCCGATGAGCGCCAATGACGACGAACCCTATGTCCGGCAGGAAATCGACTGGCTCTCGGTACCGCTGGCGGAGAACAAGCCGTTCCTCGGCATCTGCCTCGGCGCGCAGATGCTGGTGAAAAATCTCGGCGGCACGGTGTTCGGGCACGAGGACGGCTGGACGGAGATCGGCTGGTATCCGCTGAATGCCACCGAGGCCGGCACGGCGCTGATGCCCTGGCCGGAGATGGTCTACCAGTTCCACCGCGAAGGCTTCGACCTGCCGACAGGCGCAACACTGCTCGCCACCGGCCATCACTACGAGAACCAGGCTTTTCGTTATGGCGACAATGCGTGGGGCATCCAGTTCCACGGTGAACTGACGCTTGCCATGATGCACCGCTGGGTCGTGCGCGGTGCGCACCGCTTCGAGTTGCCGGGCGCGCAGGCCGGCCGCGCCCATCTCGATGGCCGCCTGCTGTATGACGCCCGCCTGCGTCTCTGGATGACGGCCTTCCTCGACCGCATTTTTCACGAGGGTTGAACGCAATTCCAGCCGACGGCGAAACGGTTTTGCGTCGGCAATTGCGTAGAGACAAAAGGCCGGCATTAAACATGTTGCCGCCTGCCTTGACCGCGGCCTTGCTGGCGGGGCCTGCAATGGCTACATGTCGTGACGAAACCAATTGGAGACGTCAATGATAGCGGTCATCAACACCCTATTGTTCATCATCAGCATAGCGTGGTTCCTGGTGATCGCCTCGGCGATCTTTTCCTGGCTCTACGCGTTCAATGTCATCAACGCGAACAATCAGGTGATCGCGACCATCGGCCGCTCGCTCTACCAGCTGACCGAACCGATCTATCGCCCGATCCGCCGCATCCTGCCGAATTTCGGCGGCGTCGATCTGTCGCCGCTCGTCGTGCTCGTCATCCTGTTCTTCCTGGAGCAGGTGATCCGCAGCGTCCTGGCGCCCGCCCTTCTGTCCTGATCTCAGGGCCGACGACACTCAGAAAAAGAAAATCCTCCGGATCGACAGCGACCCGGAGGATTTTTGTTTCAGGCTCGAAGAGCGCAGCAGGCGCTTACTTCTGGGCGTTGTAGCGGTCGACCGCCTCGAGAATCATCCGCTTGGCGACGTTGACGTCTTCCCAGCCGGCGATCTTCACCCACTTGCCGGGCTCCAGATCCTTGTAGTGCGAGAAGAAGTGCTCGATCTGCTTCAGCGAGATTTCCGGCAGGTCGGTGTAGTTCTCGACCTTGTCGTAACGGCGCGTCAGCTTCGGCACCGGCACGGCGATGATCTTCTCGTCCTTGCCGCCATCGTCTTCCATGACCAGCACGCCGATCGGGCGCACGTTGATGACGCAGCCCGGAACGAGCGGGCGCGTGTTGGCGATCAGCACGTCGATCGGGTCGCCGTCTTCCGACAGCGTGTGCGGCACAAAGCCGTAATTGCCCGGATAGGTCATCGGCGTGTAGAGGAACCGGTCGACGACGAGCGCGCCGGCTTCCTTGTCCATTTCGTACTTGATCGGGTGGCCGCCGACCGGCACCTCGACAATGACGTTCACGTCGTCCGGCGGGTTCTTGCCAACGGAAATCGCATCGATACGCATGGGGGCTCCCTCAGTGCACTGGGTTGATTGCGGGCTTCCTAATGCGAATCCCGTTGCGGCGCAACATGACTTTCACTGGGGCCGAATAGACCGCTATCATGTTTCGTCTTCTGAGGACCGGAGGATGACCCATGCGCCTGACAGCTTTTCTTCTCGCGACAACCCTCGCCGCTTGCTCCACGACCCTCGCTAAGGCAAACGAAAGCGCCTATTCCGAGCGCAACCTCGATGCCTGCAAGACGCTGTCACAAACCGACGACGACGACCCGAGCATCACCCTGCAATGCGACGGCTACAAGGATTTTTCCGTCTATTTCAAGGAGGGCGACCTCCGGCAAAGCCAGGCCTATGGCCCGATCAGCAAAGAATGGCTCGACGAAGCCTTCGAGAGTTTTGGGCCGTTCAACCACACCAACGCCAAGATCGAATGGCGTCTCGGCACGGGCGGCAAGCCGGTTGCGACCATTGTCCGCTGGTTCGTGTCCGACCCCGAGACGACCAGCGATGCCGACGCGCGCTACGGCCAGGTCCTCGTCGTCTCGACGGTCGCAACCAGTGACAACCCGACAAGCTGCGTCGTCGGTTATGTCGACGCGCTGGAAAACAAGGATGCCAACACGCTCGCCCGTAAGATCGCGGACGAGGAAGCGCATGATTTCGCCTGCGGCGTCAGCGAGCCGCAATGGCTGGGAACACGTGGTAAGCTAGCAGGGGAACCGATGCGTTATCTGCCAGAGGCCAAGGAATAGTCTAAGGCCAGACGAAACCGACCTTCTTCAGTTCCTTCACGCCGAAACTCTCCATGCCTTCAGCAATATCGCGGCCGCCGGCGGAGCGGAAGAAGCGGTCAGCGTGTTCGCTGTCTTCCAGGCACCAGACGATCAGGCCGTTGCAGCCGAGCGACTTCAAAAGTCGTTGCGCCTCGCCGAACAGCAGCCGGCCAAGGCCCATACCCTGGTACTCCGGGCGCAAATACAGTTCGTAGATCTCGCCTTCCTGCGGCAGAGCCCGGGCACGGTTGAGGCCGAGCGTGGCATAGCCTGCCACCGTACCGGCGACATCCAGCACGAGCAAAGTCGCGGGACCGCACGTCGCCTTGCGCCACCAGGTCTCGCCCCGTCGATCGACCATCTGGTTGAGCGGGATATGCGGAATGAGGCCGCCATAGGTCTGCAGCCACGATACCCGGTGTACCTCGGATATCGCGCGCGCGTCCTGCGGCTCGGCGCGCCGCACATCGATCGACAGTGTTTTCATAACACCACTCTTATTCCCGCACCGATTCCATCGGAATCCCGCACCCTGCAAAGGCATCCATTGCCCACAGGCGAGTTCCGGATGGCACGCGGAAAAGTTAACGCTTTTTTAACAAGCGTCACAAGTCGTAAAACGATGGCACACACATGAAAAACCCCGGCCCCCTTGTTTCAGGGAGCCGGGGTTCAAAATGTCCCGTTTCGGGAAGGAGCGGCTTATGCCGCGCCGGACGCGCGCTGCTTGTCGAATCGCTTACGGTCGTTGGCGTCGAGGAACATCTTGCGCAGACGGATCGACTTCGGCGTCACTTCCATCAGCTCGTCGTCCTGGATCCACGACAGCGCGCGGTCGAGCGTCATGCGGATCGGCGGGGTCAGCTTCACGGCTTCATCCTTGCCGGCGGCGCGGATGTTGGTGAGCTGCTTGCCCTTCAGCACGTTGACCTCGAGGTCGTTATCACGGGTGTGGATGCCGATGATCATGCCTGCATAGACCTTTTCACCCGGCTCGATGATCATCGGGCCGCGGTCTTCCAGGTTGAACATGGCATAGGCGACGGCTTCGCCCGAAGCGTTCGACAGCAGCACGCCGTTGACGCGACCACCGATGGCACCCTTGTAGGGCTGGTAGTCGTGGAACAGGCGGTTCATGACAGCCGTGCCGCGCGTGTCGGTCAAGAGTTCCGACTGGTAGCCGATCAGGCCGCGGGTCGGCGCCAGGAACTTCAGGCGAACACGGTTGCCACCCGACGGACGAAGCTCCGTCATCTCGGCCTTGCGCTCGGACATCTTCTGCACGACGATACCCGAATGTTCTTCATCGACGTCGATGACGACTTCTTCGATCGGCTCCATCGTGGTGCCGTTCTCGTCCTTGTGCATGACGACGCGCGGACGCGACACGGCAAGCTCAAAACCTTCGCGGCGCATGGTCTCGATCAGAACGGCGAGCTGAAGTTCGCCGCGGCCGGAAACGAAGAACGAATCCTTGCCTTCGGCCTCTTCGATCTTCAGGGCGACGTTGCCTTCGGCTTCCTTGAACAGGCGGTCGCGGATGACGCGGCTCGTCACCTTGTCGCCTTCGGTGCCGGCAAGCGGGCTGTCGTTGACGATGAACGACATGGTGACGGTCGGCGGATCGATCGGCTGCGCCTTCATGGCCTCGGTGACCGACGGATCGCAGAACGTGTCGGCGACGGTGCCCTTGGAGAGACCGGCAATAGCGACGATGTCGCCCGCATGCGCTTCGTCGATCGCCGTGCGCTCGATGCCGCGGAAGGCGAGGATCTTCGAGATACGGCCGGTTTCGATGAGCTTGCCGTCCTGGCCGAGAACCTTGACGGCCTGGTTCGGCTTGATCGAGCCGGAATGGATGCGGCCGGTGATGATGCGGCCGAGGAAGGGGTTGGCTTCGAGGATCGTGCCGATCAGACGGAACGGACCGTCGGCGACCGTCGGCTCCGGCACGTGCTTCAGCACGAGATCGAGCAGCGGCGCCATGCCTTCGTCCTTCGGGCCTTCCGGATTGACGTTCATCCAGCCGTTGCGGCCCGAACCGTAGAGGATCGGGAAGTCGAGCTGTTCGTCGGTGGCGTCGAGATTGGCGAAGAGATCGAAGACCTCGTTCAGCACTTCCTCATGGCGGCCGTCCGGGCGGTCGATCTTGTTGATCGCGACGATCGGCTTCAGGCCGACCTTGAGCGCCTTGCCGACCACGAACTTGGTCTGCGGCATCGGGCCTTCAGACGAGTCGACGAGAACGATGGCGCCGTCCACCATCGACAGGATGCGTTCGACTTCGCCGCCGAAGTCGGCGTGGCCGGGGGTGTCGACGATGTTGATGCGAACACCCTTCCACTCGACCGAGGTCGCCTTGGCGAGAATGGTGATGCCGCGTTCTTTTTCGATGTCGTTCGAGTCCATCACGCGTTCGGCGACGCGCTGGTTTTCACGGAACGAGCCGGACTGCTTCAGAAGCTCGTCAACGAGCGTGGTCTTGCCATGGTCGACGTGCGCGATGATCGCGATATTGCGGATAGACATGGTGTAATCTCTGAGGTTCGGGGCGCGCAGGGTATAAGGGCGCCGTCTTCAATGGTCGGGCTCTTACATGTTTTTCCGCAAATGCGAAAGGGGCGGGATGCAACTCTGTTGCCCGATCAGCGCGCAGCTTGCTCTCATGATGAACGCACCGGCGGCAAGGTGATGCGCCAAAGCTCCTGATCCTCCCGGTCCATCAGCCGCACGGTCATCTCCTCGCTCGACCCGTTGATATCGACGAGACCAAAGAATTGCAGGCCGGCGGACGGCGGCAGATTGCTATCGACCCCGCCTTTCGACGACTTGATGAAACGGACGTCCGGGCCGAAGGTCATGTCGAGCGGCTTTGGTCCATAGGTTCCGGAATGCAGCGGCCCGGAGACGAATTCCCAGAACGGATTGAACTCCTGGAATTTTGCGCGCGACGGATCGTAGTGGTGCGCGGCCGTGTAGTGCACATCCGCCGTCAGCCACACGACATTGTGGATCGCATTGTCGCGCATGAAGGAAAGCAGGTCGGCGATCTCGCGCTCACGCGCCGCCGGCGGGCCGTTGAGACCGTCCGCAACCCCCTCATATCCAAGGCTATTGGCGTAATCGTCCCAGATGACGAGGCCGAGCGGCATGTCGCAGGCAATGACCTTCCAGACAGCCTGCGAGGCCGCAAGCTCGCGGCGCAGCCAGTCCGCCTGCCGCCAGCCGAACAGGCCGTTCTCCGTGCCGCCCCGGTTGGGGCTGCGATAGGAGCGCAGGTCGACGAAGAACACGTCGAGCAGCGGCCCATAGGCGACCTTGCGGAAGATGCGGCCGGGCTCGGTGGGAAAATAGCGGATCGGCGTCATTTCGTGGAAGGCGCGCCGCGCACGCTCTTCATAGACGCCGATATCCTTGTCCGGATAGCGCCGGTCGCCGGTCAGGTCGCTCGATTCCGACCAATTGTTCAAAACCTCGTGGTCGTCCCACTGGAAGAAGGTCGGGCATTGGGTGTTGAAAGACAGCAGGTGGCCATCGAGCAGATTATATTTCCACTGGCCGCGAAATTCTTCCAGCGTGCGCGCCACGCTGCGTTTTTCGTCGGTCACGATGCGGTTCTTCCAAACGCCCCCGTCGCGCAGCGGAATTTCGTCCGGGATCGGCCCGTCCGCGTAAACGGTATCGCCGGAATGGATGAAGAAATCCGGCTCGTGGCGCAGCATGGTCGAATAGGTCTTCATGCCGACATCGTCGATGCCCCAGCCTTGGCCTGCCGTATCCCCCGACCAGACGAAACGCACCGAGCGCTTGCGCATCGGCGCCGTGCGGAAACGCCCGACGACCGGCTCGGAGATCAGATGGCTGGAATAGGGATCGCTCGCGGTGAAGCGATAGAAAATGTCCTGGTCCGGCAGCAGGCCCTGCAGCATCGCCTTGATGGTATTGTCCGATCCCATCGTCGCTTTCTGCAACGGCAGGCGTGCCGCATCGAGAAAACTCTCGGTGGTCGAATATTCAAGCGTCACTTCCGCCGGCCGATCGACCCGCGCCCAGACCATACCGGACGAACAATCGACATCACCAGACTGCACGCCGTGGGAAAAGACCGGACTGCCATGCCGTCGCGCGTAGTAAGGCACTGCCAGCGCCGAGGACGTCGCAAGCGCGCCGGCCCCTGCGGTCAGAAGGAAAGAACGCCGCGTCAGCGTCTCCGGAACAATCGCCATGCCACCTCCGGCCTGACCCGCGAATCGAAACGCCAGGCGGGCAGACCATGAGTCCCGGCCATGTCAGTCCGGTAACGGGACGATGACGATTCACCGAAAGTTCAGTGACGGCACGATGACGGCGGCGGGTCTCCTCATGCCGCGCCCCTCATCCGGCCCTATCGGGCCACCTTCTCCCCGAGGGGCGAAGGGAAACGAGGCGCCGCAGTTGACCCCCTTCTCCCCAGCGGGGAGAAGGTGCCGGCAGGCGGAAGAGGGGGCCGCCTGAGCGATGGGTCGCCCCTAAGCCGCCAACCCCTTCTTCTCCAGCATCGCCTCCGGGCTCGGCAGCTTGCCGCGGAAGGCCTTGTAGGCGTCTTCCGGGTCGACGGAGCCGCCGACGGCGTAGATATAGGTCTTCAGCCGCTCGGCCATGGCCGGGTTGAAGGCATCGCCGGTTTCCGTGAAGGCGGCGAAGGCATCGGCGTCCAGCACTTCCGACCACATGTAGGAATAGTAGCCGGCCGAATAGCCGTCGCCGGAGAAGACATGCTGGAAGTGCGGCGTGGCATGGCGCATGACGATGGACGTCGGCAGGCCGATCTTTTCCAGCACCTCAGCCTGCACCGCCATCGGATCCTCGACGGCGCCGCGCGTGTGGAAGGCCATGTCGACCAGCGCCGAGGAGGTGAACTCCACCGTCGCGAAGCCGGAATTGAAGGTGCGGGCGGCAAGCACCTTGTCGAGCAGCGCTGCCGGCATCGCTTCGCCGGTCTGGTAGTGCACGGCGTAGCGCGTCAAGATTTCCGGTACCGTCAGCCAATGCTCATAGAGCTGCGAGGGCAGTTCGACGAAATCACGCGAAACGCCGGTGCCCGACACCGACGGATAGGTGACGTCCGACAGCATGCCGTGCAACGCATGGCCGAATTCGTGGAACAGCGTGCGGGCATCGTCGATCGACAGCAGCGCCGGCTTGCCCTCGGCGGGTTTGGCGAAGTTGCAGATATTGTAGACGATCGGAATTTCGCCGATCGAACCGCTCGCAAGCGGCAGCCGGTGCTGGCTCTGGTAGGAGCTCATCCAGGCGCCCGAGCGCTTGGAGGACCGGGCGAAGTAATCGCCGAGGAACATGGCCACAAGCTTGTCCTCACGGTCACGGATCTCGAACACGCGCACGTCAGGATGATAGACCGGCACATCCTTCTTCTCGATCGCCCGGATGCCGAACAGCCGCTCGGCAACGTCGAAGCAGGCGTCGATGATCTTTTCGAGCTGGAGATAGGGTTTCAGCTCGGCCTCGGAGAAGTTGAACTTTTTCGCCCGCAGCTTTTCCGCATAGTAGCGCCAGTCCCATGGCATGACCGCGTGGTTGCGGCCTTCGTCGGCGACGAGCACGGCCAAATCCGCCTCCTCTTCCCGCGCCCGCGCCACGGCCTTTTCCCAGACCTGCATCAGGAGCCCGTTCACCGCGTCGGGCGTCTTCGCCATGGTGTTGTCGAGCTTCAGCGCAGCAAAGTTCTCGTAGCCGAGCAGGCCCGCCTTTTCCGCGCGCAGCGCCAGCGTGTCCTTGACGATGCCACGATTGTCCGTCTCGCCGTCGTTCTCACCGCGCGCCACCCAGGCGTGAAAAGCTTGTTCGCGCAGGTCCCGGCGCGCCGAGAACGTCAGGAAGGGTTCGATGATCGAGCGCGACAGCGTGACGGCATAGCGCCCGTCCTGGCCGCGCTCGCGCGCCGCTGATGCCATGGCATCCTTCAGGAAATCCGGCAGGCCGTCGAGCGCATCGCCCTCATCGAGGAACAGCACCCAGCTCTTTTCGTCGGCGAGCACGTTCTGGCCGAATTTCGCACCGAGCCCGGCCAGCGTCTCGTTAATCGTCGAAAGTCGTTCCTGCTCCGGCTTTTCAAGCTTGGCGCCCGATTTCACGAAACCCTTCCAGTGTCGCTCCAGCACGCGGGTCTGCTCCAGCGAGAGGTTCAGGGCCTCGCGGCCTTCCCACAGCGCATCGATGCGCTGGAAGAGCACGGCATTGGTGCCGATCTTCGAATAGTGCCGCGACATTTTTGGCGCGATCTCGCGTTCCAGCGCCTGGATCAGGTCGTTGGTGTTGGCGCCCGCCCGGCTCCAGAACAGGGCGGAAACGCGCGACAGCTGGTCGCCGGCAATTTCCAGCGCGACGATCGTGTTCTCGAAGGTTGCCGGCTCCACGTTGTTGGCAATCCCGTCGATCTCCGCCTCATGCGCTACCAGCGCCGCATCGAAGCCCGCGGCAAAGGCTTCGTCCTTGACGCGGTCGAACCGTGGCAGGCCGTTGAGGCCGGTCCACTCGACGAGGGCGGGATCGATGCGCGTTTCAGTCATGCGGGCGGTTCCTTCTGGCAAATCACTGTGCGGCGAATATAGGAACGGACCAGCGTGTTGGTACAGGGCGCCGGCATAAAATACGGGAACCGAGGTCGCGCAAACGCGTTGAGGGCAATGCGGCGCCCTGCCTCTTGACGCGGAGGGCAACTTCGGTGAAAACAGCCTCTATCGCGGCTTTTGACATCCTGCCGCGGTAAACCCTGGTGCCGGGCCCCTCTGGCGAGAGTTTTTACGGCGCTCTCGTGATGTCGGTACCGCCAGCAATTAGCCGGCGGATTCAAACGCACATGAAAATCCTGACCATGCCTTATCCGCATGCCCGTTGTGGTATGCGCACCCTCACTTCCCGTATCTCCATGAACATGGAGGCGCTGTCATGATCGGCAACGGCGAAGGCAAGACCACCCTTTCCTACCTGAAATGGGCCATCATCTCCACCGTCATCGGCCTGGCGCTCGGCGCCTTGCTCGGCTGGCAGACTGAAGGCACGCTCGCCGGCATGGCGACCGTCTTCTTCATCTGCGCGGTTCTGGCGGTTCTGGAGATTTCGCTCTCCTTCGATAACGCAATCGTGAATGCCAACAAGCTCAAGGACATGACGCCGGTCTGGCAGCACCGGTTCCTGACCTGGGGCATCGTGATTGCCGTCTTCGGCATGCGTATCGTCTTCCCGCTGCTGATCGTCGTCATTGCCGCCGGCATCGGCCCGATCGAGGCGCTCATTCTCGCCGCCCGCGAGCCTGCGGAATACGCCCGCATCATGAACGAAGCCCACCTGCCGATCGCAGCCTTCGGCGGCACCTTCCTGATGATGGTCGGCCTCACCTACTTCTTCAACCATGAGAAGGACGTGCACTGGATCGGCTTCATCGAGAAGCACATGGCCCGCTCGGCGACCGTCAAGGGCATCGAGATCGCCTTTGTTCTCGCCCTGATCCTCGTCTTCTCGAACCTGCTCGAGGGTGAGGACGCCAATACCTTCGTGTTCTCCGCCATCTACGGCCTCCTGACCTTCCTTGCAGTGGAAGTCGTCGGTGGCCTGCTCGATGCCTCGCAGAAGGCGATGTCGGAAGCGGCTAAGGGTGGCCTCGGCGCGTTCATCTATCTCGAAGTGCTCGATGCCAGCTTCTCCTTCGACGGCGTCATCGGCGCCTTCGCGCTGACCCAGAACCTCTTCATCATCGCCATCGGCCTCGGCATCGGCGCCATGTATGTGCGCTCGATGACGATCATGCTGGTGGAGAAGGGCACGCTTGCCGAATACCGCTACCTGGAGCACGGCGCGTTCTACGCGATCCTGATCCTGTCGGTCGTCATGTACTTCCAGACGCTGGTGCACATTCCGGAAGTCATCACCGGCCTTGGCGGCGCAACGCTGATCGGTATCTCGCTCTGGTCGTCGATCCGCTATAATCGGCGCGAACGGGAACTGGGCAACCATGCCGGCCACGGCTCGGACCGCGTGTCGACCCAGCTTGGCGAGAACAACGCCTAACGAACATTGAGCCGGCCGTTTAGGCGGCCGGCTTTTCCTTCGTTGACACGCCGCGAACTTCTCCTTCGTCATGGTCGGGTTTGACCCGACCATCCATCCACCGGCAGGTCGACCGAAGCAAATCCCAAAAACACAGAAGGCCCGCTGATCTTGCGATCAGCGGGCCTTTTCATTCAGAGAATTCTATACTTCGCGTTAGACGCGCGGGAAGTCGGCAGGGTTGATGCCGAGCGTCTTCAGGTCGCGTTCCTTCGGGCGGCGGTGCCCTTCGACAGCCGCGGCGGCTGCATTGGCAGCGCTCAGTACGGCGAAGGCCCGGCCGAAGAAGCCCTGGGCGAAGGAGTTGCGGAGGGTGGTCATTTGGATTGCTCGCTTTCTGTTTTAGCTTACGAGCAGAAGATGATGCTTGCGGCCCGAAAGAACAACGGACGGTTTGTCAGGCCAGCCATGCAACGAATGCAGGCCGGAAACGGGGGCTTCCGGCCTGCACTGCTTTCGATCCCGGGAGGAGCCGAGATCTAGTCTTCATTCGCCGCAAACTGCGAGAGAACTTCACCCTTGCCGCGCGCCCGCAGGATGAGCGGCACGACGACGGCGAGCACCGCCAGCACGAAGAGCACGGCAGCGATCGGCGACATGAACAGCGAGGTCACATCGCCCTGGCTGATCGCCAGCGCGCGGCGCAGCTGCTGCTCCGCCATCGGCCCGAGGATGAGACCGACGACGACCGGCGCGATCGGATAACCGAAGATGCGCATGGCAAAGCCGAGCAAGCCGAAGACCAAGAGCATGCCGAGTTCGAACACCGATGGGTTGGCGCCGATCGTGCCGAGCGTCGCAAACAGCAGGATGCCGGCATAGAGCCACGGCTTCGGGATCGTCAAAAGCTTCACCCAGAGGCCGATCAGCGGCAGGTTCAGCACCAGCAGCATGAAGTTGGCGATCAGCAGGCTGGCGATGAGGCCCCAGACGAGTTGCGGATTGGTGGCAAACAGCAGCGGGCCGGGCTGAAGGCCGAATTGCTGGAAGCCGGCGAGCATGATCGCCGCCGTCGCCGTCGTCGGCAGGCCGAGCGAGAGCAGCGGCACGAGCGTGCCGGCGGCCGACGCATTGTTTGCCGCCTCCGGTCCCGCAACACCCTCGATGGCGCCCTTGCCGAACTCGTCTCTGTGCTTGGAGAACTGCTTTTCCGTCGAATAGGACAGGAAGCTCGCAATATCCGCACCGCCGGCCGGCATGGCACCGATCGGAAAGCCGATGAACGTGCCGCGCAGCCACGCTTTCCACGAGCGCGCCCAGTCCTGCTTGCTCATCCAGACCGAACCCTTGACCGCCTCCACCTTCTCGGGGATGCGGTCGCCCTGACAGGCGACGTAGAGCGTCTCGCCGATGGCGAACATGGCAACGGCAAGCGTCGTCACCTCGATGCCGTCGAGCAGGTCGGGAATGCCGAAGGACATCCGCGCCTGGCCTGTCTGCTGGTCGATGCCGATGACGGCAAGTGCGAGGCCGACGAAGAGGGCGGTAAGGCCGCGCAGCGTCGAATCGCCGAAAGCGGCCGAAACGGTCACGAAGGCGAGCACCATCAGCGCGAAATATTCACGCGGGCCGAAGGAGAGCGCGAATTTCACGACGAAGGGCGCGATGAAGGCAAGGCCGAGCGTGGCGATCAGGCCGGCGACGAAGGAGCCGATCGCGGCCGTCGCAAGGGCCGGTCCGCCACGTCCGGCACGAGCCATCTTGTTGCCTTCGAGCGCGGTGACCACCGAGGCGCTTTCGCCCGGCGTGTTGAGCAGGATCGACGTCGTCGAACCGCCATACATGCCGCCGTAATAGATGCCGGCAAACATGATCAGCGATCCGGCCGGATCGAGCTTGTAGGTGACGGGCAGAAGCAACGCGACCGTCAGTGCCGGGCCGATGCCGGGCAGGACGCCCACGGCGGTGCCAAGCGTGACGCCGATCAGCGCATAGAGCAGGTTCATCGGCTGCGCGGCGATGGCGATGCCCTGCAGCAGGAATTCGAAAGTACCCATTGTCAGGCCCTCAGAAGAACAGGTGCTCGAGCGGCCCGGCAGGCAGCGAGAGCTGCAGGAAGCGGCCGAAGATGATGAAGACGACGAAGCTGAACGCGATGCCGATCGGCAACGAGATCCACAGCTTGCGCCGGCCGAAGCCGAAGGCCGTCAGCGCGAACAGCACGCCCGTCGCAATGGAGAAGCCGGCGGTCTTGAGCAGGAGCATCTGCCCGGCAAGGCCCGCGACGATGAAGACCACCGGCTGGACCTCGATCGGTTCGCGCTCGGGAAAATCGCCGCGCCAGGCTTCAAACGCCGTCCAGATGGCGAGCAGCGCCAGACCGATGGCGACGACATGCGGCACGGTGGCGGGGCCGATGCGCGAATAGTTGCTCATCTCCGCAAGGCGGCCGGCATCCCACCAGATCACGGCAGCGATGATGAAGAGGACCGGTGCAATGACCAGCGCCGCCCTGTCAGGGCGGCGCTTTTCGTTGGAGGACTGGACCTCGCTCATTTGACGAGCCCGATGTCCTTGAGGATGCTTGCGGTCGAAGCAATGTCCTTGTCGAGCTGGGCGTTGAAGGCGTCACCGGCGAGATAGGTGTTCTGCCAGCCCTTGGTCTTCAGGATGCCCTTCCAAGCGTCGGAGTTCACAACCTTCTCGATATCGGCATTGACCGCGGCCACCTGCTCGGCCGAAAGGCCGGGGGCTGCGGCAACCATGCGCCAGTTTTCAACGACGACGTCGAGGCCGCCTTCCTTGATGGTCGGGGCGTCGATGCCTTCGACACGCTCGGCGCTGGAGATGGCGATCAGGCGCAGCGTGCCGGCCTTGACCTGGGCTTCGAACTCGCCGTAGCCGGAAATGCCGGCCGTCACCTGGTTGCCGAGGATCGCGGCAAGTGCTTCACCACCGCCGGAATAGGCGATGTAGTTGATCTTGGTCGGGTCGACACCGGCTGCCTTGGCGATCAGGCCGACTGCGATGTGGTCCGTGCCGCCGGCCGAACCGCCAGCCCATGAAACGGCACCCGGATCGGCCTTCAGCGCCTTGACGAGATCGTCCATGTTCTGGATCGGCGACGCGGCCGGAACGACGATCGCTTCGTACTCGCCGGTCAGGCGGGCGATCGGCGTGACGTCCTTGAGGGTCACCGGCGACTGGTTGGTGAGGATTGCGCCGACCATGACGTAGCCGCCGACGATGAGCGCGTTCGGATTGCCGGAATTCTGGCTGGCGAACTGGGCTAGGCCGATCGTGCCGCCGGCGCCGGGAACGTTCACCACCTGGACGCTGCCGGAAATCTTCTCATCCTGCAGAACCGTCTGCAGCGAGCGGGCCGTCTGGTCCCAGCCGCCGCCCGGGCCTGCCGGTGCGATGATCGAATAGTCGGCGGCAAAGGCCGGAAGCGCCATGGCGCCGGCAATCAGGGATGCCAGGAAGAAATGTTTCAAGAGTGTGTCCTCCGTCAGGCGCGGCTTGTTTCGCGCATCGTTGATTATGGAGGGAGGAACGGATCGGCCACGGCAACGCGAACGTCGGTTCGCGGGCGCAATTTTGGCTGAAGTCTCCTCCCGGTCTTCCGTCCGCCTCCACGGACGTTGAAGACCCCTAAACCAACACAAGAAGCTGACATCTACCTGACATGGACAGGCTCTCTATCCGCTCGTCGAGCATGAGCGCGCTATTGCGTGCGCAGAACCTCGTTCCAGCGTGCAATCAGCCGCGCGCGCTTCACCTGGTCGAGATAGACCATGAGGCCCGGGCTCACCGGCACCGGCTTCAGCTGCGCGCCGAGCAGCGCACTCATGGTGCGCGCCGTGTTCGAGCCGGAGACCTCCGGGCTGACGGCGGCGATCTGCAATTCGCGCGCCATGATGGTCTGGCCCTCCTTCGACATGAAGAAGGCGAGGTAACGCCGCCCGAGTTCCGGGGAGGCCGCCGCCTGCGGTACCAGGCCGATGCGCGACATGACGACGGTGTAGTCCTTCGGCAGGACGATGCCGACATCCGGGTGACGCGAGGCCCAGTCCGCCGCATAGGAGCCGAGAATGTTGTAGCCGAGCACGAAGCGCCCGTCGGCGACCCGCTCGAGGATGGCCGAACTCGTCGAATAGAGTTTTACCCCCGCCGCGCCCATCGCCTGGATCACCGTCCAGATATCGCCGAACTGCTCCTGGTCGCGCGCCATGAACAGGAAGCCGACGCCCGAACGCTCGATGTCGTAGGTGCCGATGCGGCCATAGACCTTCTCGCCCTGCCGTTTCAGGTATTCGACGAACTCGGCGCGCGAGGCCGGCGGCTTTTCATCCTTGAAGCTCGGCTTGTGATAGACGAAGACGGCCGGCTCGAAGGTCAGCGCATAGGCCGTGTTGCGCCAGTTCGCCCATTGCGGCCAGCGCTCGCTCATCGGCAGGTCGCTGCGCTGGGCATAACCGTCATTGCTGAGCTTGACCTGCAGGTCCATAGCCGAAGAGAAGGCAAAATCCGCCGTCTTCTCGCCGGCATCCGTCTCGCGCACGATGCGGTCGTGCACTTCTCCGGTCAGCATTTCGTCATAGCGCACGGCGACATCGGGATTGGCCTCCTGGAAGCCCCTGATCATCGGCCGGGCGAGCGGCTCGTCGAGCGAGGAATAGACGACCAGCACCGGCGCCTGCGCATTGCCGTCGCGCGCCGGCAAGAAGGTCGGCTCCGCAAAAGCCGGAAGGGGCACCGCAAGTAGGGCAAGAAGGATGAGGACAAGACGCATGGCGCGACCTTGCCAAAGCGCGAGGCCGTTCACAAGTGCACGCGCCACCGTTAGAGTTCCGCAAGGAGGACGAAACGACGTGCGCATTCTACTGGTCGAAGACAATGATGCCCTGGCGGACGGCCTGTCCGCCATCCTCAAGGGCACCGGCCATGCCGTGGACGTGGTGCGCGACGGCGCGTCTGCCGATGCCGCCATCGCGTCGGAAAATTTCGACCTCGTCATTCTCGACCTGACGCTGCCGGAAATGGACGGCCTCGACGTGCTGCGCGCCATGCGCGCCCGCAAGGACAAGGCCTCCGTGCTGATTTTGACGGCGCGCGGTGCCCCGGAGGAGCGGGTGCGCGGCCTCGATCTCGGCGCCGACGACTACATGATCAAACCCTTCGACATTTCTGAATTCGAGGCGCGCGTGCGCATGCTGCTGCGCCGCCAGGCGGGCCTGCGCTCCTCGGCCATCACCTTCGGCGGCGTCGCGCTCGATCTCAATTCGCGCACCTTCTCGGCCGAGGGTGCGCCGCTCGACATTCCGGCCCGCGAAGTCGGCCTGCTCGAAATCCTCTTCATGCGGGCCGGCAAGGTCGTCGCCAAGGAGGCGATCATGCAATCGCTCGCCGCCTTCGATGACGATCTCTCCGCCAATGCCATCGAACAATATGTCAGCCGGCTCCGCAAACGGCTGGCCCCGCACGGCCTGACCGTGCGCACCGCACGCGGCATCGGCTACTATCTCGACAAGGCGCCCGCCGCTTGACCCTCTCTCCCGCCTCCTCGCTTCGTCGGCGCCTGCTGCTCTGGCTGCTCGTCTCGACGGCGGTGATCGGCATCGTCGCTCTCGTCGACACCTACTGGGAGGCCGTGAAGACGGCGAACGCCGTCTCCGACCGGGTGCTCGCCGGCTCGGCGCTCGCTATTGCCGAACGCGTCGTGGTGGCGGAAAACGGCAGCCTCGAAGTCGACATCCCCTATGTCGCGCTGGAAATGCTGACCTCGGCCGCGCAGGACCGCGTCTTCTACCGGGTCGACGGCCCGCCGGGCCAGTTCATCACCGGCTACCAGACGCTGCCGACCATCGACGACATGCAGGGCCAGCCGATCGGCTTCCAGGATGCGACCTTCCGCGGCGAGCCGATCCGCATCGCCGTGCTGCAACGCTCGGCCTCGACCGGCATCAACTCCGTGCCCTTCGCCGTCACCGTCGCCGAAACCACCATCGCCCGCCGGCAATTGGCCCAGGCCATCCTGCTGCGCTCGGCGCTGCGCCTTGCCATGATGATCGCCGGTGCCGCCACCATCGTCGGGATCGCCGTCACCGTGTCGCTGCGCCCGCTCTATCGGCTCAGCGACGCCATCGCCGAACGCAGCCCGAACGACCTGCACCCGATCGAGCAGCGTGTGCCGAGCGAGGTGCAGGGCGTGGTCGAGACGGTCAACTCCTTCATGGTGCGCCTGCAATCGGCGCTCGATGCGCTGCGCCATTTTTCCGGCAATGCCAGCCACCAGTTGCGCACGCCGCTCGCCATCATCCGCACCCAGCTGGCGCTCGCCAGCCGCGCCGGCACGCTGGAGGAAGCGCAGGAGGCCGCCCGCAAGGGGGATGCGGCGGTGGCACATGCCGAGCGCATCCTCGCCCAGCTCCTGCTGATGGCCAAGATCGACGCCGCCGGCTCCAACGAACCGAAGAAACCGGCCCCGATCGATATCGCCGCGCTTGCCCAGCAGCTCACGGCTGACCGTGTGCCATCGGCCGCCGAAGCCGGTATCGATCTCGGCTATGAAGGCGATGGCCCCGCACTTGCCCGCGCCGAACCGCTGCTCTTCGGTGAGCTTCTGCGCAACCTCGTGGAAAACGCCATCGCCTATGCCGGCCCCGATGCGGAGGTGACGGTCTGTGTGCGCGAGGCGGCCGATGCCGTACTCCTCATCGTCGAGGACAACGGGCCCGGTATTCCCCCGGAGCGCCGCAGCCTCGTGCGCCAGCGTTTTTCCCGCGGCGACCACAACACTGCGCCGGGTATGGGGCTGGGCCTGCCGATCGTCGAGGAAATCGCCGCCCTGTTCGATGCGACGATGGTGCTGGAGAGCGGCGCGGACGACAAAGGCCTGCGCGTGACGATCCGCTTCCCCGCCGTCGCAGTCTAGGGTTTGCGCCAGCCCAAAAGACCGGGCGCCGCATGCCAGACGGCCTGCACGGCAAAGCCCATGAAGAGCAGGCCGGACAGGCGCACGATCGCCAGTTCGTGACGCCGGTAGAAGCGGCGCACCAGGCCGGCGCCGATGATGGCGACCAGGATGATATCCGCCATCAGGAAGCCGAAGAACGAGACGCCGAGCAGCGCCGGCAGCGCATCGAAATCAAGCGCGTTCGAGGAACCGGCAAGCAGCGCCGTGAAGGTCGCCAGAGCCACCGGGTAGCCTTTCGGGTTGGTGAGGCCGAAGATCAGCCCGCGGCGCAACGGCCGGTCGACCGTCATTACCGCGCCACCATCCGCGCGCGGTTTTGCCCTGAGCGCCGACCAGCCGATCCAGGCGAGATAGAAACCACAAAGCAGTCCGAGCACGTCGAAGACCGTGGTGCCGATCGTCTTGGCCCCGACGATCGCGACGAGCGCCAGGCTCGACCAGAGCAGGTCGCCGGCAAGATGTCCGCCCATGAACAACGCGCCCGCCTTGCGCCCCTGCCCGGCACCGATGCCGAGAAGGGCGAGGAAAGCCGGCCCGGGAATGAGCACATAAAGCAGGGCAGCCATGAAGGCGCCGAATAGCATCGAACCGGTCATCGGGAATCCTCTGGAATCTCAGGGTATTCCAGCGCCTGCGAAGGCGTTCGTCAAGGGCGCATTTGTCGTTTCGCAAGGCAGCCATGCGTTGCAGCGCTGGCTTGGCCGTTGTTCATTTCGGCCCGGTATAGTAAGTTGAACTTATAATAAGCCAGAAAGTGATCATGTCCCCTCGCCCCGATCCCGACGCCCTCGGTTTCGTCCTCATCGACGTTGCCCGCATGCTGCGTAGCGCTTTCGAGCGCCGCATCGCCACCGCCGGTCTCGGCCTGACGCCGGGCGAGGCCCGCACGCTGGTGCGCATCGCCACGCTGGAAGGCAGCCGGCAGCTCGACATTGCCCAGCGCATGGGCATCGAACCGATGACGCTTTCCACCTATCTCGATCGCCTCCAGAGCCTCGGCTTCATCGAGCGCCGCGCCGATCCGGTCGATCGCCGCGCCAAGCTGATCTTCACGACGCCGGCGGCCGGCGGCCTCATCGCCAGCATCCGCGACGAGCAGATCGAGCTGATGCAGCATGTGACGAGCGGCATCGGCACGGCTGATATCGACGTGATGCGCGGCCAGCTGAAGCAGCTGCGCGCCAATCTCGTGGCACTCGAGGAAGACAGTTCTGCGCTCGCCTTCGTCAAGGAAGGTATTCGATGACGGCGCCGCGCATGAGCGAACGCCGGACCAGCATCATCAGCGCCTTTCTCGTGGCGCTCGGCCCCGTCTCCATGGCGCTCTACACGCCGGCCATGCCGGAACTGGTGCATGCCTTTGCCTCGACGGAATCGGCGATCAAGCTGACGCTGTCGCTCTATTTTGCCGGCTTCGCCCTGTCGCAGCTGGTGTCCGGCACCATGTCGGACGTGCTTGGGCGGCGCAAGACGACGCTGATCTTCATGGCCGTCTACCTTGCCGGCAGCCTGATGGCGGCCTTCGCGCCAACGATCGAGGTGCTGCTCGCGGGCCGCCTCGTCCAGGGCATCGGTGCCTCCGTCGGCATGACGGTGTCGCGCGCCATCGTGCGCGACCAGTTCACCGGCACCGAGGCCGCCCGCATCATGAACATGGTGGGCATGATGCTCGCCATCGGCCCGGCCGTCTCGCCCACCCTTGGCGGTTTGGCGCTCGGCTTGTTCGGCTGGCAGTCGATCTTCTTCCTGATGGTCGGCTTCGCGCTGACCGCCTGCGGCGCGGTCTATTTCTGCATGACCGAGACGACGACGCCGGACCCGGCCAAGGGCCATATCGGCCCGATCCTGCGCGGTTATCGCGAACTCGCGACCAGCAGCCGCTTCGTCTCCGCCACGCTCGTCATGGCGGGTGCCGTCGGCGCGCTCTACGGCCAGGCCACCATGCTGCCCTTCGTGTTGATCGACAGGGTCGGCCTGACGCCCACCCAGTTCGGCGTCGGCATGCTCATGCAATCGGGTTTCTTCTTTGCCGGAACCGTCGTCGTGCGTTTCCTGATGCGCAAAATGCCGCCGGCCCGCATCGTCTTCCCAGGCCTCTGCTTCATCGGCATCGCCAGCATCCTGATCGCCGCCACCTCGCACCTCATGGAGCCGACATTCCTGAGTGTCATGGGGCCGGTCGGCATCTATGCCTTCGGTATCGCCTTCGTGATGCCCTATATGATGACGGCCGCCATGGAACCCTTCCCGCATATCGCGGGCTCGACCTCGGCCGCGATGGGGTTCATCCAGATGGGTTCCGGCTTCATCGCCGGCCTCATCGCCGCCGCCATCGGCCTCCCGCTCTTCGCTTTCGGCACGATCATTCCCGCGATGGGCCTGATGGCGATCCTCTCCTATGCCTGGTATCGCACGATCTGCGCGCGAGATGCGCAGCTCCTGACGGAACCGGCGGAATAACCTTCCCGAAACACAAAAGGCCGGCGTGACGCCGGCCTTTTTCTGCAAAATTCAAGACGCTGTTAGCGGCAACCTTCGATCTGCTTCAGCGCCGCCGAGATGCCGGAAAGCGAGTAGGAATAGGACGTGCCCGTGCCGCGGCGCGATTTGGCCTGAACCTGCATGTCCTTGCCGTTCCGCATGGCCGCGACGAGCGCCGGTTCTTCGGCAGCGTTCTCCACCCAGGCCGAATTGCCCTTGGTGAACATTGCGAAGCTACGGCCGTCGATGACGACGTTGACCTTGGAGTTTTCCTGCAACGGATAGCCCATCATCGCCTGCGGCTCGTAGCTGATGTTCTGGCCGGGGCGCTGCGAGACGAGGAAGAACACATCGCCGTGGTCGACGCCGGGCGGGTTCTTGTCCTTCGGCACGGAGAGCACGTAGCAGACCTTGCCGCCGTTCGCCTGATAGGAATAGGCGCCCCAGGCATTGAACTGCTGAATGCGCGTCGGCGTCTGGGCCGAGGCAACGCCTGCGGTCGCGACGACAAGGGCGAGTGCGGTTGCGAGCTTTCTTACGAACATGTTTTCCTGCCGGTTGTCTTGCCTGTTGTGTACCGACCGAAGGCGGCGCCCCCGATGCCGGTTTAAGCCATGCATGATGACGATTTGGTTCATTTTGACTTAATTCAGGTTACCAAACCGTCAACAGACACGCATTTTACCTGGAGTTTCCGCACTGCACCGGGACAGTTTGCGTCGAAAACCCGCCGCTGCCTTTGCAAAAAAGGCGGGCGTCCCCGATCCCCATATGGTGAGATAGAAACCCGTCGAAACCCCTAATGGCACAAGGAATAGGGCAAGAATTTGACTGGCGCGACCGCGCTTCGCGCAAACAACCGGCAGATGCCATCCAGGGCAGCCGTTTAACCGGCGGCCTGCATGTCCGGCTCGTCCGCCATGGCCTTGTCTGCGGCCACATAGTGGTCGGGGCGGATGTGCCCGCGGATCGCCGCGAAGGCCGCCGTCAGCACGGCAATATCGTCGGAAAAGCCGACAAGCGCGAAGAAATCGGGAATGCCGTCGAGCGGCAGCACGAAATAGGCAAGTGCCGCCAGAAGGATGCCTCGAACCCTGGCCGGCGTGCGGGAATCGAGCGCGCAATAGTAGGCGGCAACGAGATCGCGGGAGAAGGGAACCTGCCGCATTGCGCGCTTCAGAACCGGCCAGAACCGCCTCTTCACGCGGCTCTTCTGACGGTCCTGTTCGTCCTCGTCTCCCGGCAGAAGGATCTCGCCGATTTTCACATCATCCATGCAGGGCCTCCTTCAGGTGGCAAAGCCGGACGACAGCGTCCTAAATTTTCCGGCGAGATTCATATGGGAATGCGTTCACGCACCTTCAACTGTTCGTGCGCAGTGCTGCCGCCTTGTCCATGGCGGTCGCCAGCTTGACGTCCAGCTCGGTCAGCCCGCCCGCATCGTGGTTGGTCAGTCGCACATCAACACGATTGTAGACGTTGAACCATTCCGGATGATGGTTGAATTTTTCTGCCGCAAGCGCGCCTTCGGTCATGAAGCCGAAGGCCTCGCGAAACGTCTTGAATTTGAACCGCTTCTCGATGGCGATGCCGTCATCCGAACGGCTCCAGCCGTCCAGTCCCGCCAGTGCCTCGGCAATCGCCTCTTCGCTCAATCGTTCCTGTTTCATGGCCTTCTCCGTCTTGCACACTGTACCACATGAAAACGGCGCCCGAAGGCGCCGTGTTCCATTTTATCAAAATGGTCTCAGACGAAGAACTGACCGCCATTCGCCGATATGGTCGAGCCCGTGATGAAACCGGCATCGTCGGACGCGAGGAAGACGACGACGCGGGCGATTTCTTCCGGCTCGCCGAGGCGACCGACGGGGATCTGCGGGATGATCCGCTCGTTCAGCACCTTTTCCGGAATGGCACGCACCATTTCCGTGCCGATGTAACCCGGGCAGATGGCGTTCACCGTAATGCCCTTGGCGGCCCCCTCCTGGGCGAGCGCCTTTGTGAAGCCGAGGTCGCCGGCCTTGGCGGAGGAATAGTTCACCTGGCCCATCTGGCCCTTCTGGCCGTTGATCGACGAGATGTTGATGACGCGGCCAAAACTGCGGTCGCGCATGCCGGTCCAGATCGGATGGGTCATGTTGAACAGGCCGGTCAGGTTGGTGTTGATGACCGCGCCCCACTGGTCAGGCGTCATCTTGTGGAACATCGCGTCCTTGGTGATGCCCGCATTGTTGACGAGAATGTCCACCGGGCCGAGATCGGCCTCCACCCTGCCGATGCCCTCGACGCAGGCCTCGTAGCTCGAAACGTCCCACTTGTAGACCGGGATGCCCGTTTCTGCCTTGAAGGCATTGGCGGCATCGTCATTGCCGGCATAGCTTGCAGCCACCTTGTATCCCGCGGCCTTCAGCGCCACTGAAATGGCAGCGCCTATGCCGCGCGATCCGCCCGTTACCAATGCTACCCTGCTCATCTGGCTCACTCCCCTGAAACTGTTTTTTGAGTCGCCTGACGCCCTGCGGGCGGCAGGCCTTGGCAAAGCAGAATGTCAGTCGATGCTTACAGGCTCTCGACGCACATCGCCACGCCCATGCCGCCACCGATGCAGAGCGTGGCAAGGCCCTTCGAGGCGCCGCGGCGCTTCATCTCGAACAGCAGCGTGTTGAGGATACGAGCGCCGGAGGCGCCGATCGGGTGGCCGATGGCAATCGCGCCACCGTTGACGTTGACGATCGACGGATCCCAGCCGAGGTCCTTGTTGACCGCGCAGGCCTGCGCCGCGAAGGCTTCGTTGGCTTCCACGAGGTCGAGATCGCCGATCTTCCAGCCGGCCCGTTCGAGCGCCTTGCGCGATGCCGGGATAGGGCCGGTGCCCATGATCTTCGGGTCCACACCGGCGGTCGCCCAGGAAACGATGCGGGCAAGCGGCTGGATGCCGCGGCGCGAGGCTTCGGCTTCCGACATCAGAAGCGCTGCGGCCGCACCGTCATTGAGGCCCGAGGCATTGGCCGCCGTTACCGTGCCGTCCTTGTCGAAGGCCGGCCGCAGCTTGGCCATCGAATCGAGCGTCGCGCCATGGCGGATATATTCGTCAGCATCGACCGACACGTCGCCCTTGCGGGTCTTGACGAGGAAGGGAACGATCTCGTCCCTGAAGCGGCCGTCCTTCTGGGCGGCCTCAGCCTTGTTCTGCGAGGAGACGGCGAAGGCGTCCTGCTCGTCGCGCGAAAGCTGCCACTGCTTGGCGACGTTTTCCGCGGTAATGCCCATGTGGTAGCCGTAGAAGGCGTCGGTCAGACCGTCCTTGATCATCGTGTCGATCATCTTGAAGTCGCCCATCTTCACGCCGGCGCGCATATGTGCGCAATGCGGCGCCATCGACATGGACTCCATGCCGCCGGCAACGATGATGCCGGCATCGCCGGTCGCGATCTGCTGCATGCCAAGTGCTACGGCGCGAAGACCCGAACCGCAGAGCTGGTTCATGGACCAGGCGGTCGCTTCCTGTGGAATGCCGGCCTTCATGGCGGCCTGGCGGGCGGGGTTCTGGCCTTCGCCGGCCTGCAGCACCTGGCCGAGGATCACCTCGTTCACCTCGCCAGCTGCCACGCCCGCGCGCTCCAGAACCGCCGCAATGACCGTCGCCCCGAGTTCGTGGGCGGGCGTATTGGCGAAGGCTCCGTTGAAGGATCCGACCGCGGTGCGGGCGGCGCTGGCGATGACGATGGATGGGGTGCTCATGGTGTACTTCCTCAGTTCTGACGGCCTTGCGGACGGCCTTGGAACCGGGCCCTATGCGCGAACGGCGCGAGCCCGGCGGTTCTCCCAAATCAAAACTGGCAAAGCGGAGGGGGAGAGTCAAACGGGATATCCCGCAGCGCTAAAATTTCATCGAACGGGCATGCAGCATGAAATTCCATGTTGCGCAGCATTCCTCGCCGCATCGCACAATTCGATTGTCAGCCGTCGTCTTTTTGCGGATACTCCCCAGCATCAAAAAAGAAACAGGAACACGGGGATGAGGAGACCCTAATGGCCAAGAACGACGGTCAGATCGTCATCAAGAAATACGCCAACCGCCGCCTCTACAATACGGGCACGAGCACCTATGTGACGCTCGACGATCTCGCAGTCATGGTGAAGAAGGGCGAGGACTTCACCGTGCAGGACGCGAAATCGGGCGACGACATCACCCATTCGGTACTGACGCAGATCATCTTCGAGCAGGAATCCAAGACCGGCAACACGCTTCTGCCGATTTCCTTCCTGCGCCAGCTGATTTCCTATTATGGCGATCAGATGCAGATGGTGGTGCCGAGCTATCTCGAACACTCCATGCAGGCCTTCACCGAGCAGCACGTGCAGATGCGCGAGCAGATCAACAAGGCGCTGGGCGATACCCCGCTCGCCAAGAACCTGCAGGTGCCGATGGCACTCATCGAGGAAACGACGCGGCGCAATACGGAGCTGTTCCAGCAGGCGATGAAGATGTTCGTCCCCTTCGCCAATGCCGCGCCCGCGAAGGAGACCCGCAAGGCCGAGCCCAAGGATCTCGACGAGCTGAAGGAACAGCTGCGCGCGCTGCAGACCAAGCTCGACAACCTGAGCTGAAAACAGAAACGGCGCGGGGCCTCCCCGCGCCTTGTCAGAGCCCGATCGAGAGATCCCGGCCCGCCGTGCGGATCGAGACCGCAAAGCCCGCGATGACGTCGATGAAGCAGATCGTCATCAGGATGAAGAAGATCTGTGTGGCCGCCCCCTGCACCAGCAGGAACTCGACGAGAGACGCCACGAACAGCACCATCGACAACATGTGATCGAAAAGCGCGCGCGAGCCCGGCCGCGTGGCCTTCAGGATTTCCACGAAGAGCAGCACGAGCGCGATGAAGATGAGCAGGTCGCCGAAGGCCATCGTCCAGGTCGTGCCGGACAGCATGTTGACCGCCAGCACCTCGCTGTCGAGCACCGCAGTGCCGCCGTCACCGAACAGCCCGGTCATGGCGAGATTGTAGAGCGCGAACGGGATGATCAGCAGCGGGATGGCAAAAAGCATGGACGGCGCTCTCCTCTGGCCGCTCTCGCACGAGCAGCCCTTCCGGCCCTCTTAGCCGAAGATTCGGCACAAGAAAATGTCGTGCAGATGGGACCGGCAAAAATGGCGCAAAAGAAAAGGGCCGGTCGAGCCGGCCCCTGATCTCAGCTGATGCCGAAAACGCAGATTATGCGCTTTCCTTCGGCGTCAGAACCTGGCGACCGCGGTACATGCCGGTCTTCAGGTCAATGTGGTGCGGACGGCGCAGTTCGCCCGAGTTCTTGTCTTCGATGTAGGTCGAACCCTTCAGAGCGTCTGCGGAACGGCGCATACCGCGCTTGGACGGGCTCGTTTTTCTTTTTGGTACAGCCATTTCACTAACTCCACTTATCGGGCAAACACATCCGCAGGCCACCAAATGGCCGAAAAAGACATGTCTTTATTTCGGAAATTTGGCGGGCTTATACATGGCAAAACCCCGCTTGACCAGTCCCTGGCCCGAATTTTTCGATTCTAAAGCTTAGACCTCGTCTTCCGGCACGATCCAGGGCTCGGCGCGCGAGGCCGCCTCCCATTTCTGCCAGGCCGGGTTCGCCTTCACGCGGGCGATATAAGCCAATACGGTTTCGTCCGTCGTCAGGCAATAGGCCTCCAGCCGGTTGACGACCGGCGCATACATCGCGTCCGCCGCCGAAAACGCGCCGAACAGGAACGGCCCGCCCGAGTTCGAAAGCGCTTGCTTCCAGATCGCCTCGATGCGCGCCACGTCGGCCATCACGCCGCTGGGCAGGTCGATTGCGCCCGGCTTGCGACGGATGTTCATCGGGCAGGCATTGCGCAATGCCTGAAAGCCCGAAAGCATTTCCATCGAGATCGACCGCGCCTCGGCGCGCGCAGCGCGATCCTCTGGCCAGAGCCCGGCCTCGGGAAAAAGCTCGGCGACATATTCGATAATCGCCAGCGATTCCCACACCCGCACCGCGCCGTGATGCAGCACCGGCACCCTGCCGGTCGGCGATATCTTCAGGAACTCGGGATTGCCGGCGGCGAAATCGAAAGGGATGACATGGTCGGTGAAGGCGATGCCCGCCGCTTCCAGCGCGATCCACGGCCGGAACGACCAGGAGGAATAGTTCTTGTTGCCGAGATAGAGGATGAGATCCGACATGGTGCACCCGCGTTTTCAGGAGATGCGGCAAACCCTAGAGGCTCAGGCGGATATGCGCCAATCAAAAGCCCTGACGTCACTCATAAAGGCATTTGATATATTCGCCGGAGCGGCTCGCCCGCCGCTCGATCAGCCGCGCCAGCCGTTGCAGGCCACGCCCCGGCTTGCCGGCATTGCGCTCGAAGGGATTGGGCAGCGAAACGGCGAGAAGGGCCGCCTGCCGGCGTGAGAGTTTGGCGGCCGGGACACCGAAATGATGCTGCGCTGCCGCCTCGACGCCGTAGATGCCCGGCCCCCATTCGGCGATGTTGAGGTAGATCTCCATCAGCCGCCGCTTGCTCCAGACGAAATCCGAAACGACGGCGAGCGGCAGTTCCATCACCTTGCGCAGGAAGGAGCGGCCGTTCCACAGGAACAGGTTTTTTGCGGTCTGCATGGGGATGGTGCTGGCACCGCGCGTCTGCTCGCCGGCCAGCGCCTCGTTCACCACCGCCCGCATCTCGCCCCAGTCGACGCCGGCATGGCGACAGAACTGCCCGTCCTCCGACATCATCACCGCCTGCACGAGATTGGGTGAAATCGCGTCGAACTCCACCCATTGCCGGTCGTAGCCGCGCAGCAGCACGAGATCACTCAGCATGAGGGTCGATACCGGACGGACGAACTCGATCGTGTAGAGCAGGATCAGCACATAGGGCAGTGCGATAAAAGCCGCCACGGCAAGGACAATGCGTCGCCAGTGCCGGCGAAGGCGGGTCATCAAACCATCCTTGCCACCGGCATCTATCTCCGAATTGACCGTGTCTGCCCGTGTTTCCGGTACGATGTCCAAATGGCGGCGCCCGTGCTTCCGTCGTTGCGCTTTCATACCGTCACGGCTCGCCAAAAACCAGCACTGCCCCGCGATTCTTTGCCGCCGTCCCGGCATTCCCGTTGCCTAAGCCCGGAGCCCATGCCAAAGAGCGGCCATGAGCGAACGTTACCAGGAATTCCAGTCCCTCCTGAAGAGCAATGCCGAAGCGGTGGAAGCGCTGCTCGCAACGCTGCTGTCGAGCACCGTGCAGGCGGACGAAATCGCCCGCCCCGAACGGCTTCTCGCTGCCATGCGCCACGGCGTGCTGAACGGCGGCAAGCGCCTGCGCCCCTTCCTCGTCATCGAATCCGCCGCCCTCTTTCCAGGTGTCGAGCGCGAGACGGCGCTGCGCATCGGCGCCGCACTCGAATGCATCCACTGTTATTCGCTCGTGCATGACGACTTGCCGGCCATGGACGACGACGACCTGCGCCGCGGCCAGCCGACCGTGCACATCGCTTTCGACGAGGCAGCCGCCATCCTTGCCGGCGATAGCCTGCTGACGCTTGCCTTCGACATCGTCGCCGCCCCCGAAACCTGCCTTTCCGACGCCACCAAGACGGCCCTTGTGCTGGCGCTCGCCCGCGCCGCCGGCATTGGCGGCATGGCCGGTGGCCAGGCGCTCGATCTTGCGGCGGAAAAACAGGCGCCGGACGAAGACGGCATCGTCACGCTGCAGGCCATGAAGACCGGCGCGCTCCTGCGCTTTGCCTGCGAGGCCGGAGCGATCATCGCAGGCGCCTCGGATGACGAGCGGGCGACGCTGCGCCGCTACGGCGAAACGGTCGGCCTCGCCTTCCAGATCGCCGATGATCTGCTGGATCTGACCGCCGATGCCGAGACCATGGGCAAGGCGACCGGCAAGGATGCCGACCGCGGCAAGGCGACGCTCGTGTCGCGTCGTGGCCAGGCCTGGGCGGAAAGCCGTCTTCAGGAGCTTGTGAAGGAGGCCGAGGCGCATCTTGCGCCGTTCAGCCATCGGGCCGGGATTCTCGTCGAAACCGCCCAATTCATCGCCAATCGCAGGAACTGACCTCATGAGCAAATTCTGGTCGCCGATCGTCGCCACGCTCAAGCCCTATGTCGCGGGCGAACAGCCGCGCATTCAAAACCTCACCAAGCTCAACACCAACGAAAACCCCTACGGCCCGTCGCCCAAGGCGATCGCCGCCATGCAGGCCGCCGTCGCCGACAGCCTGAAGCTCTACCCGGACCCGTCGGCCCTGGCCCTGCGCCAGTCGATCGCCCGCTTCTACGGTGTGGAGGCGGACGAGGTCTTCGTCGGCAACGGCTCTGACGAGGTGCTGGCACACGCCTTCGTGGCGCTTCTCAACCACGAGCAGCCGCTGCTCTATCCGGATATCACCTACAGCTTCTACCCGACCTATTGCCGCCTGTTCGGCATCGAGGCGGTGGAGATCCCGCTGAGGGACGATTTCACCATCGATCTGGCGGACTACGCCCGCCCCGCCGGCGCCATCATCCTGCCGAACCCGAACGCCCCCACCGGCATCGGCCTGCCGCTCGCGACGATCGAAAAGCTCGTCGCGGAACACCCGGACCAGCCGGTCGTGGTCGACGAGGCCTATATCGATTTCGGCGGCGAGAGCGCCATCCCGCTGACCAGGAAATACGACAACCTGCTTGTCGTGCACACGCTGTCGAAATCCCGTTCGCTGGCCGGTCTGCGCGTCGGCTACGCCATCGGCCAGCGCCCGCTGATCGATGCGCTGGAGCGCGTCAAGGACAGTTTCAACTCCTACCCGCTCGACCGTGTCGCCCAGGCCGGTGCTGCCGCCGCCGTGGACGACCGCGCCTGGTTCGACGAGACCCGGGGCAAGGTCATCGAGACACGCGAACGCGTCACCGGCGCGCTTCGCCAGCGCGGCTTCGAAGTCCTGCCCTCGCAGGCCAACTTCGTCTTCGCCCGCCACCCCGGCCACAGCGGCGAAGCCCTCGCCAAGGGCCTGCGCGACCGCGCCGTGCTGGTGCGCCATTTCGCCAAGCCTCGCATCTCGGACTTTTTGCGCATCACCATCGGCACGCCGGAGGAATGCGACCGGCTGATCGCGGCGGTCGAAGAGATCGTCTGAGGTTTCAGACGCCCCCTCATCCCCCTGCCGGGACCTTCTCCCCGCCGGGGAGAAGGGAATAACAGCACCCCTTTCATCCTCTCGATGTTGGCGGCTAAGCAACCACGCCGCCGCGCGTCCCCTTCTCCC